>JBDTEG010000202.1:0-6762 GCA_039922695.1 Rhodanobacter sp. | reverse complement strand
CAGTCTGCAACTGCCCGATGAAGCTGTAGCCCAGCGCGTGCCGGGTCTGGATATAGCGTGGCTGCTGCGAATCGTCACCCAGTGCATGGCGCAATTGCGCGATCGCCCGGGTCAGCACGCCCGGGGTGACGTGACGGTGCCCCCATACCTCGTCAAGCAGGTCATCGCGGCCGACCAGTTCACCGGCGTGCTGCAACAGCGCCATCAGCACGGCGAAGGTTTTCGGCTCGACCGCTTGTGCGACGCCGGCTCGCACAATGCTGTGCGCGGCCGGGTCGACCACGATGTCGTCAAAGTGGTAGGGCGTTGCACCCGCCATGCTGGCGCCCGATTTCGTGCGGTCCATCGGGAAACCTCACGCGATCACACAAACCTCAGCGTTCGCTCATACAACCCTTGCATATCCATCATGACCGAAAACGGCGTGCGGTGGAATCTGTGGCTGCGCCCCATCCGGTGGCGCACCAACCGTTGAGGAACCGCCATGAATGCCCAGATCGCCATCCTGAAACCCCTATCCCCTGCCCTGCAGGGACCCTTTGCTGCAAACCTGAACCACCCGGCCCGACGCCACTTCGTCGGTGACTTCCTGGTGAGGATGGAAGCGCTGGCCCATTTCAACCAGCTGCTGGCCGTGTTGCAGCACTTTCCAATCCACCGCGACCAGCTGGCCACCGCCTCCCGTGAGCTGGTGCAACCGGTGAACCGTCAGACGCAGCCCGCCGGGATCGAACAGCGCCTGCAACGAATCGATGCGGTGGGCCGCATGATCGCCGACACGAGCTGGCAAACCGCCGAGCGCGTGATCGCGCCGGCGCGGCTGGTGGTCGACTACGAGCGCAGTGAGCGCAGGCTGATTCCACACGGACTTCCCCAGGTCGGTCGACTGGACGATGCCATCCTGATGGATGCCGCCTGGCCACAGCTGGCCAACGAGGTGGATGGTTACCTCGATTTCTGCCGGCTGCGTGCGATCGAAGCCCGGCTGCGCGGCTGCGACGTCGCCGACCTTCCGTTCAGTGCTGCCGACTGGAGAGAGGCTCGGTGTGCCGAAGCCGGCCTGAACGCGCGGGCCCGGCGCTCCGCGACGAACAGCTATCTGTCCGCACCTGCGCAAGGCAGCTTCCGGGTGTACTGACCACGCCAGCAGAGTGCATGAGCATGCCCTTCCATCCAGCATCACCCGATGGCCCGCCGCCACTCGACACATTCCATTGACTTCAGGGTCGAGGGACGGCCGGTCATCCCGTGAGAACCATCGGACCAGGTACGTTGTGTTTACGTCAGGGAATCGGCACGCTGGCGCGGGGCCATCAACACGAAGAAGACACATGGCGAGCAAGCTCTGGATGCTGGGCCACATGGCGATCATTGCCCTGGGCTCGCTGCTCGCGTTCTGTTCGGGTGCGTGGGGCGGACTGGCGCTGTGGTACCGGTTGCCGGGTGGCACGCTCGCCCGCACGCTCGCCTGCACGGTGTGGGGCCTGCTGGTGCTGGCCCTGGCGGCTTTGGCGATCCTCCAACGAAGCTGGCTACCGCTGGGCGTCTACGCGGCGACGTACGCAATGCTGTTGCTGTGGTGGGTCAGGATCGCGCCCTCCGGGCAACGCGACTGGCGAGACGACGTGGCCCGGTTGGTGATGGGCACCGTGCAGGGCAATCACGTGCGGCTCGACAACGTGCGAAATTTCGACTGGCGCAGCGATGCCGACTACGACATCCGCTGGGAGACCCGCAGCTACGACCTTGCCCGGCTGGCAGGTGCCGACGCGCTGGTGTCGCACTGGGGCAGCCGCGCCATTGCCCACGCGATGATTTCGTTCTGCTTCGACGACGGTCGCCACCTGGTGTTCTCGGTCGAGGTACGCAAGAGTCGTGACCAGCAATATTCCTCGATCGGCGGCTTTTTCAAGCAATTCGAAACCGTCCTGGTCGCCGCCGACGAGAACGACATCATCCGCGTGCGCACCAACATCCGCGGCGAGGACGTGTATCTCTACCCGCTGCGGATGGAGCAACCCACGCTGCAAGCGCTGTTCGTGTCGTACGTGCGTGCGGCGAACCGGCTTGCCGCCGAGCCCGCGTTCTACAACACCTTCACCTCCAACTGCACGACGATTGTCTATCGCATGGCTCGCCAGATCGATGCCGGCCTGCCGTGGGACGTGCGTCTGCTGCTCACCGGCTACCTCCCCGAGTACCTGCAACGGGTGGGCGCGGTCGATCGCAACGTCCCCGTGAACGTACTGCGCCAGCGTGGCCGCATTACCGAGCGCGCAAGGACCAGTGCCATCAACGCCGATTTCTCGCGCGCGATCAGGCGAACGAGTCCGGGTACCTGATTGGAACAGCCGATCACCTGGGCGAAATCAGCCGCGCAGGTTTCCATGCGTCAAGCAGCGACCAGCGGCGGATAGCCGGGATACACGATGGCGACCGCCAACGGTCATGTCTCCCTGACTGCCGGGAAACAACTTTTCCGCCGGTGCGGTCGCGATCGGTGCGCCGTCACAGAAATCCGCGAGAGCCGATCAGCCCAGCTCGAAGCGTGTCGTTCGCGTTTCCGGATCGGCCTCCACCAACGTCACCCTGACGTCGGTGCCGAGTGGCAGGGGCGATGCTCCGGTCACGCCGGCCTCGACCGCCGGGTCGCGCAGCATCACCACGCCGCGGTTGGCATCCGCCGCAACTTCGACGATGGCACCGTCGAACTGCTCGCCGACCCGCGCAGCCAGCGCGGCCGCCTCGGCCAGGTCCAGGACGGCCTTTTCGTACTGATGCGCACGATGGCCGGACGCCTGCATCGTGGCCGGCAGGCCAGGCAGGGCGGCCAGGACCCAGTCCGGCACCGGTTGCCGCGCGCACAGCGCCACGCAGGTCTCACCGGTGTAGCGATCGACCAGACGACGCAAGGGCGCCGTAACGTGCGTGTACTCGGCGGCAATCGCCGACTGCATCGGCTGCGCCGGCAGGGCGCCATTGAAGGCGGCGTAGCCGGCGCCACGCAGCACCGAGGTACATGCCGTCAGCATCGCCAGGTGGCGATCCTTGCACGGATCGAGTGAGCGGATGAAACCGGGATAATCCAGCGCCGCCGGCCAGTCGATGCCGAGCGCATGGGCGGTGATGCGCAGCCGCTGCAATGCTCGCGGGTCAGGCTCGGGCAAGGTACGCAGCAAGCCGACCTGCGCCTGCACCATCAGCCGAGCCGCCGCCATCCCCGTCAGCAGGGAAATCTGTTCGTTCCAGTCCTCGATCGCCAGGCGCGCACGAAACGCCAGCGTCCAGCGGCCATCGACCACGCTGATCTCCTGCTCCGGCAGCGGCAGGCTGATGCCACCGCGCGTCTGCTCGAGCTCTCGACGAAGCTCGCCAATCCGGCGCAGCACGGCCCACATCGGATCGGCTTGGCCGGCGTCGATGGCCTTTTGCACGCCGACGTAGTCGAGCTTGGCCCGGCTGCGCACGCGGGCCCGGCGCACATCGATCCCGGCGAACCGGCCAGCAAGATCGAGCTCGATGGTCCACAGCAGCGCCGGACGCACGTGGCCTGGCAACAGCGACGTCGCGCCTTCGGAAAGCACTTTGGGATGCAGCGGAATTTTCGAGTCGGCGCCGTACAGGGTCTCGCCGCGCCGGTTTGCTTCCAGGTCGACGGGATCACCGGCCGTGACGAAGGCGGCGACATCGGCGATGGCGTAATACACCCGGTAACCGCTGCCGAACGTCTCCACGTACATCGCCTGATCGAGATCCATGGACTCGGCCGGGTCGATGGTGACCAGCGGTACCTCGGTGCGATCCAGTGCCGGCAAACGCGGACTCGCCGCGGCGGCGGCCGCGGCGGCTTCGACCTCCGCCGGAAAACCGATCGGCAGATTCATCTCTTGCCGGATGTTCGCCATGCCTTGCATGAGCACGGCGTTGTCGGCGGGCTGCAGGTGGATTCGGCGCGTAGTGGACAAAAATGCACCCCTTGGTCTCAGAAGCTTTGGTCGATCCGTGGCAACGCGGTGCGCCCAACGTGACTACCCCGCCGGAATATACACGCCCCGCCGGCGCGGGACTTCCGCCAGCCACGCCCAGGGTGTAGAAACGGCGGCAACCCCGCTGACCGATCGTGCGATGACTGACTCGACCTTGCTGATTCGTCTGGCCGACGACGACGACGATTTCATCCTCTCGCTGGTGCCACGCCTGGTCGATTTCGCCCTGCCCGCATGGCGGCGGCGGCACGAGTGTATCGAAGGCATCCGGCGGGATCTTCACGACCACCTGGAAGACGGAGCCGCGAACAGCTTCCTGTTCGTGGCCGAGGACGAACAAGGCGAACGGGTCGGTTTGATCGAGCTGCAGAAGACCCGGGATTTTTTCACCAGCCGCACCAATTGCCACGTCAACAACGTGGCGGTGGTACCTGGTCATGAACGACGCGGCATAGGCAAGGCACTGATGGCGCACGCCGAGAACTGGGCACGTGAGCACCATTGCGCGCTGGTGACACTGGCGGTATTCCCCGGCAATGAGCGCGCCCTGGCACTGTACGAATCATGCGGGTACGCGACGGACCTGCTGCGACTGGTCAAGCCGGTACGCTGAGAGACGCTGGAACGAGGACGCCGCCCGAAGGCGGCTTCTCATGGTCCTGGATGCGAGATGTCAGTTCGTGCTGGTAGCCGCCGCCGTATCCGCCTGCTCACGCACGCTCAGACGCTCGGCCAGACGATCGATATTGGCCAGCGACAACAGGTGCGCGTACACCCAGCCGAGCGTGCCTTCGCGCATCAGCTCGTGAGTGACCTTCTCGTCCAGGGCACGCAGCTTTTCCTCGTTGACCATGAACAGGCCGTTGAGCGTGATTCCCTGGCCCGAGTCCGGCTCGCCCTTGTGCAACTGCACGTTGCGCGGCTCCAGCAGGTTGTGCTTGACCAGTTGCTGCATGAAGGCCCGGGTGCGCTCGATGTTCTGCTGGAACTCGCTCAGGAAACCCACCGCGTTGGTCAGCAACTCGGTGTCGGTGCCGTCCTCGTTGAAAAGGCGCTGGCCGTCGTCGGTGGTGAAACCTTCGAACTTGTCATCGAGGAACACGGTGAAGTCGCCACCTTCCTGGCCTTCCGGCTTCTCGCCCAGCACGAACGGATAACGACGCACGAAGGCGGGGATGTAGGTGTTCCGCCCCCACTGCCCCTGCGCGTCGACGTAGAGGTTCTCGTTCTGGCGCAGGCCAAGCAGCGCGATCGGGCCGGCGTTGGCGACCTCGGTGCCGGCAAACACGATCATCAGGTCGCGTGCGGCCACGCCAAACTCCGCCACGGTCAGCGGCACCGAGTGCGCGTTCATCGCGAACTTCATGTGCGGAACGCCCCTCAGGCGGAGTTGCTTGTGATCGGCACGATTGAGCGGCACCGGGTGCTCGTAGAAAATGACTTCAGCCACGTTGATCCACCTCTGTCCCCCGCCGTGCCGGGCCACCACCGCAGCGCCCCTGTCAAACCCGGCGTGGGGTCTGCATAGACCGCGCATGATATCAGCGCTCGCGCACGGCGGCGACCGCCGACCCCGCAAGCCCCGGCCAGCCTTCATGCGAACTGGCGCGCAGTGGTTTATGCTGCAGGCGGACAGGCATGTGCTGCCTTGCCCGCGAGTTCCTGCAAAGCCCTGGTCGAAGGACGATCCACATGCTGATGGACGCGTCAACATCCGCCAATCTCCATGCGACCCGCGTGTTGTCGCTGGACGCTGCCGGCCGCATCCTGGACTGGATCAGCTGGCAGGATGCTGTGTGCCTGTATGTGCGCGATGCGGTGGCATGGACCCTGGGCGATCCCTGCCTCACCGTGCACGGCGGCCACAACCGGCTGCTCGGCGTGCAGAGCATGCTGCAACTGCATCCGATCATCGCCAGCACCGGCCATTGTCGCCAGCACGCCATCGACCCGGCCCCGGCGCTGACCAATACTGCGTTGTTCGCGCGCGACCGTCATATCTGCCTGTACTGCGGCGAACACTTCACCCGGCTGGAGCTGACCCGGGACCACGTGCTGCCGATATCGCGACAAGGCAAGGACGAGTGGGAAAACGTGGTCAGCGCCTGTCTCCCGTGCAACCTCAAGAAGAGCAACCGGACTCCTCAGCAGGCCAACATGCCATTGCTGGCTGTGCCGTACCGGCCCAGTTGGGTGGAGCACCTGATCCTGTCCAACCGCAACATCCTGTCCGACCAGATGGAGTTCCTGGTCAGCCGACTGCCGCGCGACCGGCGACCGATCGCCGCCTGACCCGACGGCAACCGTTTTCAGTCTGCGCCTTGGCGACTGGCAGCCGTGCCGTCGTCGTCGTTGTGCAGGTCCTGCACGTCCCGTTCAATCGTGGCAACGGTGTCCCGAGCGCTCTTCGCCAGTTTGCAATAGTGCTTGCGGATACGTTCCAGTTCGTCGTCGTCAAGCTCTTCCAGATTCAACAGGGCATTGTGTGCCCTGCTGGTGCGAATCAGCTCGTCCAGCTTGATTTGCAGCGCCCCGGTATCGCGGTTCTGACTGCTCTGTATCAGGAATACCATGAGGAAGGTAATGATGGTGGTCGACGTGTTGATCACCAGTTGCCACGTGTCACCGAAGTGGAACAGCGGGCCGGTGGCAGCCCAGATGACAACCAGCGCCACGGCCAGACTGAACGCCAGAGGCTTCCCTGCCTGGCGTGAGGTGGATTCGGCAAATCGGCGAAACAGCCTGCCCATCGACATGCTCCGACTCCCCGGCCTGA
>JBDTEG010000201.1:0-40219 GCA_039922695.1 Rhodanobacter sp. | reverse complement strand
CACTGTCAAAGATCTTCTCGCCTGCCACCGTTTCCAGTGACACCCCAGGGACCTTTCGTCCCGGGTGAGCCGCCCATTCTACATCGCTTTGCAAGGCCGTCAACACCTGCGCGTCTTGCTTTCGGCGTGGTTTGCTGCGGACCGTTCCGACGAAAGGACGTGTCGTCGAAGGGGCGAGCATGATAGCGCCGCGTTGCTTCCGTTGGAAGGGCTTACGTGAAGTTTTCGGACCATTCCGCCCATCTTGGCGCTTTATCATGGTCAGCCACGCCGCGTGAACTGCAACCCCGGCGGCGCATCGGCAGTGTTCGCTAGCAGGCAGGATCTGGTCGATGGCCATTCGGCACCGATGAACGACACACCGGAGCAGGGGCAAGTTCTGACGCCGGAACAGCTACAGCCGGCTCCGGCAACAGCCCGATGCGGTAGGGGATGAGATCCTCGGGGCGCAGACGTTCCAGTGCGTCCCAGTCGTCTTCAAAGGGAATGAACTGCAACATGAGATGCTCCTTGTCTGGCGCGCTACCAATCGTGCGCAGGAACATCAGAACAGGTGATCCGGCCGGTGCGCTGACGGATTCTGACGGTTTGCGGTCGGGATTCTGCGTTCAGTCGATCTCGATCATTTCGAAGTCGTCCTTGGTCGTGCCACAGTCGGGACAGGTCCACGTTTGAGGTACGTCCTCCCAGCGTGTGCCGGCCGGAATGTCTTCGTCGGGTACGCCTACTGCCTCGTCATAGATGTAGCCACAGACGACGCACATCCATTTGCGCGAGGCGGCGGCTTCAGGGGAACTCTGGCTCATGGTCGGGTTTCTTCGGATCACTGCGGGAATAGGACATTCTCGCAACTCAATCGACAATACGAAAGCACGACGATCCCATTCTGCCGACAGGCACGGCATACGGAGGCCCATCTTTGAACAATCCTGCCCCACTCGCAGGCGGCCTGTATGCGATCACGAACGGGCCACGCGCCGACCTGCTGGACGTCGTGGCTCAAGCACTGGCCGGCGGCGCCCGCTTGCTGCAATACCTGAACGAAGAGACCGGGGACGCGCGTCGTCACGCCGAAGCCGCGGCGATCCTGCAGTTGTGTCGGTCTCACGGCGTGCCCCTGATCATTCACGAGGATCTGGACCTGGCACGCACCATTGGCGCCGAGGGCGTGCACCTCGCCCATTCCACGGACCGTATACGGGCGGCGCGTGAATGCCTAGGAGCTGCCGCGATCGTGGGTGTTGCCTGTCGGGATTCCCTGCAGATTGCCCGCACTGCGGCTCGGACAGGCGCGTCTTACGTGTCGTTCGGCGCGATGTTTCCCTCCCCGACCAAGCCGACCGCAGCGATTGCTCCGGTTGACCTGCTGAGGCAAAGCGTCGCGCTCGGCGTGGCGCGGGTAGCGATCGGCGGCATCACGCCGGACAATGCGAAGGCCCTGATCGAAGCTGGCGCCGACTATGTCGCTTCGATTGCCTCGCTATTCGGTGCCGCCGATGTGCGCCGTGCGGCGCAACGCTTCGCCCAGTTGTTTCCCCAGTCCAGCCATTGAGAACCTGATGACGACCAATCACGACCTGTTCCAGCGCGCCCTTGCACTGATGCCCGGTGGCGTGAATTCGCCCGTGCGCGCGTTCAAGTCGGTCGGCGGCGAACCGTTCTTCACCGAACGCGCAGATGGAGCTTACCTGTGGGACGTGGAAGGCAAGCGCTACGTCGATTACGTCGGTTCGTGGGGGCCGATGATCGTCGGCCACAACCATCCGGTCGTACGTGAAGCCGTCGAACGCGCGATCTGCAACGGACTTTCGTTCGGCACGCCGTGCGCGGCCGAAGTCAGCATGGCTGAGACGATTACCCGCCTGATTCCCTCGGTCGAGATGGTGCGCATGGTCAATTCTGGCACCGAGGCCACGATGTCGGCGATCCGGCTTGCCCGCGGCGCTACCGGCCGCAGCAAGATCGTGAAGTTCGAGGGTTGCTATCACGGCCACGGCGACAGTTTCCTGGTCAAGGCCGGTTCCGGCGCGCTCACCTTCGGCGTGCCGACCTCGCCTGGCGTGCCAGCGGGCAATGCCGACCTGACCCTGACCCTGCCATACAACGACCTCGCGGCGGCCAAGGCTCTGTTCGCCGAACACGGGCACGAGTTGGCCGCCCTGATCATCGAGCCGGTCGCCGGCAACATGAATTGCATACCCCCGCTGAAAGGCTTTCTGCAAGGCCTGCGCGAGTTGTGCACGAAGTCGGGCACGGTGCTCATCTTCGACGAGGTGATGACAGGCTTCCGGGTGGCGCTCGGTGGCGCACAGGCGCACTACGGCGTCGCGTCGGATCTGACGACGTTCGGCAAGATCATCGGCGGAGGCATGCCGGTCGGCGCGTATGGTGGGCGACGCGACCTGATGGAGCAGATCGCACCCTCCGGCCCGATTTATCAAGCCGGCACGCTGAGCGGCAACCCGGTGGCGATGGCGGCCGGCCTGGCGATGCTGGGGCTGATCCAGGCGCCCGGCTTCCATGATCAGCTCGCCTCGCGCACGCGCCTGCTGACCGACGGCCTGCAGTCGGTCGCCGACGGGGAAGGAATCGCGTTCAGCACGAATCGCATCGGCGGCATGTTCGGCCTGTTCTTCAGTCGTGACAAGGTGACCACCTATGCCCAGGCCACGGCAGCGAATGCTGCGCAGTTCAACCAATTTTTCCATGGCATGCTCGAACGTGGCGTCTACCTCGCACCTTCGGCATTCGAAGCCGGCTTCATGTCGGCCGCGCATACGGATGAGGACATTGCGATGACCCTTGACGCCGCGCGTGGCGCGATGCGCGCCGCAAAAGCTGGTTGACGGGGCGTCAACGATGAGCCCGACACCTCGAACGACAAGGATCGATTTCGGGCCGGCAGCGGGCGCCAAGTGGCGCGCGCGCTGGTTCCGCGTCATCTTCGGGCACGACGATGCGCCGGGCCGACGCTTTGACGTGGCGCTGATCCTCGTCATCGCTGCCAGCATCGTGGTGGCGCTGCTCGATTCGGTCGGGCGTGTGCACGCGCGCCTGGGCGAAGCCTTCTACCTGGCGGAGTGGGGATTCACGCTGCTGTTCACCGTCGAATATGTGGTTCGCCTGGCGGTGGTCGATCGCCCGTCGCGTTATGCCCGCAGCTTCTTCGGCATTGTCGACTTGCTGTCGGTATTGCCCACCTGGATCAGCCTGGCGCTGGTGGGCAGCCAATACTTGCTGGTGATCCGCGCGCTGCGGATGCTGCGCATCTTCCGTATCCTCAAACTCACCCGCTACGTGGGCGACGCCAACCTCCTGTGGTCCACCCTGGTACGCACTCAACGCAAGATATTCATCTTCATCAGCACGATCCTCACCCTGGTGCTGATCTTTGGCTCGCTGATGTACCTTGTCGAAGGCCCGGAGAACGGGTTCACCTCCATTCCCGAGGCGATGTACTGGGCGGTAGTGACGATGACCACGGTCGGGTTCGGCGACATCACGCCCAAGACGCCTGTCGGCCAACTGTTGACGGCGCTGATCAGCCTCGTCGGCTACAGCATCATTGCCGTGCCGACTGGCATTTTCACCGCCGAACTGGCCTCTGGCATGCGTGCGCAGACACAGAAGACATCTTTGCATTGTTCGGCGTGTGCGCACGATGAACACGACAGTGATGCGCAATTCTGCAAGGCATGTGGCGCGCCCCTCCCGGATTCCGCTGACTGACCATCCGGCCGGTACTCACCAGGTTCCCGTATTCTCCATCGACAACCACGGCTCACGCGGCGGCAGGGAATCGCCTCCTTGCAGGAGCTCGACCGAGATCAGATCCGGCGAACGGACGAAGGCCATGTGCCCGTCCCGCGGTGGCCGATGAATGGTGTAGCCCATCGACTGCAGTCGCTTACAGGTGGCGTAGATATCGTCCACCCGGAACGCGAGGTGGCCGAAGTTGCGCGCCGACCCGTAGTCGTCCTGGGAACCCCAGTTGAAGGTCAGCTCGATCTCGGCCTCCGGGCTGTCGGCGGCGGACAGGAACACCAGGGTGAACTTGCCCGCGGGGACATCCCGGCGCCGCACTTCACGCAAGCCCAAGCCTTCGCAATAGAAGCGCAGCGAGGCCTCCAGATCAAGCACGCGCACCATGCTGTGCAGGTATTTCATCGACAGATCTCCTCAGTGGTGACCGCGTCACCCGTACGTCAGCCTGCGACAAACGTATTCAACGCCGCGTGCAGACGCGCCAAGCCTTCGGCCATTTCTTCGCTGCTGATGGTCAGCGGGGGCAGGAAGCGAAGGACGTCCGGCCCCGCCTGCAACAACAGCAGACCGTGGGCTGCCGCATGGTCGAGGATCACGCCGGCCTTGCCTGCATGTGCAGCGGCCAGCACCGCGCCGATCATCAGGCCACGGCCACGCACCTCGGCGAACAGAGAGCCGCCATGGTTGATGCGCGCCAGACCCGCGCGCAAATCGTTCGCCTGACGTGCCACATTCGCCAGCACCGCCGGCGAGGCGAGCTTGGCCAGCGCGACGCGAGCCACGGCCGCGGCCATGGGATTGCCGCCGAAGGTGGTGCCGTGCGCGCCGTACTGCATCACCTGGGCCACCTTCGGACCGGCCAGCATCGCCCCGATCGGAAAACCGCAACCCAGCGCCTTCGCCAAGGTGACGATATCCGGTGTGATGGACTCATCGGTGTGGGCGAACAGGGTGCCGGTGCGTCCCATGCCGCACTGGATCTCGTCCAGCACCAGCAAGGCATCGTGCGCATTGCAGAGCTCCTGCACGCGCTTCAGGAAGCCCGGTGCGGCCGGTACCACGCCACCTTCGCCCTGAATCGGCTCCAGCATGACCGCCGCAATATCGCCCGCCTCAAAGGCCTGTTGCAACGCCGCCGCGTGATTGAAATCCAGATAGCGGAAACCGGCCGGCAGCGGCTCGTAGCCTTCCTGATATTTCGGCTGGGCCGTCGCGGTCACCGTGGCGAGCGTACGGCCGTGAAACGATCCCCGGAAGGTGAGGATCGTGCGTTGCTCCGGGGGACGCCCCCGCGAGGCAGCCCAGCGCCGTACCAGCTTGATCGCAGCCTCGTTCGCCTCCGCGCCGGAATTGCACAGGAACACGCGCTCGGCAAAGCCCGACGCCTTGACCAGTTCCTCGGCCAGGCGCAACGGCGGCTCGGTGTAGAACACATTGCTGGCGTGCCAGAGCTTGTGCGCCTGAGCAATCAGCACCGCGAGCAGGTCGGGATCCTGGTGGCCCAGCGCATTCACCGCGATACCGGCGCCGAAGTCGATGTAATCGCAACCCTGCGTATCCCACACCCGAGCACCCTTGCCGTGATCGAGGACAATTTCACGCGGCTTGTAAACCGGCAACCAGTAGTGCTTGCCAAGCTCGATCAGGGCCGATGCGTCGACTTGCGTGGAGGGCATCGTCATCAGTCCAGAAACAAATCGGGGAGCAGGGGCGCGCCCGGCGCCACCGCATAGTGGTCGAAATCGTTCACACCGGCTTCGCGCAGCACCTCGTCGTCGATCGCGAAATGGCCGGTGTAAGTGCGCGAGGCACGCGTGAGGATCGCGTGGGCAGCGTCGGCCACGATGTCCGGTTTGCGGCACTGCTCGGGCTTCACGCCCTCGATCATGCCTATGGCGGCCGTCGCGATCACGGTACGAGGCCACAAGGCGTTCACCGCAATGCCCATGTCGGCGAATTCCGCGCTCATGCCCAGTACGCACAGGCTCATCCCGTATTTGGCGATGGTGTAGGCGGTGTGCGGCGCGAACCATTTCGCGTCGAGGTTTGGCGGCGGGGACAGCATCAGCACGTGTGGGTTCTTCGCCTGCTTCAGGTAGGGCAGGCAGGTGCGGGTGACCAGAAAAGTGCCGCGGCTGTTGACCTGATGCATCAGGTCGTAGCGCTTCATCGGTGTATCGGCGGTGCCGGCCAGCCAGATCGCGCTGGCGTTGTTGACCACGATGTCGATGCCGCCGAAGTGATCCGCCGCGTGGGCTGCGGCCGCCACGACCTCGCTCTCTTCGCGAATGTCCACCTGCAAGGCCAGCGCCTTGCCACCGGCAGCCTCGATCTCGGCGGCGGCCGTGTGGATGGTGCCGGGCAACTTGGGATTCGGTACGGCGCTCTTGGCCGCGATCACGATATTGGCGCCATCGCGTGCCGCACGCAGCGCGATCGCCAGGCCAATGCCGCGCGAGGCGCCGGTAATGAACAGGGTCTTGCCAGCCAGAGTGGCCATGGGTTCGGCTCCGTCAGAAAGACCTCTAGTCTAGCGGGCCACGCGCATCAGGGCTTCTGGAAGCGCGGCAGAATGTCGCGCAGTTCTGCCAGTCTCTGCAGCGGATCAGTCAGCTCCAGCATGCGCTGCTGTTCGCTGCAGTCCAATGGCAACAATTCGGCCAGCCGGAAACCCAGCCAGCTGGCATCGTCATAATTGCTGCGCGCGGCCAGTCGCCAGTGCGGCGCCATCGTCTCGATCAATCGCTCAAGAATGCTTTGGAGCAGGGCGAACTCCACTGGCACCTCGATTTCCGGCTCGCGCGGCCACAGTTTGGCATCGCCACGCAGCAGGCCATCCTCACGAATGCGGCTGCGCGCCACGCGAAAGCGCGAACTGCCCTCGGCCACGATACCCAGCAAGCCATCCTCATCGCGATGGAAGTCGCTGATGCGGGCCATGGTGCCGATCGCCGCAGGCACGGCCGGCTCGCCCGTCTCCTTGCCGGCGAGGATCAGGCACACGCCAAATGCGCTGCCATTGCGGCTGCACTCGCGCACCAGGTCAAGATAACGGGGTTCAAAAATGCGCAAGTGCAGGCGCCCACCCGGAAACAGCACTGATCCGAGTGGAAACAGCGGCATGTCGAGGTGGGCGGATCTGGTGGCCATAAAGAGAGTTTACCCAGTGCCGGCACGCGCGGTCTGCGACCGTTGCCTCGAACTGGATTCAAGCGCCGCGCAGGCTCTCGACGAAGCGCTTTGGTGCCGACTCGAACCCGCCGTTGGACATGAAAACCACCTGATCGCCCGGGTGAACCTGGGCGCGCAACATGGAGATCAAGGCATCCACCGTCGGCACGGTCGTGCCATGGCCAGCCAATGCCTTGGTGACCGCGGCAGCATCCCAGGACAACTCGGGGCGCTGCAGCAACACCACCTCGTCGGCATCGGCCAGCGACGGGGCCAGCGCGGCGGCATGCGCGCCCTGCCGCATCGAGTTCGAGCGCGGCTCCAGCGCCACCCAGATGCGTGCCTTGCCTACCTTCGCCCGCAAGCCAGCCAAGGTGGTGGCAATCGCGGTGGGGTGATGGGCGAAGTCGTCGTAGATGCGCACGCCGCGCACCTCACCGACCAGTTCCATTCGACGCTTGACGCTTTCGAACGTGGCAAACGCCGGCAACAGGGCTTGCATGTCGGCGCCCGCCGCTGCGGCCGCCGCGAGTGCAGCCAGCCCATTCATCACGCTGTGTCGGCCAAGCAATGACCAGCGGATCTCGCCGATCAGGCGGCCGTTGTGGTGCACGCTGAACGCCGAGCCATCTGCGTTGATCAGGCGAGCCTGCCAGTCACCCGAGCCGATGCCGAAGGTCTCCACCGGCGTCCAGCAACCCATCGCCAACACCTCGACCAGCCGTTCGTCATGTGCATTGACGATCAGCCGGCCGTTGCCCGGGACCGTGCGGACCAGATGATGGAACTGGCGCTGGATGGCAGCCACGTCGGGGAAGATGTCCGCGTGGTCGTACTCGAGGTTGTTGAGGATCGCGATGCGCGGGTGGTAATGCACGAACTTGGAGCGCTTGTCGAAGAAGGCGGTGTCGTATTCGTCCGCTTCAATGACAAACGGGGAATGGGAGTCCGAGTCACTCTTCGCCGGGGGAAAGTGACTCGGACCTCCCAATCTCGCGGACACGCCAAAATTTCCCGGCACCCCGCCCACCAGAAACCCCGGCGCCATCCCTGCGCTTTCCAGCAGATGGGCCAGCAGGCTGGTGGTGGTGGTCTTGCCGTGGGTTCCGGCCACCGCGAGCACATCGCGAGCAGCCAGCACCGTGTCGCCCAGCCACTGCGGTCCGGAAACGTAGCGCAAATGTGTGTCAAGCATGTACTCCACCGCCGGATTGCCGCGCGTCATGGCATTGCCGACGACGATCAGGTCCGGTGGCGGTTGCAGGTGATCGGCCGTGTAGCCGCTCATCAGCCCGATCCCGAGCGCCTCCAGCTGCGTGCTCATCGGCGGATAGACGTTGGCGTCGGAGCCTTCAACCGTAAAGCCGAGTTCGCGCGCCAGCGCGGCAACGCCACCCATGAAGGTGCCGCAGATGCCCAGGATATGCAGACGCATCGGATTCAACCCTTGATGCCCGCGTGCCGCGGGATGCAGTCAGCCAGCGGCTGCCGACTTGTTCTGCAGTGCCTGCCGGATCCGTGCGGTGACCTGATCGAGGTCTCCGACCCCGTCAATGACCTGCAACTTGCCGCCCCGAGCGTAGAACTCGGCGACCGGAGCGGTTTGTTCGGCGTAGATGGCCAGGCGCTTGCGCACGGTATCCGGGTTGTCATCAGCGCGCCCTTCGGCCTTGAAGCGGATCTCGCAACGACTGATGATGGCCTCGTTCGGCACCTCAAGCTTGACGACGGCATCGAGGGGCTGGCTGATCCGGGCGAGCAGGTGATCGAGCGCATCGGCCTGGGCGAGGTTGCGCGGATAGCCGTCGAGGATGAAACCCGCCCGGGCATCATCTTGCGACAGTCGATCCTTGAGCATGCCCAGCAGGATATCGTCGGAAACCAGCTGTCCGGCTTCCATCACGGCCTTGGCCTTCAGCCCCATCGCCGTGCCCGCCGCGACGGCCGCGCGCAGCATGTCGCCCGTGGAGATATGCGGTACGCCCAGCGCCGTCTTCAGCCGGGCAGCCTGCGTGCCTTTGCCCGAGCCGGGCGCACCAAGTAGGACGAGTCGCATAATGCTCCACAAGTCCGACCGGCTGCCGCACACTGCAACAGCTCGACCGATTCCGAATTCGCCGTCAAATTAGCGGCTGCGCCCGATGCCGTCAAACGGCCACGGCACGCGGAAATCGTCAAGTCGTTGCCATCCGTGGAAATTACCGTCGGCCGCCACTTCGCCACCAGATCGATTCGAGGATAGCCATGAGCCCTGCCCGCCGCCATGCAAAAGTCACCGGCAGCCTGCTGTACGCGCAGTCCGGCGGTGTCACCGCCGTCATCAATGCCACGGCCGCCGGCGTCATCGAAGCGGCACGCGCGAAAGGCATCAAGGTGTATGCCGCGCGCAACGGCATCCTCGGTGCCCTGCGCGAGCAGCTCATCGACACTTCGAAGGAATCCGCCGCTGCGATCAGCGCGCTGCGCCACACTCCCGGCGGCGCGTTCGGTTCATGCCGCTACAAGCTGAAGTCGCTGGAGGACAATCGTGCCGAGTACGAGCGCCTGATCGAGGTGTTTCGTGCCCATGACATCCGCTGGTTCCTCTACAACGGCGGCAACGACTCGGCCGACACCGCACTCAAGTTGTCGCAGATCGGCAAGACGCTGGGCTACGACATCCGCTGCATTGGAGTCCCCAAGACAGTGGACAACGATCTCGCGGTCACCGATTGCTGCCCCGGCTTCGGCTCGGTGGCCAAGTACACTGCCATCTCCACCCTGGAAGCGAGCCTGGACGTGGCCTCGATGTCCGAGACCTCCACCAAGGTGTTCATCCTGGAGGTGATGGGCCGCCACGCCGGCTGGATCGCCGCAGCTGCCGGCCTGGCCGGGGAAGGCGCCGATGCCGCGCCGCACGTGATTCTGTTCCCCGAGAACCCGTTTGACGAGAAGGCCTTCCTGGCCCGGGTGAAGGCCACCGTGGAGCGCGTGGGCTGGTGCACCGTGGTCGCCTCGGAGGGAGTGCGCGACGCAGCGGGCCAGTTCCTGGCCGAAGCCGGCACGCATGACTCGTTCGGCCACACCCAACTCGGTGGCGTGGCGCCGGTGCTGGCGACACTGGTCAAGCAAAAGCTGGGCTACAAATTTCACTGGGCGCTACCCGACTACCTGCAGCGCTCTGCAAGGCATGTAGCCTCCAGGGTCGACGCGGAGCAGGCGTATGCGGTCGGCCAGGCCGCGGTCGACTACGCGCTGAAAGGCATGAACGCAGTGATGCCGGTGATCGTGCGCAGTTCCGACACACCCTATCGCTGGACGATCAAGCCCGCACCGCTGGCCAGGATCGCCAACCGCGAAAAGAAGATGCCGAAGAGTTTCATCAGCCGCGACGGTTTCGGAATCACCCCTGCCGCTCGCCGCTATCTCGCTCCGCTGATCCGCGGCGAGGCGCCGCTGCCGTACGGCAAGGATGGGCTGCCGCGCTATGTGCGCTTGAAAAATACTGCTGTGAAGAAATTACTGAAAGACACGGCGGGGTGAGGCGGCGCAAGCCCGGAAAGGATTTTCCTGAGCCCCAGCTGAAACCCCGACATCGCGGCCGGACTACGTTCATTCGCAGGTTTCTACGGTGATATCGCAAAGATCACCCGCCGCATGCTGCGGCAGCGACCTGTAGAGGAAAATCCACGATGTCACTCATCACCCGCCTGCTTCTCGCGTTCGCTCTGCTGGGCACCAGTGGTCTGGCACTTGCCGGGCGCCACGGCCAGGCTGGTCACGATCGACGAGGCCAGCACAGCCGGGATCATCGACAGCATCGCCGCGACGTGGAACAGCGTCACGTCGACTACCGTCGTCACGACAGCTACCGCGACAACCGCCATGACCGTGGTCTTTAAAGTAATCGTCACGACCATGGCCACGAGCGCCATGGCTACGGCTATCGTCCGGTATACCCCCGTCAGCAGCGCTGGGTACGAGGCCACCGCTATCACGGCGCGACCTATGTCGTGCGCAACTACGGATACTACCGTCTGCGCCCGCCACCGCGCGGTTATCACTGGGTACGTGCCGACAACGAGTTCCTGTTGGTAGCCATTACCACCGGCCTCATTCTGGATCTCGCGCTGCGCTGATTCCACGCCCGGCGTGGCACGTTCGACATCGGCAGGACCCTGATTTCATCGGTGGCCTGCCAGTTTTATGGCTGATGCTGCGCCGCACAACGACCGCGTCGACCAGGTCTGCTTATACTCCCGGGGACCGGCCGTTCCGGACGGCCACTCACAACCATGGGGAGGCTCCGATGCTGCAGCAGTATGGCTGGATCATTCTGGCGTGCGCCGTAGTGGCGATTTTGTACGGCGCGATTTCCGCGCGCTGGATCCTGGCCCAGTCGCCGGGCAACGCGCGGATGCAGGAAATCGCCGCCGCGATCCAGGAAGGCGCGCGTGCCTACCTCAATCGCCAGTACGCCACCATCGGCATGGTTGGCGTCGTGCTGCTGTTGCTGATCGGTTTCTTCCTTAACTGGCACACCGCGATAGGCTTCCTGATTGGCGCAGTGCTATCCGGTGCCGCCGGCTATATCGGCATGAACGTCTCGGTACGCGCCAACGTGCGCACCGCCGAAGCGGCGCGCAGTGGGTTGAGCCCGGCCATGAACGTGGCATTCCGTGGCGGCGCAATCACCGGCATGCTGGTCGTCGGCTTGGCCTTGCTCGGCGTCACCGGCTACTGGCTGGTACTCAACCACCTCGGTGTCACCGGCGAGACAGCGCTGCACGCGTTGATCGGGCTGGCCTTCGGCAGCTCGCTGATTTCAATCTTCGCGCGCCTGGGCGGCGGCATCTTCACCAAGGGTGCTGACGTCGGCGCCGACTTGGTCGGCAAGGTCGAGGCAGGCATTCCCGAGGACGACCCGCGCAATCCGGCGGTGATCGCCGACAACGTGGGCGACAACGTGGGCGACTGCGCCGGCATGGCCGCCGACCTGTTCGAGACCTACGCGGTAACCGTGATCGCCACCATGCTGCTGGCCGGCCTCACCTTCGCCAACGACCTGCAAGCCCTGCTGTACCCGCTGATGCTCGGTGCGGTGTCGATCATCGCCTCGATCATCGCCACCTTCTTCGTGCGGGTGAAACAGGGCGGCTCGATCATGGGCGCGCTGTACAAGGGCGTAATCATCTCGGCCGTGCTTTCCGCGATCGCTTTCTGGTTCGTTACCGGCAACCTGCTGCCGCAGGGCCTGACCAGCAGCGACGGCCTGGTGATTTCCAAACTGGCCCTGTTCGAATGTTCGCTGATCGGCCTGGTGCTTACCGGGCTGATCGTGTGGATCACCGAGTACTACACCAGTACCGAATACAAGCCGGTGCAGCACATCGCGGCGGCGTCAACCACCGGCCACGGCACCAACATCATCGCCGGCCTCGGCATCTCGATGAAATCGACTGCGTGGCCGGTGCTGGTGATCTGCGCCGCGATCTGGAGCTCCTACGCGCTGGGTGGCCTGTATGGCATCGCGATCGCCGCCACCGCCATGCTGTCGATGGCCGGGATGATCGTGGCGCTGGATGCCTACGGCCCGATCACCGACAACGCCGGCGGCATCGCCGAGATGAGCGATCTGCCACCGGAGGTGCGCGGCGTCACCGACCCGCTGGACGCGGTGGGCAACACCACCAAGGCGGTGACCAAGGGCTACGCGATCGGCTCGGCGGCACTCGCCGCGCTGGTGCTGTTCGCCGACTACACGCACAACCTGAAGACGCATTTCGGCACCACCACCACATTCGACCTTTCCAACCATTACGTGATCATCGGCCTGCTGATCGGCGGCCTGATCCCGTACCTGTTCGGTGCGATGGCGATGGAGGCGGTCGGCCGCGCGGCGGGCGCGGTGGTGGAGGAAGTTCGCCGCCAGTTCCGCGACATTCCCGGCATCATGGAGGGCACCGGCAAGCCGCAGTACGACAAGGCGGTGGACATGCTGACCAAGTCGGCGATCAAGGAAATGATCGTTCCCTCGCTGTTGCCGGTGCTCGTACCGGTGGTGGTCGCGTTCGGTTTCAAGTGGCTGGCCGGTTCCTCCGAAGCCGGAGCGCAGGCACTCGGTGGCGTGCTGATCGGCACCATCGTCACCGGCCTGTTCGTGGCGATCTCGATGACCACCGGCGGCGGCGCGTGGGACAACGCCAAGAAGTACATCGAGGATGGCCACCACGGCGGCAAGGGTTCGGAAGCGCACAAGGCCGCCATCACCGGCGACACCGTGGGCGATCCGTACAAGGACACCGCGGGTCCGGCGGTGAACCCGCTGATCAAGATCATCAATATCGTGGCGCTGCTACTCATTCCGCTGCTATAGGCCGCAGTCTCAAAGGGCTCGACAAGAATCCCGCTTCGGCGGGATTTTTTTGCGCCGTCAGGTTGGTCATCCTGACTTTAGTCACGCGCGTCAAACGAGACGCCGGGACATACTCGATCATATGCCAACACTGGGAGCGCACCCGATGAAACCGGCCTTGCTGATGCTTGCACTTGGCGTGACACTGGTGGGCATGACCCATGCAAACGCCAGCGAGAAAAAGCCCGTGACCGTGACCGCCAGCCAGGATGCGTCCAGTGATCCCTTCCTGTGGCTGGAAGACATCCATGGCGAGCGCTCGATGGACTGGGTACATCAGCAAAACTCGCGCACGACGAAGCAGTTCATCGACAACGCGGAGTTCAACAAGACCCGCGGCGAGATACTCCAGGTGCTCGATTCCGAGGCGCGCATCCCGTATGTCGAGCGGATGGGCAACTACCTCTACAACTTCTGGCAGGACAAGGCCAACCCGCGTGGCCTCTGGCGGCGCACCACGCTGGATGAATACCGCAAAGCCGATCCGCGATGGGAAACAGTGCTGGACATCGACGCGCTGAACAAGGCAGAGCACAAGAAGTGGGTGTTCAAGGGCGCCCAGTGCATGAAGCCCGAGTTCACGCATTGCCTGGTGTCGCTGTCGCCCGGTGGCGGCGACGCGGTCGAGGTGCGCGAGTTCAACCTGCCCGCCATGGCATTCGTGAAGGGAGGCTTCTTCCTGCCGGTGGCGAAGTCGAGCGTGTCGTGGATCGATGCCGACCACGTCTTCGTCGGTACCGATTTCGGTCCGGGCACGATGACCAAGTCGAGCTATCCGCGCATCGTCAAGGAATGGACTCGCGGCACGCCGTTGTCGGCCGCAAAGGTGCTCTACGAGGGCAAGCCAGATGACCTCGCAGTCACCGCCTACCACGATCGCACGCCCGGATTCGAACGAGATTTCGTCAGCGTGTCCAAGGACTTCTTCCACAGCGAGGGCTTCCAGCTCAGGGACGGCAAACTGGTCAAGATCGACACGCCAGCCGACGCCAGCGAGAGCGCGCACCGGCAGTGGCTGCTGGTGCAGACCAAGTCACCGTGGAGCGTCGGTGGCAAGACCTGGCCGGCCGGCGCCTTGCTGGCAGCGAACTTCGATGACTTCATGGCTGGCAAGCGAGATTTCGTCGCGCTGTTCATGCCCGATGCGCACACTGCGCTGGTTGGTTACAACTGGACGCAACATCACCTGATCCTGGATGTTCTGGACGATGTGAAAAGTCGCCTCGACGTACTGACGCCGCCGACTTCCGGGGAGAGCGCCTGGACGCGCAAGGCACTGCCAGGCGCACCTAAATTCAGCACCATCACCGTGGTCGCCACTGATCCGGACCACAGCGACGAATACTGGCTCGATATCACCGGCTTCCTCGACCCGCCGTCGCTGGAACGGGGCGTGCTGGGCAGACAGGCCGCCGAGGTGATCAAGCATGAACCAGCCTTTTTCGACGCCTCGAAGTTTGCGGTGAGCCAGCACTTCGTGACATCGAAGGACGGCACCCGCGTGCCGTACTTCGAAATCGCACCGAAGGACATGAAGCTCGACGGCTCGAACCGCACGCTGGAATATGGCTATGGCGGTTTCGAGGTTTCGCTGCTGCCGCATTATTCCGGTTCGATCGGGCGCGCCTGGCTCGAGCGCGGCGGCGTGTACGTGATCGCCAATATCCGCGGCGGCGGCGAATACGGCCCGGCGTGGCACCAGGCCGCACTCAAGGCCAACCGGCCCAAGGCCTATCAGGACTTCGCCGCCGTGGCCGAAGACCTGATCAAGCGCGGCGTGACCTCGTCCCAACACCTCGGCGCTGAAGGCGGCAGCAACGGTGGTTTGCTGATGGGCAACATGCTGACCGAGTATCCGCAGCTGTACGGAGCGATCGCCTGTGAAGTGCCGTTGCTCGACATGAAGCGTTACTCGCACCTGTCTGCCGGTGCCTCGTGGATGGCCGAGTACGGCAATCCGGACACCTCGGACTGGAACTTCATCAAGACGTTCTCGCCGTACCAGAACGTCAAGCCGGACATGCACTACCCTGCAGTCCTGTTTTACACGACGACCAGCGACGATCGCGTCGGCCCCGTGCAGGCACGCAAGATGGCAGCGAAGATGGAAGCGATGCACTACCGCAACGTTTGGTTCTACGAGAATACCGAGGGCGGCCACGGTGCCGGCGCCGACAACGCGCAGGCGGCAACCATGCATGCACTGGCGTATGACTTCCTCTGGGATCAGTTGAAGTAGGACATCCAGAGCGGCCGTACGTCCGCGTGCGGCTGGCGTGCGGCAACCACGGCCGCTGAAGTATGCTTTGGCGCTACCCGAACTGCGCTGCCGCCATGTCTGCACGCATCACCATCAGCCCGGAGCTGCGCGAATGGATACTCGCCACCACGCGTGCCGGTCATGGCGTGCCCGACGTGCTGCGGCTGATGAAGGAGAATGGCTACGACCCGCGGCAAAGCCGCAGCATCGTCGCCGACGTGCTGAAGCTGCCACTGGCTGCACTCAATGCCAGCACTGCAGCGGCACCGGAAGGACTGCGCACGAAACACCCTGAAGCGCCATCGGTCGATGTGGAAGGACGTACCATCGGCGTGTCGCTGTGCGTGGACGAGCCGCCACTGCGCGTGCTCGAAGGCATCCTTGGCGACACCGAGTGCACCGAGCTGATCGAACTGGCGCGTCCGCGATTGCAACGCGCGCTCACCGTCGACGATGAGGGCAATCAGCAGGTGGACCAGCGCCGCACCAGCGAGGGCATGTTCTTCACGCTCGGCGAGTCGCCCTTGATCCGGCGCATCGAACAACGCCTTGCAGGACTGCTGGGCGTGCCTGCCAGCCATGGCGAGGGGCTGCAGATCCTGCACTATCGACCCGGCCAGGAGTACGAGCCGCACTTCGACTGGTTCGACCCCGAGCTTCCCGGCTACGAAGCCATCACCCGGGCCGGCGGTCAGCGCATCGCCAGTGTGGTGATGTATCTGAACACACCCGAACAGGGTGGCGGCACCGCCTTTCCACAGCTGGCGCTGACAATAACCGCCCGGCGCGGCGCAGCGGTCTATTTCGCCTATGAGGGCGGCGACGAGAAATCGCTGCACGCCGGCCTGCCGGTGATCCGTGGCGAAAAGTGGATTGCGACGAAATGGCTGCGCGAACGCCCATACCGCGATTCGGGGCGAGCCTGAAACCCACTTGGACGCGGTGATTGACGCGCCAGGTTGCTGCGATGCAACAGTGTTTGGCGTATCCTAACCGACTGCGTTTTCCCCAACAGCCTGAGGATTCCCATGGGTCTGCATCTTGTCCCCGCCGGTAGCGATGTTCCAAACGAAATCAATGTCATCATCGAAATCCCCAAGGATGCCGAGCCGGTCAAGTACGAGGTGGACAAGGTCAGCGGTGCGATCTTCGTCGACCGCATCCTGTCCACGCCAATGCGTTACCCGTGCAACTACGGCTATGTGCCCGGCACCCTGGGCGGCGACGGCGACCCGCTTGATGCGCTGGTGATCCTCCCGCTGCCGCTGACCGTGGGCTCGGTGATCCGCTGCCATCCGGTCGGCATGCTGCAGATGAGCGATGAAGCCGGCAGCGACGAGAAGCTGGTGGTGATCCCCTCGCCCCGGGTTTTCCCTGGCTACGCGCACATTCACGACATGAAAGGCGTCTCGCCGCACTGGCTGGAGCGCATCGGCCACTTTTTCGAGCACTACAAGGATCTGGAGAAGGGCAAGTGGGTCAAGGTCGACGGCTGGGCCGGGGCCGACGACGCCAAGACTGAAATCCTCGCCGGCGTCGAGCGGTACAAGGCCAGCAAAGCTTGACCTCCTGAAGCATCCACGGCGCGCGCACGCTGTGTGGGGCGCCGTTGCCATCTCCGTGGCGCGCGCGGAACTTCAGCCGCGCTTGAGCAGCTCCCGCAGGTCGATCAGCGCCGCATTGGCGCGCGAGACATAATTGGCCATCACCAGCGAGTGGTTGGCGAAGAAGCCAAACGGCGAACCGTTCAGCACCATCGGGCTGTGCAGCGGGCGCTGCGCTTCTTCGAGCTCGCGGATCACCTGGTCCAGGCTGACGTCGGCGTGCTTGCTGCGCAGGATCGGGCCGAAATCCGTCTGAAGCGCCTTGAGTTGTTCCAGCAGCGTCCAAGTGTAACCGCGCGCCTCGTAGAAGTTGTCGTCAATCTTGCTCCAGGGCGTTTTCACCAACCGTCCACCGGAGGGCGCATGGGCACTGGCAGCAGCGGCCGGATCGGAGGCGTCCACGTCACCGACACGGATCTGCCCCACGCTGGCGGACAATCTCTGCGACAGCGAGCCCAGTCGCGATGAGGCCAGTTGCAGGTAATCGGCCAGATTGTCCGCGCGTGCATAGAAATGTGCGTTGCTGTTGTCGGTGTCGCCCAGACGCGTCAGATAGCCGTCCAGATGCTTGATTGCCTTGCGGTACTGGCTCTCCGAGCTGGGCAGCAACCAGCGATCATTCGGACTGTTGAGCAGGGGATCGGCCTCGGCCAGGTCCTTGTCCTCGGTCGATTGCGCCTGCGAACGACTGAAATCGTTGCGCAGTGCGCGCACCAGATCGCGCGAGGCGGTCAGCGAGCCGAATTCCCAGTTGGGCACGTTGTCCATGAACACGCCCGGCGGCAGCTTGTCATTGCTGAGATAGCCGCCGCGCTTGTCCAGCAGTGTGCGCACCGAGGTGATCAGGGTGACCGTGGTGGTCGCGCCCGTACCGACCGGGCGCTTGATTTCCGTCATCTGTGAACGGGTGGCAGACACCGGATCGAACAGCGGCGGCTCGGCGTCCCACCACCACATGAGGCCGGCGACGAGGATAACCAGCAAGGCGAGCAATGCCAGGACCGCGCGGCGGATACCTCGAGGTGGCGGGTTCAACGTGGCCTGAGGGGGCATCGTGCAACTCCTGCGGGCGGACGGCGCAATGCGCCAAGCTTACAACCCAACGATTTGCCCGACCTTCGTGACTCCGGCTGATCACTCGTCATTGAACGTAGCGCGCCGTGGAACGGCGCCCACGCGCAAAGGGAGATCAGCCGCGCTTTTTGGCAGCTGCCTTGCCTGCGGACCTGGGCTTGGCAGGCTCGCCTTTCTTGCCGAGCTGTTCGAGCAAGGTGTTCATGTCCTCGGCGTGCTCTTCCTCTACCGCCAGGATGCCTTCCAGCACACGGCGGGTGGTCGGATCGTCGGCGCCGATGTAATTGATCATTTCGCGATAGCTGTCGATCGCGATGCGCTCGGCTACCAGGTCCTCCTTGATCATGTCGACGATGTCTTCGCCCTCGGCGTAGTCAGAATGGCTGCGGCTGAGCAAGCCCTCGGGCGACAGGTTGGGCTTGCCATCGAGCTGGGTAATGCGTTCGGCAATCTGGTCGGCATGTTCCTGCTCCTCGTTGGCGTGCTCGAGGAACTCGGCCTTGATCGCCTGCGAATTGATGCCCGAGGCCATGTAGTAGTGGTACTTGTAGCGCAGCACGCAGACCAACTCGGTGGCCAGCGCGTGGTTGAGCAGCTTGATGACCGTTTCACGATCAGCGCTGTAGCCCGCTGTTATCGCCCCCTTGTCGATGTCCTGGCGCGCCCGCTTGCGGATGTTCTCGATATCGCTGACGAACGGTTTGGTCTTGGCCATGGCTTGCTCCTGCGCTGGATGGGAGAGATGTTTCGTGGCGTCCTGCCAGATGCTGCTCATATCCCGGACAGCGTAGGTATGTTCACGAAAAAGCCAGGTGAAGGCCGAGATTGGCCCAGCGGCGCAAACCGCAGCTTCAGCGTCCGACGAAACGCTCCGCGCGGTCGCGCGTAGCCTGCAGCGCGGGCAATACTTCCTCGATCAGGTCAGCATGGCGGCGCCATTTGTCCGCCGCCGGTTCGGACACGGTGTAACGGGAGTGCGGTAGCGCCTTGTCGAGCGCCCGATCCCAAGTCAAATCCAGGTTTTCGCACAACCGCGCCACTTCGCTGACGGGATTCACCAGGAACGCATCGTAGTGCACCACCTGGCAGCGCCCGGCCGGCAGCGCGCTCAGGTCGTCCAGCAGCGTTTGCGTGGTGATCTCCCATTGCGCTGCCACGATCTGCTGCAGCGAACGGCCATTCAGGTCGCGCCAGCCGGGTACCAGCAACATCGACCAGGGCAAGCCTTCCCAGCCGGGAAGTTCCGCATAAGTGCGGAAGCGCCCCGATTGCCAGGCCTCGATCATGCTGCTGAACGTCTGCCGCGGCTCTCGATACAGATAGATGAAACGCGCCTGCGGGAAAACCTGGGCCAGGAACGGCACCCGCAGCGCATTCTTCGGGGTCTTTTCAAGCATGCGTACCGGCGCGCCCGCCGGTCCCGCGCCATCGCGATCACGCAGCTCGGCCCACGTGCGCTGGCGCAATTCCTGCGCCACGGCGGGCGTGGCGGCATTCGCCGTCAGCCGGTTGGATTCGTAGCCGAGCAGGCCCGGATTCAACGCAGCCATGCCTTCGATGAGCGCATGGCTTTCCTGGCCGATCGTGTACAGCCCGCCCGCTTGCGCCAAGGTTTCGAACAACAAGGTCGAGCCTGATCTGGGCGAGGAGACAATGAACACGGGACGATCAAATATCGGGTCATGTTCGGTCGAAGCCGTGGCTCCGAACGCGGGTGGTCGCGTTTCACGCGCACCGAAATCCTGGTCGCGGTCTGCCAGCGCCACGTCAATCACGGCTGCGCGCAACCCCGTCATGAACTGCGCTCCGCAGGCCAGTTGCAAGGGCGCGGCGACCTGCTCCATCTGCTTTCTGAAATCGTCCAGGGCGCTGCGATAGTCCGGCCAGCCGCTCCGGTCAGCGCCGTATTGCGCCCAAAGTGCGCGCCAGACGAAGGTAAAACGCGTCACCGCGGCTCGCACAGCGGCGATCTGCGGATGAGGCCGTGCATCGCCGAGCAGGAACACCAGATGTTCCCGCATCTCCCATGGCGTCATCACCTGCGGCAGGTTGACGGATTCGTATCTCAACTCGGCGGCGTCGGGCCCCGGCATCACCGGTTCCGCCCGCCAGGCTTGCACTTCACCGTGCCCGGGTGCCCGGCCTGCCCCGACCAGCTGCCAGAACGGTTCGCTGCCCACGCTGTCGGCGACCAGATGGATCCGCTCGTCGTCATCGCCATTGACGACGCGGTGGCGCAGCCACGTGTTGAATATCCAGCACTCGCCCGCCGCCATGTTCACTTCACTTTCGCCGCAGAAAAAACGCACGTTCGGCTTGGTGCGGATCGGCACATGCACGCGCACGCGCTCGCGCCAGTAGTAGTTGAGATCGGTATGCGGGGTGACTTCGGCGTGGCCACTGAGTTTCATCAGGCGGGTACGTCCCCACACCGCACCGAGGCGCTGGAGGACCTGCATCAGATATGGGCACTGCGCGAGCGCGGGGGTAGGCCGCATTGGCCCGGAAATCGAATCGCTGGCGGGATCGCCGTTGACCGAAATCAGCGGCAGCGCGAAGTTGCCGGGATATTTCTGTGGATGCTCGATCCAGCTCTCCGCACCGAGCGCATCGATCTCGGCCATCAGGCGGGCAGCGTCGAATTGCAGCGGCAATTGCACGAAAGGCACATGAAGCTTCATCGGGCAGCCTTCAATCCGGCACGTGAGTTGCTGAACATCTCGCCACCCAGTTTCGCACACTGTGCGCATGCTGCTCCGGCACTCAGCCTTGCACGCAAGACCCATCAACCATGACTTCGCTCCCCGCAACCGGGGACTCATGCCGGACGGTCACGAGCGCTGCGGTCAGGCGATCAAGTCACCGGGGTTCAGTGCGCGCGGGGCAGAAATGCGCGCAGGAAGGTGGCCACGCCGGCACGTGCCGTCATCTCGATTTCCTCGTGATAGCTTTCGGGGCAATCGGCACAGCCGAACATCTGGCGCATCATCAGGTTGCCCTTGATCAAGACGAGAAATTGCGTGCTGGCGCGAGAGACGTCATCAATCTCCAGCCGCCCGGCACCCACCGCCTGTTGCAGCAGGTTCTCCATCAATCCGTGCGTGCGGGTCGCGCCTTCCTCCCAGATCAGCTTGCCATAGCGAGGATTGCCCTGGCGACAGTCACTGAGGATCGCACGGAAGGTACCGACGGTTTCCGCATTGCAATCCAGATGGGCATGAGTCAGTGCCACCCGCAGCAGAGTCTCGCGGATGTCGGCTTGCGGGTCGAAGCGGTAAGTCTCCTCCGGCAGCAGATCCTGAATGCGCGAGCGGATGACCTCGCGGAACAGGTTGTCCTTGTCACCGAAATGACTGTAGACCGTGAGCTTGGACACGCCGGCGTCAGCGGCAATGGCATCCATGCTGGTGCCGCCGAATGCGTTGCTGATGAACAGAGCCTTCGCCGCCGCCAGAATGGCCGCGCGCTTCTCCATGTCCTTCGGGCGACCAGGTCCCTGGGACCTGATTGGCGCGCTGATAGTCATGCCTCCACCTTCACAAACCGGGATACGGCCTTTATTATACGTCGCAGTTCATTTATTTGCCATTCGGGCCGTGCTCCTGCCAGAGAGAAGGGCACGCACACGCCGCGAGATATGACTGGCGTCAGTATCAAGCGATGACTTCCGGCACTTCGTGGACTGCGCCGCAGCCCGCAGGCTAGGCAACAGGCGCATATATCATTGTAGGACCGGGTGGCAGCGCTTATCCTTCCGGGTTCTTTGGATCACGCGGAACACAGGCACATGGCGATGAATTTCGAGCAGGCGCGGGTGAACATGGTGGAAAACCAGGTGCGCCCGTGGGAAGTGCTGGATGGCCGCGTACTCGACGTGATCGGCCGCGTCAACCGGGAGGATTTCGTGTTGCCGCAGCATCGTCGGCTGGCCTACGCCGACCTGTGCCTGCCGATCGGCCACGACGAAGTGATGATGAAACCGGTGGTCGAAGGCCGCGTGTTGCAGGCGCTGGACTTGCAGCCGACCGATCACGTGCTGGAGATTGGTACCGGCTCCGGCTATCTCAGCGCGTGCCTGGCGAGCCTGTCGGCACGGCTGACCAGCGTGGACATCCGTGCCGATTTCACGTCCGCCGCCGCGCAACGCCTGGGCGACGCCGACATCGTGAATGTCGACCTGGTAACCGGTGAGGCTGTCCACGCCTGGCAGCCGGATGACCTGTTCGATGCCGTGGTGGTAACCGGCGCGGTGGCGGAGATTCCGGCGCGCTGGTTGACCTGGCTCAAGCCGGGCGGGCGCGCGCTGATCGTACGCGGCCAGTCACCGGTGCAACGCGCCACGTTGCTGACCCATGAAACTGCCGGTCGCTGCCGCGAAGAAGCACTGTTCGAGACCGACTTGCCGTATTTGACCCATGCCGAACCGGCCGCCCGGTTCGTTTTCTGATTCAGCCCCCGATCGATTGACACGAGGCCTCCCATGCATTTGAAGCTGCTCACCCTGGCCCTGGCTCTGGCCGCCGTATCGCTGCCCAGCCACGGTGAGGACCTGCTCGATGCCTATCGCGACGCCCGTGCCAACGACCCGGTGCTGGCACAAGCCGACGCCACCCGGCTGGTCACCAGGGAAGGCGTGCCGCTGGCTCGCGCCGCGCTGTTGCCGCAAATTGGCGCAACGCTCTCGCTGTCGCAGTCCAACAATGGCCAGAGGAGCGGTTTGGATCAGAGCAGCTTCGGCACGGGTACGGACAATTATCTGTGCAGCGGCATTTCCGCCGGCATCGGCAATTACGATTGCATCGGCCCACTCGCGTCCGGCGGCGCGCAGGCGGACACCGGCCATGTGCGCACGCGCAGTCTCAACGGCACGCTCAGCCAGACCGTTTTCGACTTCGCCCAGTACGCCAACCTCAAGGCCGCGCATTCAGCGGCCGATGCGCAGGACGCGACCTATCAGGCTGCAGCGCAGAATCTGCTGGTGCGGGTCACTGCCGCTTACTTCACGGTGCTCAACGACGAAGACCAGCTGACCTTCGCGAAAGCCAACGAAGACGCCTTCAAGCGCCAGTTCGACCAGGCCGACCAGCAGTACAAGGTCGGGCTCTCGGCGATCACCAACGTGTACCAGGCCAAGGCCTACTACGAGAACGCGAAGACCCAGACGATCGCCGCGCAGAATACGCTCGACAACGACAAGGAAGCGTTGCGGGTGATCACCGGCACGCCGGTCGGCGATCTCAAGAAGCTGCGCGACGACCTGCCGATGCAGCCCCCGGCGCCTGCCGATCCGGATGCGTGGGTCAAGCAGGCTGTGCAGAACAATCCCACCCTGCAGGCGCAGAAGGACAACGTGGAGACCGCCGAGCACAACATCACGGCAGCTCGCTCCGGCCATCTGCCCACCATTACCGCCAGCGTGACCTATGGCAAGAGCAACAGCTGGTATCAGAACCCGGGAAGTTCTCTTTCCAACCAGCCGGCGTCAACCACCTTCGGCCTCACCCTGAATGTGCCGATCTTTTCCGGCGGTGCTACCCATGCACGCGTCCGCCAGTCGATCTACCAGCGCGACGCGGCTACCGACGCGATGGAATTGCAGCGTCGCCAGGTGGTGCAGAACACGCTCAATTACTACCGCTCGGTGCTGGCCGGAATCTCGCAAGTCGAGTCGGGCAAGGCGTCGGTGGAATCGGGCCAGAAAGCGCTGGAAGCCACTCGTGCGGGCTTCGAGGTGGGCACACAGACGTTCACCGACGTTTTGCTTGCAATCCAGACCCTGACCCAGTCCGAAAGCTCGTATTCGCAGGCGCGCCACCAGTTCATCCTGAACAAGCTGCTGCTGCAGCAAGCTGCCGGCAGCGCGGACTTCAATGACATCCAGCGGATCAACGCGCTGTTGCAGTAAGTTACGCGGCGCCGGGCTCACTCCTGCAGAAGCCCGTCGATCAGTCGCATCACCCGCTGCACTGCACCGCGCTCGCGTTCAAAAACCTGTTGTGCCGCCTCCCCCATCTGCTCGCGCCGCGCACGGTCCAGCAACAGGCTCAGCACATCCGGACCGAGGCGCGCGGCGTCGGACACCACCTGGGCACCGCCCTTCTCGATCAGGCTGCGCGTAATCCCTTCGAAATTGAAGGTATGCGGACCCACCAGCACAGGCACCGATAGCGCGGCCGGTTCCAGCACGTTATGTCCACCAATCGGCACCAGGCTGCCGCCCACGAATGCCACGTCGCTGCCCGCGAAGAACGGCATCAGCTGGCCCATCGCGTCTATCACGCAGACCTGATGGGCAGCCGTCGGCACACCATTGGCGCTGCGCGTGGCGACACTGAAGCCAAGGCTGCGCGCGGCGTGTTCGACCAGGCGGAAGCGTTCGGGATGGCGCGGCGCCAGCAACAGCAACGCATCCGGCAGCCGGCGCAACACATGCAAGTGCGCCTCGAGAACCTCCATGTCCTCACCCTCGTGGGTGCTGGCAGCAATCCATACCGGTCGTCGTGGACCCCACTGGCCGCGCATCTCCACTCCCCCGGCCAGCGCAGCGGCGGGTATCGGCATGTCGAACTTCATGTTGCCGCTGACCAGTATCTTTTGCGGGTCGGCGCCCAGCAGACGGTACCGCGCTGCATCGGTGCGCGATTGGGCCGCGATCTGGTTCACGCAACGAAGCGCCGAGCGAGCCAGTCCACGCATCGGCTTGTATCCGCGCATGGAACGCGCGGACAGCCGCGCATTGACGATCATCAGCGGAATGCCGCGCCGACGGCACTCAAAGTAGAGGTTGGGCCAGATTTCGGTCTCCACGATCAGCGCCAGTCGCGGGCGTATCCGATTCATGAAACGACGCACCGCAAATGGAAGGTCGTACGGCAGATACACATGGAACACGCTGTCGCCGAACAACTGCTGCACCCGCGCCGTGCCGGTCGGGGTGACCGTGGTGATCACCACCGGCGCATTCGGATAATCACGCTGCAAGGTCTTGACCAGCGGCTCGGCTGCATTCACTTCGCCCACGGAAACCGCATGTACCCACAAGCTGCCGCGAATGCCGGGGTCCTTGAAGAAGCCAAAGCGCTCGGGCCAGCGCCGGTGATAAGGCCGCGAACGCAGGCCACGCACAATCAACCGCAGCACCAGCAACGGCGTCACGAAAAACATCGCGAGGGTGTACAGAACGCGCAACGTCGGATCCTTGCAGGCAACGCGGGAGTATAGCGAGAGCCGTCACCGCGAGCCCGGGCGCAAGCGGCCAGCTACAATGCCGACGATGCCCGGCACGCCCCGCCCCGACTTTGACCGCTCCCTGCTCGCACCACGCCACTGGCCGGCCTGGCTTGGGGTGGCCGTGATCTGGTTGATCGCGCGGCTGCCGCAGGCGGCATCGCTGTGGCTTGGCCGCCGCCTCGGCACGCTGGTACTGCGGATTCCCTCGGCGCGACGGCACGTTGCCGCCGCCAATATCGCGCTGTGCTTTCCCGAACTCGACGCCGTCGAGCGGGCAGCGTTGGTTGACGCCAATCTGCGCGACATCGGCCTGATGCTGGTGGAGTTCGCCCTGGGCTGGATGGCAAGTGATCGCCGGATGACATCCATCACGACCCGCATCGAAGGGCTCGAACATCTAGAACAGGCGCGTTCCCGGGGCAAGGGCGTGCTGCTGGTGGGTGGTCATTTCTCGCACCTGGAGCTGTGTGCGCGGCTGGTGTCGCAGCGCATCCGCATCGCCGGCATGTACCGGCGGATGGATTCGACCGTGTTCGAATGGGTGGTCCTGCGCGCACGATTGCACTATGCCGCGGCGATGTTCGACAAGGACGACATCCGCGGTACCGTGAAATACCTGCGCGGCGGCGGCACGCTCTGGTACGCGCCGGACCAGGACATGCGCAGCAAGGACACCGTGTTCGTGCCGTTCTTCGGCGTGCCCGCGGCCACCATCACCGCCACCCATCACCTGGCGCGCTTGTCTGGCGCGGTGGTGATTCCGTTCTTCCACCGACGCCTGCCCGGCAAGCAGGGTTACGTGCTGCGTCTGGGCGCACCGCTGCAGGATTTTCCCGGTACCGACATGCTGGAAGATACCGCTCGCGTCAACGCATGCATCGAGCAGATGGTGCGCGAAGCACCCGAGCAATACCTGTGGGTACACAAGCGATTCAAGACCCGGAAACCGGGGCAGCCGTCGGTATATTGATCACGCCGTGTCTGATCCGCCCCGTGTCGTTGGCCCACGTCACACGGCGCAAACCGGCGTCGAGTGTGCAGGAGCGGTTGAAGGTGATCACCGGCGTCGCCAGCGGTTCAGGTCGTCGCTGGGGAGCGCTCCGTGTAGAGCGCTGCGCACCACAGACCGAGCAGCCAGGCAAACAGCAAGCCCCACCAGGCCGAGTAGAACGCCAGGTGGGAATTGAGCGGGAACAACATTACGCCCAGCGCCAGCGTGACCGGGAAAGCGCGTGCGCGCGCCGCCTCCCCTACACGTCGCCAGGCTCGCCAGGCCCATGCCGCCGCGGCCAGCCACAGCAGGAGACCGAGCGCACCGGTTCCGGTGAGGATCTCCAGCACCAGCTGGTGCGGGTGGCACGCACCTTCCCCGATGCCGCAGGCTTCGCCGGAGACCACGAAGTGATCGTTGGCTGGCGCGTAATGGGGATACGCATAACGAAAGCCACGCACACCCACGCCATTGACAGGATGCGCGGCAATCATCGCAACACTGGCGTTCCAGATATCGAGTCGGCCGCTGAGCGCGGTATCGATCGACTGATTCGTCCCATGCAGCACCAGCAACGTGCGCGCCATCCGATCCTGAAATCGCGGCGAAGTTTTCCATGCGATCCCGCCAGCCAGCCCCAGGATCACGGCGGCCACGACGCAACCAAGCACGAAGCGCCACGCCGAGCCGGCCTCACGCCAGCCGAAACTCAGCAACACCAGCGCATAACACAGCCACGCCGAGCGCGAGCCGGCCAACAGCACCGGCCCCAGCACCAGCACGCTGGCAAGCAGCAGGCCACGACGTCCCCAGTGCTGCCGCGCTGTCCACAGCGCGAACGGTGACAGCACGGCCAGGGTCGGCCCCAGCTTCAGGTTGTCCGCACCGAAGATGCCGGAAACGCGTTCGGCCTCGGGATGCCCACCCAGACTCCAGCCGGTAAACGCCTGCAACCAGGCATCGGCACACCACAGCGCAAGGACGGCGGCGACTGCCACGTACAGCGCGTGCAGCTTGCGCTCCCGGCGTATCGCAAAGCACGCATACAGTCCCAGCGGCACAAAGCGCAGCAGGCTCGCCACTGTGCTCCAGCTCTTGCCGGGCCGGATCGCATCGACGGCGGCAAACAGCGCTGCCGCCACATAAGCAGCCAGCAACCACAACAGCAATTGGGCGCCCAAGTGCTGACGCAGGGCCTGCGGGTCGCGCGCGAACAGCATGATCACGCCGAGCAGGCAGAGAAAGGTACCCAGCTCGGCACTGCGACCAAACGGCAAGAGCGCGATCACCAACCAGAACGGCAGCAGCGGCGAACGCAGCGCGTCCTTGAGCGAAGCAGCGAGGGAATTCATGCACGAACCCGGGCGAGGGCATCCCTTGCATTGTAGGCGAGCGCCAGCAGGTAGGAGCCGCCGCTCATCGTGACGGCTGGCTCACTTCCTCGTAGAGCGCCAGGGTGGCGTGCTGCATGTCACTCAGGCGGTAGCTCTGCAACGGTGGAATCGGAGGCGCGACGCGCAGCAACTCGGCGGCGCGATCCACCAGACGCTCGCGGTCACCCAGCGGCACCCGGCCGGCGGGGTACAACTCGGCGAGCAATTCGCCGACACCGCCGTGGGCATAACCCAGCACCGGACGGCACAACGACAGGGCCTCGACCACCGTGCGTCCGAACGACTCCGGCTGGTTCGACAGTTGCAGCACCAGCGCCGAGACCGCATAAATGTCGCGGATATCGTCACGCGGCGGCGACAGCACGACTTGCGAGGTGACGCCGCGCAGGCGGATCAGTTCCTGCAGCTCGGCCACGTAGGCCTCGCGGCCTGGCTCGATCACGCCCAGCAGCAGCAGGCGCGCCTCGATACCACGGCGCTTGAGATCCGCCAGCAACTCGATCGCATCGTGGTGACCTTTCAGGCGCGTGCCGCGTGCGGGCATGGTCAGCAGCGGCGCGCCGTTCAAGGTCGGGAATTCGGCGAAGAAAGCCTTTTGCCAGGCATCATCCGGCCGATGGCCGTAAGGGAAGGCGTCCGGATCGATGCCACGCGGAATCACGCGCACGCGGCCTGGCTCCAGCCAGCGGTAATGGCTGAGCACGTAGTCACGAAGTGTTTGCGATACCACAATCACGCGCTCGCCACGCAGCAGGATCGAACTGTAACGCCCCGGCGAATTGAAACCGTGCACCGTGGTAACGAAATGTGGCCGCGGCTGCATTCCCTTGAGTGCCCACCAACCCATCCATGCGGGCAAGCGCGAGCGGGCATGCACGATGTCGGGCTTGAGTTCGCGCATCACCCGCCGCAGCGCACCGAGCTGGCCGAGTGTGCGCAACGATTTGCGCCCCAGATCCAGGGTGATGTGTTCGCTGCCCTCCGCCAGCAACTGCCCGACCAGGCGTCCGCCTGCGGAAATCACCACCGAACGATGCCCCGCCTGCACCAAAGCGCGCGCGATCTCCAGCGCCGAACGCTCCGCGCCGCCAGAGTGCAGCGTCGGGATCAGCTGGATCACGGTCAGCAGCCTGGCGGGAGCGGCGATGCTGGACACGAGCTCAGGACTGGGGGCTTTCATGGCAAAAGCGAAGCAAGACAAATGCCATGATCCGCTCCCGATGCGCTGCCGTGATCAGTCGCGCAAGATGTAATGGGCGCCACAGTAGGCGCAGGTTGATTCGCCGCCATCGTCGACGATCGAGAGGTAGACCTTGGGGTGTGCATTCCACAGTGCCATGCCGGGCATCGGGCAGGATAACGGCAAGTCGCTGCGCGTCACTTCGTAACGATTCTCGGCATTTGCCGGCACCAGGGGCACGGTCGCGGCAAGAGAGGTCGGCATCAGCGGGCTCCGAACTGGACAGCATGCTGCAAATGGTAGCAGGCTGGCGGCCGCTGTCGGCAAAGGTTGCGTCATCGCGGGAAAATCAGCCGCCGAAGTTGAACTGGGGGAACTGCTTGCGATGGAAAAAGCCGCTTATTTTGGCGCAGCGGCCTTGGGCACCGAGCCCTCGGTGGTGATGCGGACATGCACCTCGTCGCTGACGTTCGGCACATAGGCACCGACGCCGAAGTCCGAACGCTTCAGGCTGGTGGTGGCATCGAAGCCGATCGACTGCGCCTGGCTCGCCGGGTGCGGGCCGATCCGGTTGAGGGTGGCATCCAGTACCACTGGTCTGGTCACGCCGTGAACGGTCAGCGCGCCGGTGACCTTGTACTTGTGGTCACCCAGCGGCTCCACCTTGCTGCTCTTGAAGGTAATGACCGGATACTTCACGGCATCGAAAAAATCGGCCTTCCTGAGATGGCTGTCCAGCGCCTCCACGTGTGTGTCCAGCTTCGCCAGCGGCAACGTCACCTCGACCCTGGACCGTGCCGGATGCTCCTGATCGAACACCACGGTGCCCTGGCCCAGGCCGATGTCGGCAGTGGGGTTGGAGTAGCCGAAATGGTTCCAGCTGAACAGCACCATCGTGTGATGGGGATCCAGCTGGTAGGTCACCGGGGCGGCCAGCACCGACGTCGTGGTGCCCAGCAGGCTGGCAAGGGCAAGGTATCTCAATGGGGACATCGCAGGGACTCGGTGGCTATGGCGTCGCGTTGTGGCAGTGTATAGCCAGGCGCCGCCAGAAAGGCGTCAAGACGGGGAACGCACTGTGTTGATGGGTGAAACAATATCGCGACCGCGTGCCCATGCTGGGCCTTGATGGCGAGTGCTGGGTCATCACCGACGAGGCCGTCGGCAACCAGCGCCAGGCGCTCGCGCTGGCCGAACATCTGGGAATGCCGAGTCGCCACCTGGTGCTGGAGCCGCGCGCACCGTGGTCCTGGCTGGCACCTCGGCTGATCCTGGGCGGGCCATTGGCGCTGCCTCCGGCCCAGCGCCCGTGGTTCGCGCCACCCTGGCCGACGGTCGCGATCGGCTGCGGTCGTGCCGCCGCGCTGTTGACCCGCATGCTGCGGCCGCTGTCGGCAGGCCGCTGTCATACCGTGCAGATTCTAGACCCGCGTCTCGACCCCGGCCTGTGGGACACCGTGATCTCGCCACGGCACGACGGTCTCGAGGGCGCCAACGTGCTACGCCCGCTCGGGTCGCTGAACTCGGTGGACGACCACTGGCTGGCTGACGGTCGCGACGCCTGTTTGCATTTCGACGAGCTTGCGCAGCCGCGCGTCGGCGTGTTGCTGGGCGGTCCGCGTCGTGGCATCGCACTGGATGCTGCCTATGCCCGTGACCTGGGTGTGCGGCTGCTTGAACGGCAGCGTGCCGAAGGGGGCAGCCTGCTGGTGCTTGCCTCGCGCCGCACGCCCCCCGCGTTGACCGGGATCCTTCGCCCCATGCTGGGTGGCATCCCGGGGCTCCTGTGGGCCGGCCGCGAGGATGGCCCCAACCCCTATCCGGGCGTGCTCGGCTGGGCCGATCGCCTGGTGGTCACCCCCGACTCGGTGAACATGCTCAGCGAAGCCTGCGCCGTGGGCTGCCCGGTCCTGACCTTCGTCCGGGCCCCTTTGCCCGCAAAAATTCGGCGCTTTCACCAGGCGCTGCGCGACGCCGGCCTGCTGCACGATATCGATGCAGCAGGCTTCGCCGCGCAGACGCCACTTCGCGAAACGATGCGGATTGCCGCGTTGGTCCGTGCGCGCATCGACGTCCCGCGGCGCACGGCCGCCGCGGCCGAGTGACGCGTCGCCGCCGAGCGATTTTTGCTTGCGCGCAGGTCAGGCGGAGCGGCTCAGGAGTCCGGCTCAGCCCACTGCAGCTGACCGGCAGCCAGCAAGACATCCAGTTGCGGTGCGAACGGGTTCTGCAGGATCTCGGCCGAAAGCGGTAGGGTCGCCAGCAACCCCACGGATTGGTTCCGCCCGAGATGCTTGGCTCGGTACACGGCGAGGTCGGCCAGTTCGAGTGCCGCGTCGAAGGTCGCCTTGTCGGCCCGGTTGGCCAGCGGATGCATGCTGAAGCCGATCGAACAGGTCAGCCGGATAACGCCGCCACGACCATCCTCGAACCCTCTGGCCGCAATCTCGCGGCGCAGTCGCTCGGCAATGACCATGGCGCCGTCCGCATCGACATCCTGCAGCAGCAGCAGAAATTCCTCTCCCCCCCAGCGCACCGTGATGTCACTCTCACGGCGCAACGCCGCAAGCTTTCTTCCAAGCTCACGCAGCACCGAATCGCCGACCGCGTGGCCATAGCCATCGTTGATCTGCTTGAAGTGGTCGATATCGATCTGCAACACGCCGAGGCGGGCTTCGCCCGACAGCATCGCAGGCAGCTGCGCCATCAGGTAACGCCGATTGTGCAGCGCGGTCAGCGTATCGGTGTGGCTCTCTTCGGCCAACGCGAGGTTGGTGACGCGCAAGCGCTCCAGCGCCCGCGACAGTTCGCCGGTGCGTCGCTCGACCTGCTCCTCCAGCCACGCATTCCGGCGCCGCTGTCGGCGCATGCTCCAGCGGACCAGCAGGTAGGTCAGCAGGCACAATGCCAGCACTATCGCGGCGCGCACGTACAGGCGCTCGTACCAGAGCGGCCTCACCTGAATGTTGATATCGGCCTCGGGACCATATCCGTCGGCGCCTGGAAGGGTGGCGGCGACCCGAAAGCGATAGTCGCCGGCGGGCAGATGGGTGTAGAACGCTTCACGACGCACGTCGGCATCCCGCCAACCCGTGTCATAGCCCTCCAGCTGGTAGTGGAAGCGCAAGGTACCCGGACGCAGGTAGGGAGCCGTGTAATTGATCGTCAGGTCACGCGTGCCCTGATCCAGCTTGAAGGAGGGTCCTGAAAAACGCTGGCCATCGTGCTCGACGCCCACCACCGTCGCCGCCGGCGCGGTCGGCAAGGCACCCAGGGCGCGCGTATCGAGGCCGAGGATGCCGTCGGTGGTGCTGTACCAGATGACATGACCGTCGACCGCGCTGCGTGCACTGGCACCGCCGTTGCAACAACGCAGGCCGTTGGCGCTGGTCGAACGCTGCTCGCCCGCAAGCCGTTGTGGCGACACACTCCGTTCAGGCGATCCCGGCATGGGCAGCTGCGCAAACGGAAGTCGCCATGCGCCCACGACCGAGCTGACATAAAGCTGGTCACCGAGCAAGTTGAAGGCCCATGCGTTGTTGCTGGGCAGTCCTTCCTTCTCGCTGGTCATGCGCAGGCGGCCGTTGGCCACCACGCCGATGCCGGCATCACCGGTAGCCACCCCGAGCAGGCCCGGCTTCAACATGGCCAGGCGCGTCACGAAGTGGCCCCGCAGCGACTTCGCCCATGCTGGCTCGGTCATTTTGCCGTCGCGCCACTCGCGCACCCCGTCCTCGGTACCGAGATACAGGTGATCCGGCGCCAGCGGCAGAATCGAGCGGATGATCGCAGCCGCCGTCGAGGCGTCCGGATCGGCGCGGCTAAGCACGCCCTCGCGCCAGCGATACAGGCCGCCCGACGTGCCGATCCAGAAATCATCCGGGGCCACTTCACGAACGTCGTCGATCCGCCAGCTACGCAGCGCGGACAAGGTTGCCGGCGTGACGTCATGACCCTGGTCGAACACCGCGACCCCGCCACGGGTCCCCACCCACAACCGGTTGCGCCGGTCGTAATACAGCTCGTATGCGGACGGGTTCGGCAAGGCGCTGCCCGGAATCAGGGTGCGCACACGCTTGCCATCGAAAGCCTCCACGTCGGAATTGGTGCCAAACACGATCTGCCCACCAGGTCCCTTCACCACGCTCCACACCAGCGGATCGGCCACACCGTCACGCACCGACACCTGCCGGGTCCAGCCGTTCCAGACGCGGTAGATGCCGCGCGTGCGCGTGCCCAACCACAGGTCGCCGGAGCGATCCTCGTACAGCGCCTGTACCCACGGGCGCTGCGCGATGTCCTGGTCGCCGACCCGCTGCAGGCTGCTGTCGGGCAGGCGTCGATACAACGCCTCCGCGGTGCCGATCCACAACACGCCATCGCGGTCGGTAAGCAGGCTCTCGATCGAGGCGGTGTCCAGTCCCTCACCCAACCCGGCTGGCGCAAGGCGATCACCCTCCACACGCATCAGTCCGACTTGGGTGCCCAACCACACCAACCCGTTCTGGGTGGCCATATGCCGCACAATGATGTGCTGGTGCGCAGGGTCGGCCTGGCTGCAGCTCAGTGCCGCAGGCTGGACGCTGACATCCCGCGAGCAGACACGACCAATGCCACCGATCCACAGCTTCTTGCCATCACGCAGCAGACTGAAGGCCGCCCCTGCATAGCCATCCAGCGGCACGACCTGGCCATCCTGCAGGCGCTCCAAGCCGGCCGAGGTGGCCAGCAAGGGGGTGCCGTCACCAGCGTCGATGATCTGATTGACTGCGGCGCCACCCAGCGACGTGAATTGGCCATTGCGCTCGTGCAAAAGGCCATGGGTGCCACCAAACCAGACGCCGCCTTGCGGGTCAGCCCAGGCCGCTGCCAGCATGCTGGTATCGACGCCGGTGGCTGCGCGGTCATAGGTGACAAAACGTGTACCGTCGAAGCGGGCGACCGCCGACTGCGTATTGATCCAGAGGAACCCGGCGCGGTCCTCGGTCATGTCGAGCACCGTGATCTGCGGCAATCCCTGCTCGACGCTCCAGTGGTCGAGAACATAGGAATAGAACGGTTGCCGCGGATTCATCGCGATCGCCGCGCGCGTGCCGAGCAGGCACGCCACCAGAGCGAACGCAATGACGAACAGTGCGCGTGCGCTCCTCCCACATCTCACATGTTCAATCATCCTGCTGCTACGCCCCCACTTCGCCCGATCTTGCCTGTCCGCTCGCCATCGTTCAAGTCATGCGAGCCAACCGTCATTCGGCCGAACCTGATCGGACGAGGCGACCGGACCGCCGCCGGGAGCAAAGCTGAAACCAAGCACATGGGTGATTTCAAACACGCCGCCACATTGAAGTTCCAATGACGCATCGCGCGGCGTGATGCGTGACCGCAGGTCAAGCGTACAGGCCAGCGCGCGTTGCAGCAGATTGGCATGCGCCCTGGCCAACGTGGCAGCCTGCGTGCCGTCGAGCAGGCCGGCGGCACGGCAGGCCTCGATCAATTTCGCGTTGGCGGTGACCCCGAGCAACTGGGGATGTGCTTCGGCGTGGGCCAGCACCAGGCCCTGCAGCGCAAATTCGATGTCGAGCAGGCCGCCGCGGCCCTGCTTCAGGTCAAACTGGTGCTCGTCGGAGCGGTCGCGCTCGGCGCGCCAGCGCTGGCGCATGCTGCTGACTTCGGCCAGTACGGTGGCACGCTCACGCGGGGCGCGCAGGATCGTGCGGCGCACCTCGGCCAGCTCCCGATTGAGCGCGGGGTCGCCCGCCACCGGGCGGGCGCGCAGCAGCGCCTGATGCTCCCATGTCCAGGCGCGACTCTGCTGATAGGTAACGAAGGCATCCAGGCTGCTCACCAGCAGGCTCTTGGAGCCGTCCGGCCGCAGTCGCGTATCGACTTCATACAGGCGCCCCGCGCGGGTCAGCACGGTGAGCCAGTTCATCACCCGCTGGGCGAGCCGCTGATACCAGCGGAATCCTTCCAACGGTCGTTCGCCATCGCTCACGGTTTGCGCGCGGCGGCCATCGAAGACAAAGACCAGATCCAGGTCGGAGGCAAAACCCAGCTCCTCGCCGCCCAGACTGCCGTAACCGAGCACGGCGAAGCCGGAGCCTTCGCCGGGCAATCGACCGTGGCGCGGGATCAGGTCGCGTTCGGCCAGCACCAGCACCGCACCCACCACCGACTCGGCCAGCGCGGAGAGACGGCGTGCGGTGGCTACCGCGTCGACGCGATCATCGTTGAAAGCCAGGCCAAGACGGAATGCGGTGGATGACCTGAACTCGGTGATCCGCTCCAACTCGGTTTCGGCATCGCGCTCGTCCAGCGTACCCAGTACGCGCGTGATCTCGGCGGCGATGTCCGCGCGCCGGAACGGCAATTGGTCGATGCGTGGATCGAGCACGTCGTCCAGCAGCAGCGGTTGCGCAATCACCCGTTCGGCCAGGAATGCACTGTCGGCAAACAACCGCACCAGTCGTCGGCGTGCCGCCGGCTGCTCGTCCAGCAAGGCGAGGTAGGACGATCGCCGGGCCACCGCCTGCATCAATCTGCACAGGCGCAGCAGGCTGGATACCGGTGCCGGGGTGTCACGGGCGGCGCTCAACAGTTGCGGCAGCAGCCGATCCAGACGTTCGCGCGAGCGTGGCGACATCGCCCGCACCTGCGAGGCCTGCGGCAACTTCAGCAGCGCATCGGCCAGTTCGGTTGCGGGCACGAAACCTGATGCCTCCAACGTCGCCACATCGAGCCTTTGGTTGCATGCCAGTTCCCACAAGTGCACGTCGGCCACCGGGGCAAGCGTGGTCTGGCCATGCTGCGGCATCAGCACGGCAGCAAATTCCTCGCTGACAATCGCGCGATGGGTCGCCAACGCCCGTTCCAGCAGATTCCAATCGGCGTAGTCAAGACTCAGCGCGATGCGTTCACGACTCAAGGCGTCATCCGGAATGTCATGGGTTTGCGCGTCGCGCAGCATCTGCACGCGGTTCTCGACCCGTCGCAGCAGCACATAGGCCTCGCGCAGTCGTCGCGCGCGGCGAGAGCCTATATGCCCGCGCGCTTCGCATGCCGCCAGCGCCGGCAACAGCCCGCGCACGCGCAACGAAGGCTCGCGGCCACCGCGGATCAATTGCACGAGTTGAACGATGAACTCGATCTCGCGGATGCCACCGGGACCCAGCTTGAGGTTGTCAGCCAGATCCTTGCGTGCCACTTCGGCATCGATCAAGGCCTTCATCTCGCGCAATCCGGCGAAGGCGGTGTAGTCGAGATACTTGCGGTAGACGAAGGGCCGCAGCAGCTCCTGCAGCTGCTTGCCGGCGGCGCGGTCGCCGGCCACCATGCGTGCCTTGATCCAGGCGTAGCGCTCCCAGTCACGACCTTCGCTCTGGTAATACTGTTCCATCGCGGCGAACGACAGCGCCAACCGTCCGGACTTGCCGAATGGTCGCAGGCGCATGTCCACGCGGGCGCAGATGCCGTCCATGGTGGGTTCGTTCAGCAGTCGCACCAGCTGCCGACCCAGTCGCACGAAGTACTCGCTGTTGTCGAGCGAGCGGGCACCGTCGCTCTGCCCGCCGTGCGGATAGGCGAACAACAGGTCGATGTCGGAAGAGAAGTTGAGCTCGCTGCCGCCCAGCTTGCCAAAACCGACCACCAGCAGTCGCTGCAGCTCACCATCGGCGTTGCGGGCATGGCCGTAGCGGACCGCCGTGGCGTTGGTGGCCCACCCCAGCGCCGCCGCCAGCAGGGATTCATACAGCACGCTGGTGGCGGACAGGGTTTCGGGCAGCTCGTCCAGGGCGTTGACGTCGCGGAACACAAGACGCAAGGCTTCGGCATGACGAAAGCGGCGCAGCGCGGCCATGCAGCCAGCCTCGTCCGCGGGCACCCTCAAGGCATCCAGACGGGCACTGGCGTCATGACCGGAGCGCAGCCGCTCCAGGCCCTGCGGCGAAAGCAACTGCGGCTGGCGACACCACACGTCGAACGCGAAATCACTGGCCAGCAGGGTACGGCGAATCCGTTCGGCCACGCCCGCATCGTCGTGCAGCGGTACGCCGGCGGCACGACAGCGCGAGGTCAACTCGCGATAGCGGTCGTCGATCAAGGCGCGCAGGTCGGCGGATTCGGGAACGGTCATTGGATCATTGTGCCGCAGTGCGCACGCGCTGCCGACTGCGCTGTAAACGGGACGACCATCAGTGCGTTGATTTACCGTCGCCAAGCCCTGAAACTCGCCCATCGGCGCCTACGTGCCGTTCATCCAGGCCTGATTAGATTGGCCGATCGATCCTTCACGCGCAGGAACGGCATGCCCCTGAAACTCCCCGACACGAGTGACCACTGGCGCCCGTTGGCATGGCGCACCGCGTTGCTGCTGTTGCTGATCCTCGCGTTCATCTTGCTGACCGGCCTGGTCGATGGCGGCGTCGGCGTGACCGCCGCGCAGTTGGTCAGGCAACCGCGCTTTCCACTGGCCAACGCCCTCCCCGGCCTGTTGCTGGCTGGCGCACTGCTGTTGTGGACCCGTCGCGCCGTGCTGTCGTTCGGCTTGGCGTTCGTGCTCGAAGGCGTGGTTTACGGCGTCAATCACCTCAAGGTCGCCAACCTGGGCACGCCACTTCTGCCTGACGATTTCCGCATGATCGGGCAGCTGCGCAAGGGTGGCATGCACGTGCTCGCCGGCTACCTTCCGCACAGCCCATGGCCTTACCTGGCGATGCTTGCGGCGCTGGTGCTGGTGGTGCTGGCATGGCGCATGGAACCGCCGTTGTTGCCAAAACGCAGCAGCGGCAAGCGCCTCCTCGCAGGCGGCGTGCTGGCTGCGGTACTCATCAGCATTCTGGCGGGCCTGTCCGCGTGGGGAAGGATCTACAACGCCCGCGTGCTTTGGCTGGAACCGTGGTCGGCGCGTTCCACCGCCAACCACTCCGGGCTGATCAGTTCGCTGGTGTTGTTCCACCTGCATTTCGGCGGTGGCAACCGCAAACCCGACCGGGCGGCCGTCGAACGCCTGATTACGCAATCCACCCCGGCGTTGCTGCGGGTGATGCAGCAACCCGCGTCATCCGGCGCATTGCCGGACATCGTGGTGGTGCAGAGCGAATCCCTGTTCGATCCCACCATCATGCGCGGCTACGAGCAAAGCGACTTCACGCCCAACCTGCGGCGGCTCTCCGCCCACGGCATCAGCGGCAAACTGCATGTCCCCACCTTCGGCGGGGGCACTATCCGCACCGAGTTCGAGGTACTCACCGGTCTGTCGCTGCGCTATTTCGACAACCTCCAGTTTCCCTACCTGCAGATGAGCCACAAGTCGGTGCCCAGCGTGGTACGCACGCTGGAGGCGCATGGCTACAGCACGCTCGCCCTGCACGGCAACGACCCCGCGTTCTGGAACCGCACCGCCGCGTTCAAGGCGATCGGATTCGAGCGCTTCCTGTCGAAATCGGAGTTCCCGGCTGACGCGCCCGATGACGGGAAATACATGGCCGACAGCGCCATGACCGACAAGATCATGAGCCTGCTGAAGGATAGCGGTCCGCCGCGGTTCATCTTCGCGATCAGTATCGAGGCACATGGCCCCTATGACGTCGAGCCCGCGCACGTCGCCGAGCGCGACGCCATCCCCGTCCCCGCCGAGATCACCGGTCGCGACAAGCTGGAAATGCAGACCTACCTCTATCACGTCAAACACGCCGATGCCGAACTCGGCCGCCTGGTGGACTGGCTGGCAAAACGCCAGCGACCAAGCCTGGTGCTTTTCTACGGCGACCACCTGCCCGCGCTCGCCAACAACTTCCAGAGCAGCGGTTTCGTCGACGGCAAAGACATGCTGAGCCAGGCTGGCGTGTGGTTGCTGGTCGATCCGCACGCCAAGGGCCGGGGCACGCATGAGGACACCGCCGCCTGGCTGCTGCCCGGCCAGTTGCTGGCCGAGGCCGGAATACACGACGATCCGTACTTTGCGCTTACCCAGCTCGTCGGACCGAAGCTGGCCGCCCTGACTGCGGCGCCGGGCGCACAGCCATCCAGCAAAAGCGCTGACCTCAAGCAGCTCGACCACGCCATGGCCAGCGTCGAGGAGCTGCGCAGGAGTGGCAAGCTGGCGAAGTTGCTTCCTGAGTCTGGTGTGGCGCCGGCCAAGAACGTCGCCCATGACGACGGGGCGCCAGCGCGCTCCTCCGCCGCAACCATTCACTGACGAACCGGTTGGCGCGCAGCACAGCGAGCGAGGGCGACCGGCATGAAGCGAGGGATGTCTTCCTCGCCGCGGGCAGGCCGCGTGGATCACCAGCAACAAAGAAAAACCCCGCCGAAGCGGGGTTTCTCTTGTTGCAAATGCTGTGGGGCCCGCGGTGCGCCCAAGAACGACAGCTTTTTGACTCTCGCAATCAAGGGTGATTACGAACGTAGCAGGTTTAGAAGCCCATGCCACCCATGCCGCCCATACCGCCCATGCCACCGTCACCGCCACCATGGCTGTGACCTTCGTCCTTCTTCGGCACTTCGGCAATCATCGCCTCGGTGGTGATCGCCAGTCCGGCGACGGACGCAGCATGCTGGAGCGCGGTGCGGGTCACCTTGGTCGGGTCCAGGATGCCCATCGCCACCATGTCACCAAACTCGTGCGTGGCGGCGTTGTAACCGAAGTTGCCCTTGCCTTCCTTGACCTTGTTCAGGATCACGGACGGCTCTTCGCCGGCGTTGGCGACAATGGCGCGCATCGGCGCTTCCAGCGCGCGACGGGTGATCGCAATGCCCAGATCCTGGTCGGTGTTGTCGCCCTTCAGGCCTTCGACGGCCTTCAGCGCGCGGATCAGCGCAACGCCACCACCGGGAACCACGCCTTCTTCGACGGCTGCGCGCGTGGCGTGCAGAGCGTCTTCGACGCGAGCCTTCTTTTCCTTCATCTCGATCTCGGTGCCGGCACCGACCTTGATCACGGCAACACCGCCGGCCAGCTTGGCCACGCGCTCCTGCAGCTTCTCCTTGTCGTAGTCCGACGAGGTCTCCTCGATCTGCGCCTTGACCTGCGCGATGCGCGACTGGATCTTTTCCGCTTCACCGGCACCGTCGATGATCGTGGTGTTTTCCTTGGTGATGACGATGCGCTTGGCGCGACCCAGATCGGCGATCGTGGTCTTCTCCAGCGACAGGCC
>JBDTEG010000200.1:0-8612 GCA_039922695.1 Rhodanobacter sp. | reverse complement strand
CCGAGCACTCGCCGGCGACCGAGCTGGTGCTGGCCGATCCGGTCGGCTCGATCCTGGCCCAGTACATCAACGAGGGCACGCTCTCGGCCAAGTCGGCCAGCTGGATGGTCGAAGGCATAGGCGAGGATTTCCTGCCGTCGATCAGCGACTTCACCCGGGTCAAAAAGGCCTATGCGATCCCGGACAAGGAGAGCTTCCTCACCGCGCGCGAGTTGCTGGCGAAGGAAGGCATTCTCGGCGGCTCGTCCACCGGCACCCTGGTGGCCGCCGCGCTGCGCTATTGCCGCGAACAGACGTCGCCCAAACGCGTGGTGAGTCTGGTCTGCGACACCGGCAACAAATATCTGTCCAAGCTGTACAACGATTACTGGATGCTCGACAACGGCTTCATCGAGCGCGAGCAGCACGGCGACCTGCGCGATCTGCTGCTGCGCCCGTTCGCCCAGCGCGACACCGTGGTGGTCGGACCCAACGAGTTGCTGATCACAGCCTACAACCGCATGAAGCTGTACGACGTGTCGCAACTGCCGGTGATGGAGGGCCGCAAGCTGGTCGGCATCGTCGACGAATCCGACGTGCTGCTGCATGTCCACGCCGACGAATCGTGTTTCCGGGACCCGGTGTCCACGGCCATGATTTCTGACATGCACCAGCTCGACATGCGCTCGCCGATCGAGTCGCTGCTGCCGGTGTTCGAGCGCGGCCACGTGGCGATCGTGGTCGACGGCGACGACTTCCTCGGCCTGATCACCCGGATTGATCTGTTGAACTGGCTGCGTCGCAAGGTGAATTGACGGATCGTTTCCGCCGGTGCCCGCCGCAGTCGTGAAAGCCAGCCGCAAGGCGCCCGTCGGAACATGTTCAATCGTGGCGAGGCCGCTCCGGACCTCGTCTTCAATCAGGGAAGCACTGCCATGTGTGGAATTGTTGCTGCCGTCGCCCAACGCGATGTCGCGCCGCTGCTGATCGTGGGGCTCAAGGCCCTGGAGTATCGCGGCTATGACTCCTCCGGCATCGCGGTGCTGGACCGCGGAGAAATCCGGCGCGTACGTGCCAAGGGCAAGGTACGCGAGATGGAGGCGATGTATCTGGCCGATCCCTTCCCAGGCGGCACTGGCATCGCCCATACGCGCTGGGCCACCCACGGCGTGCCCAGCGAAGCGAACGCCCACCCCTTGGTAGCCGGCCGCATCGCGATCGTGCACAACGGCATCATCGAGAACTACGCCAGCCTGCGCGCCGAACTGCAGGTCGCGGGGTATGAATTCACCTCCGAAACCGACACCGAGGTGGCGGCGGCCCTGATCGATCGACGTACCCATGAGGGCATGGGTTTGCGCGAGGCGGTGCTGGCTGCCGTGCGCGAGCTGGAAGGCGCCTATGCGATCGCGGTGGTCAATCGCGACGATCCGGACAGGGTTGTCGGCGCTCGGCGCGGCGCGCCGCTGCTGGTCGGGCTCGGTATCGGCGAGAACTTCCTCGGCTCCGATGCCCAGGCACTGATCCAGGTCACCAACAAGATGCTCTATCTCGACGAAGGCGACGTGGTCGAGATCACGCGCGACAGCGTGCAGGTATACGGCCTCGATGGTGTCCCCGTGACACGCGAGGTTCACGAGAGCGAGCTCTCCAGCGACTCGGTGGAGCGCGGTGAATATCGTCATTACATGCAAAAGGAGATCTTCGAGCAGCCGCGTGCGGTGGCCGATACGCTGGAGGCACGGATTGGTCCGCACGGCGTCCTGCCTAACATCTTCGGTATCGACAGTGATGCGCTTCTGGCGAAAACCCGCGGCGTGCACATTGTCGCGTGTGGTACCAGCTACCACGCGGGATTGATCGCCAAGTACTGGATCGAGGCGCTGGCGCGCCTGCCGGTAACCGTGGAGGTCGCCAGCGAGTATCGCTACCGCGACGTCGTGGTGCCGAGCGGTAGCTTGTTCGTGGCGATCTCTCAGTCGGGCGAAACTGCCGATACGCTGGCGGCGCTGCGCGCCTCGCGTGAGCGCGGGTACCTGGGCAGCCTGGGCATATGCAATGTGGCCGAGTCGGCGCTGGTACGGGAAGCCGATCTGAAATTGATGACACGTGCCGGACCTGAAATTGGTGTGGCGTCGACCAAGGCGTTCACCACGCAACTGGCCGCGCTGGCGCTGCTGGCGTTGGAACTGGGTCAGCGCAACGGTCTGGAAGCGCACCGGCATCAATCCCTGTGCGAAGAGTTGCGCCACCTGCCGCGGGCCATCGAGCAGGCGCTGGAATGCGAGCCGGCCATCATGGCGATGGCGGAGCAGTTCGTGCATCGCCAGCACGCCTTGTTCCTCGGGCGGGGAGTGCAGTTTCCGGTGGCGCTGGAAGGGGCGCTCAAGCTCAAGGAGATTTCCTACATCCACGCCGAGGCGTATCCGGCCGGTGAACTGAAGCACGGTCCGCTGGCACTGGTTGACGAAGCCATGCCGGTGGTTGCGGTGGCGCCCAACAATTCCCTGCTGGACAAACTCAAATCCAACCTGCAGTCAGTGCGTGCTCGCGGTGGCGAGCTGTTCGTGCTGGCCGATTCCGCGGCGGATATTTCGCTGGACAAAGATGAGGGTCACCTCATCAAGCTCCCCAGTGGCGGCAACTTCATCGCTCCGGCGGTGTTCACCGTGCCGCTGCAACTGCTCGCCTACCACGTCGCCGTGCTGCGCGGCACCGATGTCGACCAGCCGCGCAACCTGGCCAAGTCGGTGACGGTGGAATGATTTTCAACGGGGGTCTTGCAAATGACCCCGGTGCAAAACAATCCCGTCACTGTTGAACAGGATGAAGCCCGCAGTCCACCAAGTACAGACATGCTGGCGGTCGGAGGCCCCGGTTCATACCGGGGCCTCGATGTGCTCCCGGTGCTAGAAGTCCTGCTTGAAGCTGATGCCGATCGTGCGTGGCTGGTTGAAGCCGGTGTAGACCTGCCCGTTGGGATACAGGGCCGACCCGTAACCCGTCGTGGGGTCGTAGTGCGCCGCGCAGATGGTCACGCCGCATTCGGTGAATTTGTACTGGGCGCCCAGCTTGTTGAACGCATTGTCGAGATAGATTTTTACGGTCCAGTTGTCCTTCTGGATACCGGCGGAAAGGTCGAGTGAGTTGTACGCGGGCAGACCGCCGAGCAAGTTGCTTTCAACCGTGCGCAGGTCGGTGGTGCGCTTGCCCACGTGCACGAAAGCAGCTTGGACGAAGCCGTCGTTGCTGCCGAGGTTGAAGGAGTAACGCGCAATCAGGTTGCCCTTGAAACGGGGCGTGATGGGCAGTCGTGAGCCGGTGGGGGCCTGCGGACCGAGCGTGCCGGTGGAGGGGTTGATCATGTCCGCTGGACAGTTGGTGGACGGGTTGCCACTGGCGTCGATGAAGCCACAATACGGCGCGGTCAGCTTGGCGTTGTAGAAGGCGACGCCAGCACTGAGGTTGAAGTTGTAACTGGCCTGCCAGTTGAGCTGCGATTCCAGTCCGGTGATGCGCGCCGAATTGGCGTTCTGGATGATGGTCAGGCCGTTGGGGCCGAGCACGTTGAACTGGAAGTGATTCCAGGTTTCGCGAAATACGGCGCCATTGAAGGAGAGTCGGTTGTCGAGCCAGGTGGTCTTCCAGCCAAGTTCGAGGTTGGTCAGAAAGTCGGGCTGGTAGGGCGGTATGGCGGCAATGCGGTTGATGCCGCCTGGGCGGAAGCCCTTGGACCGGGTGAGGTAGAGCATCTTGCTTGGTGTGATGTTCCAGGTCAGGTTGAACTTGCTGAGCGAACCGGTTTGACGCACCGACTTGTTGAAGTCCAGGCACGGCGCGCCTTCGAACGGCTGCGGTGATACACACCCCGCCTGGCCGTAAGCCGAATTCGGCGAAAAGCCCGAACTGAAGCCGTAGTAACCGTACAGATTGTTCCGGGTGCGGAAGTAGCGATCGCCGATCGTGCCGGTGAGTACATCGGGAATGAAGTCCCAGGACAGTTCGCCGAACACGGATTCGTCGTAGTCATAGCGCATCTGCTTGGTCAGCCAGATCGTGTCCGGCCAGCCTGGCACGGCGAGCGAGTCGGCCAGCCCGTTGATCTGGTAGTTCTGCATGATGTCGTGCTTCTGCTTTTGCCAGAACGCTCCGGCGACCAGGCGCAGCCGATCGTCGCTGGGTGACACGATGCGCAGTTCGTGGCTGCTGTTGGTGTAGCGGTCGCGGTCGGTGATGAACTCGGACGGATTGATCAAGGCGCCGCTGTTGTCGTAGAGATAGTTGCCATAGGTGTAGGGCAGCTGGTCGTACCAGAAGGAATAGTCGTTGTAGTCGGTCTGCTCTTCCTGGTTCCGTTTGAGGTGCGCGTATGTATAGGTAAGGTCGAAGTTGCCGATCTTGCCCTGCACGGTCAGTGCGCCTTGCCACCAGCGGTCGTCGACGCGCTCTGGATAGAAGTGAGTCACGGCCAGGTCGCCTACCACCGGATCGCTGGCAAAGCTGCCGTGCGAAATCGTCTGCTGTCCCATCAGGGTCGGGCTGATCGACCAGTTGTCGTTGAGGTCGACCTTCAGTGCTGCGCGCGCGCCATTTGTCGTGACGTCGTTGTAGTCCTTTTTCGCGCGCCCGAAGCATTGGTTGCTCGAGCTCGGCGAATTATTGTCGCTTGGCACGCAGCCGGGAGCATTGCTGACGGTGATGCCGGAAACCGGGAAGGTGCGCGAGCCGGCCTTGTTGTCGATATAGCCGGCATCGTGTTCGTGCCAGCCGACCAGGCGGATCGCCGCGCTCTTGCTGACCGGGATGTTGAGCATGCCATCGAAGGTCTCGCCGATGCCGCCGTGGTCAACCTTGTCGGTGCTGATCTGGTAACTCGCCGCAAACGCCCCCGGATCGGGCTTGTTGGTGATGATGCGCAGCGCACCGGCCTCGGCGCTGGCGCCATACAGCGTGCCCTGCGGGCCGGCCAGTACCTCGATCCGGGCAATGTCGTACATGTGGATGTCGAGCGGCCCCTGGATCGTGGTCACCGGCTGATCGTCAAGGTAGACGCCCACGCTCGGCTGCGAGCCGGAATGGTTGGTATTGCCGCCACTGGCCACGCCGCGCATGTAGATCGAGGCGAAGCCGGGCCCGGTGGCAATGCCGCCGCCGCCCTGCTGGAAGGTGACGCTCGGCAAATAGCTCACATAGTCCTTGAAGCTTTGTACCTGCAGTGCCTCCAGTTGGTCGGAGGCCAGCACGTCAATGCTGATCGGCACCTTTTGCAGATTCTCGGTGCGCTTCTGGGCGGTCACGGTGACCTCGCCCAGAGTGACGGTTTTCGGCTTGGTAGCCGGCGCCGTCGCGGAGCTCGTGGACGGTACGCTGTCCTGGGCAAAACCTGGCGGGGCCATGGCGAGGCAGATCGCCGCCGCGAGCGGCAGCCGGATCAGTCGCACAGCCTGCGTTCTGGTGCCGAGTCTTGATCTCTTTGCGTGCATGGTTACTCCCCTTTCCAGTTCACGACAATCCAGCGGTCATTGTTGCGTCACGCCTGCGCCGGCATCTCCGGATAACTCTCCAACAGCGGCCCCAGCGTCGACTGCAGAGGCTGAAGCCATGCGGCGTAGCGCTGCCAGTGATCAACCCCGTCCCGATAGATCGGCTGGCGTACCTGTTCGGAACTGGCGGTGCGTACGGGCCGCGCATTCTCGAAGAAGCGCAGGCAGGTTTCCTCGAACGGCAGCCCACAATGATCGAGCAGTCGACGCACCTCGCCTTCCGTGTCGTCGATCATGTGCTCGTAGATGACCCGGTATACGCGCCCCGGCAACACCTCGTCAAAGTGGGCCATCAGCGCCACGTAATCGCGGTAATAGCGCCCGATGTCTTCCAGGCTGTAGCTGAAGCCCTGGCCGCGGGCGAAGTGCTGCTTGAAGATGGAGAATCCGCAGGCCAGCGGGTGACGGCGGGCGTCGATGATGATCGCGTCAGGCAGCATCAGGTGGATCAATCCGATGTGCATGAAGTTGTTCGGCATCTTGTCGATGAACAGCGGCGCCGTCGACTTGCGTTGGATCCGGGTATGCGCAAGGTAGTGTTCGCCCAGCTCGCGCAGCGCAGCGGCATCCAGCCCGGCCAGCACCGTGTGGTAAGGCATCGCGCTGTCAGCGTCACCTTGTGCGCGCAGCAGGCGCGTGATCGAGGTGACCTCGGGCAACTCCATCGTGCCCTCGACCTGACTGTGGCTGGACAGTATCTGTTCGAGCAGGGTGGAGCCGGAACGGGGCAGGCCGACGATGAAGATCGGGTCACGTGCACTGCTGCCCATGCCCGCACGCGCGGCGAAGAAATCTGCCGTGTACTGCTGGCGGATGTGTTCCACGCGCGCATGCGTGTCGTCGGCGCTGTAATGCAGCTGGTCGTGCCGGATCAGATTGCCCTGCGCATAGTGGCTGAATGAGTCCGCGTACTCGCCGGCGTCCTCGCGCGCCTTGCCGACGGCGAACTCCAGGTGCAGGCGGTCCTCGTCTGCCAGGTCATTCCGTGCCAGTTGTTCGCTCATCAGCGTGACATCGGCCGCGCTGAAGCGGAACGTCTTGAGGTTGGCCAGGCTCCACCAGACCTCGCCGAACCCGGGCTGCAACTCGAGGCTGCGCCGATAAGCCGTGATCGCGCGCTCGCCATGGCCGGCCGTCTTCAGTGCATGACCGTAGCTCATCCAGACCTTGGCGTTGCCGGGGTAGCGTTGCAGCAGATCGGTGTAAATGGCGATCGCCGGTTCGTAATCGCCGGTGCGGCACAGCACGACCGCCTTGATGTTGCGGTAACCGGGATGGTCCGGGTCGATCGCCAGCAGACGCTCGATTTCCACCAGCGCCGGACCGGGCTGGTTGCTGCGATGCAGGACCAGGGCATAGTTCTGGCGCGCGGCATGGAAGCCGGGCGCCAGCTCAAGGCAGCGCGCAAGCAGGTTCAACGCGTCCTCGTTGCGGCCGACCCGCGCGGCGACTTCGGCGAACATGCGGATCGCGGCGACATCGGTTGGCGCCTGCTTCAGGTGTTCGCGCAGCAGGGCTTCGGCCTCAGGGATGCGGTTCTCGGCGAGTGCGACGGCAGCACCCATGAGACGCGGATCGTGGGTGGAATAGCGCACGTGATTCGCGTACGCGGCATCCGCTGGCTCCTGTTCGCCGGCTGCCATCAGGTGATCGCCGAGCTCACGCCAGGCCTGCGGCAGGTCGGGCTTAAGCGTTACCGCGCGGCGCAGCGCGTCGATCGCCTGCTGGCCTCGCCCGGCGCGACCCAAGGCCACGCCCAGGTCGAAATGCAGCACGGCCCAGTTCGGTTGCGTTTGTGCCAACGGGATCAGGATGTCGAGTGCGCCGGGTAAATCACCCTGGATCGATCGTGCGGCCGCCTGCAGCCGCAGCGCGGCCGGGTGAGATTCGGCCACCGCGAGAATTTCGTTGAGCTGTTCCGTGGCCAGCGCCGGATCACGCTCCAGCAGGCGTGCGGCATGGGCCAGCGCCTGCTCCAGAGTGCCGTTGACGGAGGCTTCGCTCACGCTGCAACCGGCGCAGGCGACAAGTCATGGCCGTCCGGTGCGACTCGGCGGCGACGAGGCTGTGGGATGGCGCGGGGCATGGAGGGCAGGAGTTCCTCACCGGTGTCGTGGAAATCTACAACCGAACGCGGCCGGTAGATAGGGGGGCGTAAAGGTGTCTCCGCCTTGGCGCGTGGGGCTGCATCCGGCATACACTGGCCAAGGGAGCCGGCAGGCGAGGAAGACGTGCCGGCAGCGCCCATTCGTCGCACCGAACACTGCCCAGCACCGGATCTGCTCATGCACACCGACACCGTGGTTGAGGAACTCGATCGCGCACGCGCACTTCCGGCTCGCTACTACGCAGGCGAGGCCATGCTGGCGATGGAGCAGCGGGCGGTATTCGCACGCAGCTGGCAGCTGGTGGCACATCACGAACAGCTGGCTGAGCCGGGCGATCACGTGGTCGGGCAGATTGGTGCGGTGCCGCTGCTTCTGGTACGCGGACAGGACGGCGTGCTGCGCGCCTTTCCGAATGTCTGTCGCCACCGTGCCGGTCCGCTGGCGCTGTGCAACGGCAAGGGCGCGCGTGCGCTGCACTGCAAATACCACGGCTGGACCTACACGCTCGAAGGCCAGCTGCGCAGTGCGCCGGAGATGCAGGATGCGGCCGATTTCCATGTCGAAGACATCCGCCTGCCGCCGCTGCGGGTGCAGGAATGGCAGGGGCTGGTCTTCGTGGCGCTGGACGCGGAGGTGCCACCGTTCGAGGAGGTTTACGCCGGCATCGTCGAACGCATCACGCCGATCAACCTGGCGGCCATGCGCTACCTGCGCCGCGACAACTACGAGGTCGAGTGCAACTGGAAGGTCTACGTCGACAATTTCCTCGAGGGCTACCACCTGCCGCACGTGCATCCGGGCCTGTCCAAGGTGCTCGACTACCGCGCGTACGACACCGAGCTGTTCCCGTGGCATTCGCTGCAGTCCTCGCCGCTGCGCAACAGCACCGACATTTACGGCGACGGCCAGGCGTTCTACTACTTCATCTATCCCAACGTGATGCTCAACATCATGCCGGGGCGGCTGCAGACCAACCGCATCC
>JBDTEG010000199.1:0-14170 GCA_039922695.1 Rhodanobacter sp. | reverse complement strand
TGCCAGGGCGGCGCGCGTTGGAGACGATGCTTTCGCGCGACAGGAAAAATGTGGTGTCCATCATGTCGAAGCCCAGGCCCTCGCGCGTGCACTGCGAAAGCGCAAGCGGGATGTTCGGATCCTCGGCGAAGCCAAAGCGCAGTTCGAGGCCGTAGAAATCGTCGCTCATCGAAGTGATCTGGATGCGTTCCTCCGCGTCGGCCACCGGGGTTTCGAGAATTGCCACGGTAAGCAGCACATTGCGTTCGTGCAGCACCTTGTTGTGCTTGAGGTTGTGCAGCAGTGCATGCGGCACGGCCTCCTGGTTGGCCGTCAGGAACACTGCCGTGCCGGGCACACGGAGCGGCGCATGATCGGTCATGTTCTGGATGAACGGTGCCAGCGCAAGGCCGCCCTGCTTGATTTCCCGCACCACCAGTTCGCGGCCGCGACGCCAGGTGGTCATCACCGTGAACAGGAACAGGCCCAACACCAGCGGGAACCAGCCGCCGTCGGGAATCTTCAGTGTGTTGGCACCGAAATAGCTCAGATCGATGGTCAGCAATACCAGGCCCGTGACGAAAACCAGGGCGCGGCTCCAGTGCCACATGCGGCGCGCCACGATCATCGTCAACAGGGTATCGATGGCCATGGTGCCCGTGACGGCAATTCCATAGGCACCACCCAAGGCGTCGGAAGAGCCGAAGAACACGACCGTGAAAAGGACGGCCACCATCAGGGCACGATTGACCCAGGGCAGGAAGATCTGGCCGATCGCCTCACGCGAGGTGTGCACCACCTCCATCCGCGGCAGGAAGCCCAGCTGGATCGCCTGGCGCGTCACCGTGAACGCCCCGGAGATGACAGCTTGCGAGGCGATCACTGCCGCCGCCGTGGACAGCCCGATCATGGGATACAGCCCCCAGGCTGGCACCGAGTAATAAAACGGATTGGCGATCGCATCCCGATGCAACAGGATCACACCACCCTGGCCGTAGTAGTTGAGCAACAACGCAGGCAGCACGAAGAAGAACCACGCCGCGCGAATCGGAAAGCGGCCGAAATGCCCCATATCGGTGTACAGCGCCTCGGCACCGGTCACACACAACACGACCGAACCCAGCGCGAGGATCGAGGTGGTGCCGTGGCTCATGAAAAACTGCACCGCATACCATGGATTGAGCGCCCACAGCACACCCGGAGCATGGATGATGTTGGAAACGCCGATCACGCCCAGCGCCAGAAACCACAGCACCATGATCGGTCCGAACACCACCCCGATCTTGGCCGTGCCGTGGCGCTGCAGCCAGAACAGGCCCAGCAACACCAGGACCGAGATGGGCACGACCCAGTGCGAGAGCCCGGGCGCCGCCACCTTGAGACCCTCGACCGCGGAGAGCACCGAGATCGATGGCGTAATGACGCCATCGCCGAAGAACAATGCCGCGCCTAGCAACGCCATCAACATGATTACCCGGCGTGCCCGCACGGATTTGCCTGCGGCACGCTGGGCCAGGGTCATCAAGGCCATGATGCCGCCCTCGCCCTTGTTGTCTGCGCGCATGACGAGGCTGACGTACTTCACTGCCACCACCATGATCAGCGACCAGGTGACCAGCGACAGGATGCCCAGCACCGTGCTGGGGTGCGGGTGCAGTCCATGTTCAGGAAGGAACGTCTCGTGCATCGTGTACAGAGGGCTGGTACCGATGTCACCGAATACCACCCCGATTGCCCCCAGGATCAGGGTGGACCTCGCACGATGATCCGTGCCGGCATCGCCTGACGCGGGCGACTCGGTGGCGTTCTGCGCTTGTTCGTTCATCGAGATCCTGACGACCTAGCTACCGAGTGCGGCGCGCAGGGCCTTGCGAATGATGGCTTCGGCGTTGTCACCTTCAGCCGCGACCTTTTGCACCAGCCGGCTGACTTCGGCGGGCTTGTAGCCGAGCTGTTGCAGAGCCACGGTTGCCTCTCCCGCGGCATCCAGCGGAGCCGCAATACCAGACAGTGATACACCGGAGACCGTGGACACACCGTCGAGACGATCGCGCAATTCCACCACGATGCGCTCGGCGGTCTTCTTGCCGATACCGGGGATTTTGGTCAACGCGACCACGTCGCCGGCATGCACCAGGCGGGCAAAATGATCGGCGGACACCGCCGAAAGCACCGCCAGCGCGATCTTGGCGCCGATCCCGCCGACCTTGAGCAGGTTGCGGAACAGCGCCCGCTCGCCTTCGCTCAGAAACCCGTACAAGGTGACGCTGTCTTCCTTCACCGCATGATGAGTGAGCAGCGTCACCTCCTTGCCGAGGCCAGGCAGATCGTAGATGGTGGACATCGGCGCCTCGACTTCGTAGCCCACGCCACCCACTTCGACCAGTAGTGACGGCGGATGCCTGGCAACCAGGATGCCTCGCAGTCTTCCGATCATCGGCGGTGCCTCCCGAAGTTGTGCATCGGCGTCTTCATCGGCGACGCCTCCACGCCGTGCGTGGAATGCCGACCCGTGCGAGGCTGGCGCGGGTATGGGCATGCGTCACGGCGATCGCCAGCGCATCGGCAGCGTCGGCCTGCAGCGGCCCTTTCAGGCCCAGCAGCACGCCGATCATGTGCTGAACCTGGGTCTTGTCGCTGCGACCGCTGCCCACCACGGACTGCTTGACCTCGGTTGCCGCGTATTCGTGCACCACGATCCCCCGGCTGACCATCGCGCAGATGGCGGCGCCACGTGCCTGCCCAAGCTTGAGTGCGGAGTCCGGATTGCGCGCCATGAACACACGCTCGATCCCGCACTCCGCCGGCTGATGGGCGGCGATGATGTCACACAGTTCGTCAAAGATGCGTTTCAGACGTAGCGGAAAACTTGCCTCGCCGGCCACTTCCAGGGCGCCGTGAAAGACGTGGACGAGCTTGCCGCTGCCGTCCACGTCGATGATGCCGACGCCGGTCCGCTGGCTGCCCGGGTCGATACCGATGATTCTGACACTCCGGAATTCGGAAGCGGGGATTCGGGACTTGTCAGTCACACGCCGCCTCGAGTCTGCCCGGAATGACATGCTGTTGCCCTTCCGAATCCCGAATTCTTCTCTCAACAGCCGACCGGCTGGCCATTCCGACTCCCGCCATCACGTGACAGGCAGCAAGGCGTTGTGCGACACCTCGCTCACATCATCCATCGAGTCGAGTTTGTCCAGCAGATCGTGCAGCGGTTCCAGTGCTTCTTGCGGCACCTCGACACGATTCTTGGGACGCATCACCACGCCGGCGTGATCGGCATTCAGGCCGGCATCGGTCAACGACTGCTGCACCGCCTCGAAATTCTCCGGTGCGCACAGCACGATGCTTTCGCCATGCTCGTTGATGACATCCTCGGCCCCGGCCTCCAGCGCCGACTCCAGCACGAACTCCTCGGCACTGGCCTTGTTTGCCGTGGCGAACACCAGTTCGCCGCAACGGGTGAACTGGAACGCCACCGAGCCCGACGTACCGAGATTGCCGCCGTGCTTGGAAAGCATGTAGCGCACGTCGGCCACGGTGCGGGTCGGGTTGTCGGTGAAGCAGTCGATGATCAAGGCAACCCCGGCCGGGCCATAACCTTCGTAACGCAACTCCTGCATGTCGGCGCCGCCGTCGGTGCCGGATCCGCGCTTGATCGCACGCTCGATGGTGTCCCTGGTCATGTTGGCCGACAGCGCCTTGTCGACCGCCGCGCGCAGTCGCGGATTGCCGGCCGGATCTGCCACACCGGCGCGTGTGGCGACGGTGATTTCGCGGATCAGTTTGGTGAACACCTTGGCGCGCTTGGCATCCTCGGCGTTCTTGCGGCCTTCGATGGACGGACCCCTACCCATGACGATTCCTGCGCGAGACGATTGGACAAGCGCCCAATTTTACCCGAATTCGGCCCGCGTGCCGGTGGGGAAGCTGCGACGGCTCAACGCGGTCGCGGAGGAAAATGCCCTTCATGCAGGAACCCCGCCACCAGCCGCGCCACTTCGGGCGAGAACAACAAGCTGGTGTGATTGGATTCCACCACGCAATGGTCGGCCAGGCCAGGCAGGCGCGTCTCCTCCACCGCTACCGTGCCGTCGTGCTCGCCATCGAAATGGCCGAGCACCGCACCCAGGCCCAGTGGCGTGCGACCGGCGATCATGCCGACCTGGCGCGGACCATCCCAGCGCTCGAAACCCTGCTGCAACAGATGCCGGTTGTGCCCCAGCAGAAATTCGCCGCCTCTTCCCCAGCCCGCGAAACTGCGGGCTGCCGCGCTGCCCAGCAACGGCGACCCAAGGCAGACGATGCGTCCCGGCGGCAAACTGTCCGCGTCGCCGCAGGCTCGCAGCGCCAGCAAGCCGCCCAGACTGTGCCCGACCAGGTGCACGACTTCGGCCTCGTCCGCGAGCCCGGCCATGCGGCCGTGCAGGCGATCGAGAATGCGTTGCTCGCTTGCCGCCACGCTCAGATAGTCGAAACGATGCACGCGAAACCCTGCCTCCATCAATCGATGGTGCAGCATGGATAGCGCGAAACCACGCATCCACAAGCCATGCAGCAGGATTACATGTTCAGTCATCAGGTGAACTGGGGAACGGGGGAAAGCCACAGGTCACCAGTATGAAGGCAACCAAGTCGCGGGTGACGATGGTCCCGGCATCCTGAAAACGGTCGGCCGGAGCGGCGAGCGCGCTACCCCTCCCCGTTCCCTGTTCCCCGTTCCCCGCTTTCGACCACCACATGCAACTCTTTCAACTGCGCGTCAGCGATTCGCGAGGGTGCATCGGTCATCAGGTCCTGCGCGCTGGTGGTCTTGGGAAAGGCGATCACATCGCGGATGGATTCGGTGCCAGCCATCAATGCGGCGATCCGGTCGACCCCGAACGCAATACCGCCGTGCGGCGGCGCGCCGAACTTCAGCGCCTTCAGCAGGAAGCCGAACTTTGCCTCGGCCTCTTTCGCATCGATGCCGAGCAGTTCGAACACCGCACTTTGCATGTCGGGCCGATGGATACGAATCGAGCCACCGCCGATCTCGTTGCCGTTGAGCACCATGTCGTAACCGCGGCTCACGGCGGTCGCCGCGTGCGCGCGCAGGTCGGCGATGTCGTCGATCTTCGGCGCCGTGAACGGGTGGTGCAGGGCAACGTAGCGCTGTGCTTCGGCGTCGTATTCGAACATCGGGAAATCGGTGACCCAAAGCGGCCTCCAGCCGTCCTCGACCAGGCCGCGGTCCCTGCCGACTTTCAGGCGCACCGCGCCCATGAACTCGCTGACCGTCTTCCAGGCGCCGGCACCGAAGAAAAGGATGTCCCCGGCCTGCGCCGCCGTGGCTTTCAGCACGCCATCCAGTGCTGCATCATCAAGAAACTTCGCCACCGGCGAGCTGATGCCTTCGCGCCCTTTCGATGGATCTTCCACCTTGAGCCAAGCCAGGCCCTTGGCGCCATAGCGTCCGGCGTATTCGGTCAGCGTGTCGATATCCTTGCGCGACAGGACGCCGCCGCCGGGCACTCGCAACGCCGCTACGCGGCCATTCGCGTCGTTGGCAGGCCCGGCGAATACCTTGAACTCGATGTGCTTGACCACGTCCGCCACGTCGACCAGCTCCAGCGCGATGCGCAGATCGGGCTTGTCCGAACCGAAGCGACGCATCGCATCCATCCAGGTCATGCGCGGGAAGCTTGCCTCCAGTTCGACGCCATGCACTTCCCGGAATACATGGCGGATCAAGTCCTCCACGAAATCCTGCACGTCGCGCTCCTCGACGAAGGCGAACTCGACGTCGAGCTGGGTGAATTCCGGCTGGCGGTCGGCGCGCAGGTCCTCGTCGCGGAAGCAGCGCGCGATCTGGTAGTAACGGTCGAAGCCGGCCACCATCAGGATCTGCTTGAACAGCTGCGGCGACTGCGGCAGTGCGTAGAACTGTCCCGGATGCACTCGGCTGGGCACCAGGTAATCGCGCGCGCCTTCGGGCGTGGCCTTGGTCAGGATCGGCGTCTCCACGTCCTGGAAGCCGCGCTCGTCGAGATAGCGGCGCAACGCCTGCACCAGACGGATCCGCTTGCGCATCATCGCCTGCATCTCCGGGCGGCGCAGATCGAGGTAGCGGTAGGTCATCCGCATGTCCTCGTTCGGGCTTTCATGCAGCGCGAACGGCAGGTCCTTCGCCGCGTTGAGGATCTCCACCGTGTCGGCCAGCAACTCCACGGTGCCGGTCTTCAGCTTGTCGTTCACCGACAGACGCCGGCGCAGCGTACCGGTGACGCGCAGGCAGTATTCGTTGCCGATTTCGCCGGCTACCGCGAATGCCGCCGCGTTGTCGCGCTCGATGACCACCTGCGCCACACCCTCGTGGTCGCGCAGGTCGACGAAGGCCACATGCGCCTGCAGGCGGATCTTGTTGACCCAGCCGCAAAGGGTGACGGCCTGGTCGATCAGGGTCTCGTCGATGAGGCCGCAAAGATGCGTGCGCATGCGCTGGAGGCTCCGGGCCGCGAGGCGGCGTAAACAGGTGAAAAGACCCGGAATCTTATCATCGACATGGTGCCGCGTAGACCTTCAAGGCCCGCGGAACATCGCGGCTACCCGCGTCGATCGACCACGAACTGCGCGCGACAACCATGATCGACCCACACCCCGGCACGATTCCAGCCCCAGCTGTAACCCTCGGTGCAGCGCGCATCGGACATCCGCCTGACCAATTCCACCCGTCCGCGACGTCCTACATCCACCATGCACATCTGGTAGCGCGCCTGGTTGCTGTCGCATTGCAGCCGTATCGCCCGGTCCCAACCGGGACCCGGCCGCCAGCCGCCCGGCCCGTAGCCTGGTCGGCCATCGTCGGGACGCCCTTGATCCGGCCGACCATAGTCCGGACCGCCGCGCCGCGCCTCGGCGAACAGGCCGCGACAGCCTCGATCCACCCACAGGCCACGTTGGTCCACACCCCAGCTCTGGCCACGGATGCATGCGCCCTTCGATTCCTGCTTCACCAGCTCGACGTCGCGCCACGGCATGTCGCAGCGGTTGAACTTGCCATCGACGCTTTCGCAGCGGAGGGTGGGCCCGCTGCGCGCCATCACCGCCGGGGCCGCAATCAGCCCGCCCAGGCCAATCAAGCTGGCAGTCATGCCGATCAGAACCCGGCTCGATATCGTCACGGTGTGTCTCCTGTCGCAGCTGGATGCCGCGCGGAGGCCCCGCGCTCATCGAACGTTTCCACGCGTCGGCAGCATAGCCCGATCAGCCGGCGCCGTCGCCAGTGGCAGCCTTGACAGGCGCTGGAGTGGGGGCCGGTGCCGGTGATGGCGCGGCGGGTGCTGGCGCAGGGATCGTTGTCGACGGATTGGCCACCTCCGTTCCAGCGGCATCAGCCAGATTGTGCTTTTTTTCGCCTTTCTTCTTGAAATCCGTCTCGTACCAGCCGCTGCCGGCAAGCCGAAATGATGGCGCGCTGACCCGTCGTCTCAGCTGCGGCGCCGCGCACGCCGGGCAAACCGCGGGGTCACTGTCGGACAACTTCTGCAGATGGTCGAAGCGATGGCCGCAACTGGTGCATTCAAATTCGTAGATGGGCATGGTTATTCCTTGGGTCTCCGGCCAATCCCTGGATGGCCAGTTCGCATTATCTGGTCGTGGAAGACGATTTCAATGCGCGCAGAACTCGCGGCAGCGCGCCGGGGTCATGGCGCAGCATGGCATGCAGTGCACCAAGCCGCATAACACTTTGCAACGTGGGAGCGCGCGCCACGACGAATGAGTCCACCACCATGGGCCACCGTGGAAGTGGCCAAGCGACGACAAAGTCAGCGGTTCAGCCAGCGCCGCAACCATTTTCGGATGCATGACCAGCAGGCGGACTGTGCGTCGTCAGAAAGCCCGCATCGTTGACGGCGCCATGCCGGCCTGGCTTCGATGACGCATGGATACGCTACACCCCGCCCTTGCTCGCGCAACGATGCCCGGCCTGCAAGCTGCTGTCACCCCTCAAGCTACTGCGCAAGACGTCGCACCATGCTGTCAAAAGCCAGCATTTTCAGCCGTGTGGAGTTCGCGCGGCCGTACATGTGCCGAAGAGCAGATCGACGAGCCGATGCCCCCTGTTCTGATAACTCGCGCCTCAGTCGCCTTGCCTTGAATCGTCACCGGGCCTGCCTTGGCCGCCTTGTGCGGAGCCACGCAAGCAGGCAAGGTGCAGGGGCAATTCACGAACAAGTGCATCATCGACCACAGCAATGTTATCATTATTTGGACGTCTATACGGCTATTGACGCCCGCATGTCATGGCACTAGCCTCGCCCTTCTTCAAACCAGCAAGATTCCCTCAAGAGGTATACCCATGAGCAAGCGCTTCCCGACCCTCCGCCCGGCCTCGTTGGCCATTGCCATTCTTTTCGCGCTGGGAAGCGCCGCCGCCAGCGCACAGGACAGCACCCAGTCGTCATCGCCCCCCTCTTCCACCAAGGCCAAGGAACTGGGCGCCGTGATCGTTACCGGCACCCGCTCGAACACCCGTACGGAAAGCAGTTCGCTCACTCCCGTCGACGTGGTTTCAGCCAAGGTCCTGCAGCAGACCGGCAGCACTGACCTGCCCACGGCGCTGGCGCGCATCATCCCGTCGCTGAATTTCCCGCGCCCTTCGGCCGCCGATACGGCGGACACGCAGCGACCGGCGCAGTTGCGCGGTCTGTCGCCCAATGAAGTGCTGGTGCTGGTGGACGGCAAGCGCTGGCACAATGCCGCCATCCTGCTCAACAACGGCGTGATCGGCCGCGGTTCGCAGCCAGTGGATCTGAGCACCATCCCCGTGTCGGCGATCGATCATATCGAAGTGCTGCGCGACGGCGCCTCGGCACAATACGGTTCGGACGCGATCTCGGGCGTCATCAACATCATCCTCAAGAAGGGCGCCAAGGGCGGCGATGTCGAGCTCACCGGCGGCCAATATTCCGCCGGCGACGGCCGACAGTGGCAGGGCTCGGCCAACTTCGGCATTCCGTTGGGTGACGACAAGGGCTGGATGCGCGTCAGTGTGCAGAATGGCAACCAGGATTACACCAATCGCGCCGGCCCGGACAATCGCTCGCCAGCGTGGCAAGCATTGGGGGTGAACTATCGCCAAGGCGACCCGCAGGTTCACGATTTCAATCTGTTGATCAACGCGCAATACGACATCACGCCGGACGTGCAGTTCTACGCATTCGGCCATTACGGCCGCCGCGAGAGCGTCTCACCGGCGTTCTTCCGCTACGGCACGAATGCGCCGACGCCGAAAAGCCCGTTGATCGGGCTGGTGTATCCAGACGGCTTCCTGCCACTGGAACACGCCGACTCCTTTGACGAATCCCTGGTGGCAGGGCTGCGTGGCGAGATCAACGGCTGGCGCTGGGATCTCAGCGCCAATGGCGGTCAAAACCGGGTCTCCTACCAGACGATCAACAGCCTGAACTTCGCGTACCTCAACGATTTCGGCAGCACGCCCACCGCCTTCGACGATGGCATCCTCACTTCCGGGCAGCAAAGCCTCGACCTTGACATCGCCAAGGACGTCTCGGTCGGCTGGCTGCCGAATGCCGTTACCGTGGCCTATGGCGCGCAGTACCTGCGCCAGACCTACGGCATCGACGCCGGTTCGTTGCCCTCGTATTACGTCGGCAGCTCCGGTGTCTCCGGCGGTGCACAGGGCTTTGCCGGTTGGCAGCCTGCCAACGCCATCCAGGCCTCGCGTCAGGACGTTGCGGAATATCTCGACCTGGAAACGAATCTGACCGACAAGTTTGCCGTGGCTGCGGCGGCGCGCCACGAGCACTACAACGATTTCGGTGACACAACATCGGGCTCGCTGTCGGGCCGGTTCGACTTCACCGATACCTTCGCCATCCGGGGCACCGCCTCGACAGGCTTCGTGGCACCTTCGCTGGGCCAGGAATACTTTTCGCAGACGTCCTCGTTCTTCCAGGGCGCCGGCAATATCCTGGGCCTGCCCGCCGGCATCTACAACTCGGGCCTGGTGCCTGTCGGCAGCCAGATTGCACAATTGCTCGGTGCTGAAGCACTGAAGCCGGAGAAATCCCAAAACCTCACCCTGGGCACGGTGTGGAGCCCCACCAGTGCGCTGACCCTCAGCGTGGACGTCTACCAGATCAAGATCAAGAACCGCATCGCCCTGTCTGGCGCGATCTCGACCACTTCGCCAACCGTGGCCAACTACCTGGCCGCCAACGGCATCGGCAATCTCAACTTCAGCAGCATCGACTACTTCACCAACGCCGCCGACACGCGCACCCGCGGCGTCGATGTCGTGGGCACCTACCTGTCCGATTTTGGCAGTGCCGGGACGCTCTCCAGCACATTGAGCGCCAACTACAACCAGAACGTCGTCACCAGTGTCAAACCCAATCCGGCAGTGCTGACCAGTCTGGGTGTCAATTTCGTGCGCCTTAACCGGCAGGACATCAAGGGCTATCTGGCCAACTCCAGCCCCAGCAGCAAGCTGATCCTCAGCGAGCAGTACAACATCGGCAACTGGGGCTTCACCGGTACGCTGACCCGCTACGGCCACTACACCGGCTACGTCAGCAGCCTGGCCAACTACAACCCGGCCAAGGGCGTGGTCGATCAAACCTTCAACCCCAAGTGGGTGCTTGACCTGGCGGCCAACTACAGATTGAACAACTGGATGTTCACGATCGGTGCGGATGATGCAACCGACGCCTATCCGGACAAGAACATCCCCAACAACACCAACAACGGCACCCTGCCGTACTCCACGTTCTCGCCGTTCGGCTTCAACGGGGCCTACGTGTACGGCAAGGTGCGCTACAGCTGGTAATCGACACCCCGGCTCGCGGTTCGCCATTCCGGGCGTTTGCGAGCCCCAATCGAGATCACGCCATGCGCAACACAGTTGTCGTAGTTGCCGCCTTCGCCCTGGTGGCGATGGCGCCAGCCAGTTGGGCCGAGCAACTCAATCCGGCGGGCAACGGCATCCCCAGCCAGGCGCTGGATTCCAGCGCCCCGGCCACCACGCAGGCCGCGCTGGCCAAGGCTCGTCCGGTCACCGCCAGGCACGCGATGGTGGTCAGTGCCCAGCACCTGGCCACCGAGGCGGGCGTGGACATCCTCAAGCAGGGCGGCAACGCCGTGGATGCGGCGGTGGCCGTGGGCTATGCCCTGGCCGTCGTGCATCCGTGTTGCGGCAACATTGGTGGCGGCGGCTTCATGCTGGTGCACCTGGCCAAGGGCAAGAGCATGTTCCTGGACTTCCGCGAAAAGGCACCGCTGAAAGCCAGCGCTACCATGTACCAGGATGCCGATGGCAACGTGATCAAGGGCAAGAGCACCGGCACCTGGCTGGGAATCGGCGTGCCCGGCACGGTAATGGGTCTGGATGCGGCGCTGAAGAAATACGGCACGATGCCACTCTCCCGGGTGATTGCACCGGCGATCAAGCTGGCGGGCGACGGTTTCGTGCTGCAGCAGGGTGACGTGAACATCCTCAACGAGCGTGCCAAGGGCTTCGCCAGCCAACCGAACGTCGCGGCAATCTTCCTGAATCATGGCAAGCCTTATGTCGCCGGTGAGCGCCTGCGCCAGACGCAACTTGCGCAGACGCTCAAGCGGATCGAGCAGGACGGTGACACCGGCTTCTACCACGGTGACATCGCGCGTGCGGTGGTCGCGGCCAGCCAGGCGCAGGGCGGCATCCTTTCGATGCAGGACTTCGCCGACTACACGGTACGTTGGGACACTCCGGTGCGCTGCGACTACCAGGGTTACACCATCGTATCCGCGCCCCCGCCCAGCTCCGGTGGCACCACCATCTGCGAGATTTTGCAGATCATCAAGCCGTATCCGCTGGCAAAATGGGGCTACGGCTCGGTCAACAGCGTGCACTACATCGTGGAAGCGGAGCGTCGCGCCTTCGCCGATCGCAACACCTATCTTGGCGATCCCGCCTTCGTGCACAACCCGATCGACCAGCTGTTGTCGCCGGAGCACGCGGCCAAACTGCGCGCCAGTATCGAGCCGGACAAGGCTACCCCGTCATCCGGAATCAAGGGCAGCCTGGGGCCGGCCGAGGGCACCAATACCACGCACTACTCGGTAGTGGACGCGCATGGCAATGCCGTCGCCGTCACCTACACCATCAACTACCTGTTCGGCGCGGGAAAGATTGCCGGTGACACCGGGTTCTTCCTCAACAACGAGATGGACGACTTCACCTCCAAGCCGGGCGTGCCGAACAGCTTTGGCCTGGTGCAGGGCAAGATCAACCAGATCGAGCCGGGCAAGCGCCCGCTGAGCTCGATGTCCCCAACCATCGTGCTGCGCGACGACAAGCTGTACATGGTCACCGGCAGCCCCGGCGGCTCCACCATCATCTCGACCACGCTGGAAAGCTTTCTCAACGTGGCTGCCTTCGGCATGAACATGCAGCAGGCGGTGGACGCGCCGCGCCTGCATCATCAATGGCTGCCCGACGTGGTGCTGGTCGAGCAGGGCCTGCTCGCGCCCGAGGTGCAATCCCGGCTCGAAGCGATGGGCTACCGTTTCAAGACCATCAAGTCCTGGGGCGCCGCGGAAGCCATTCTGGTGAACCCTGAGACCGGCTTGCTGGAAGGAGCCAATGATCGCCGCCGGCCTGCCGGCCTGGCGGCCGGATACTGAGAGCTCCTGCAGGTCCTGCCGCGCCGTCGGCATGGGCGATGATGCTGGAAAGCGCCGATCCGAGACATCCGCGGCGTCGGACTGACCGGCTCCGCGCCTCGCGTCATTCGAACCTCAGCTGACCATTGGCGACATCGACGCGAATGGTATGGCCTGGCTGGAAACGCCCTTCCAGGATCTGCCTGGCCAGCGGGTTTTCCAGTTGCTGCTGGATTGCACGCTTCAACGGCCTCGCGCCATACACCGGATCGAAACCGACGTTGCCCAGCAAGGTGAGCGCATCGTCGCTGACATCCAGCTTCAACTGACGCTCGGCCAGGCGCTGCTCGAGATAGGCCAGCTGAATCCTCGCGATGGCGCGAATCTGGGTCTTGTCGAGCGGACGGAATACCACGATCTCGTCGAGCCGGTTGATGAACTCCGGGCGGAAATGCGCCTGCACCACACCCATCACCGACGCCTTCATCTGGGTGTACTGCTCCTCGGCATCGCCGTCACCATCGGCCGCGTCCTGGATCATCTGTGAGCCCAGGTTCGAGGTCATCACGATCACCGTGTTGCGGAAATCGACGGTGCGGCCCTGCCCATCGGTCAACCGGCCGTCGTCGAGCACCTGCAGCAATATGTTGAACACGTCCGGATGCGCCTTCTCCACCTCGTCCAGCAGGATCACGCTGTACGGGCGCCGACGCACGGCCTCGGTCAGGTAACCACCTTCCTCGTAGCCCACGTAACCGGGAGGTGCGCCGACCAGCCGGCTCACGGCATGCTTCTCCATGAATTCACTCATGTCGATTCGCACCATCGCATCGGTGGTATCGAACATGAACTCCGCCAGCGCCTTGCACAGCTCGGTCTTCCCCACGCCGGTCGGGCCCAGGAACAGGAATGATCCGCTGGGGCGGTTCGGATCGGACAATCCGGCGCGGGCGCGACGGATCGCGTCGGCCACGGCATGCACGGCCTCGTCCTGGCCGACCACCCGCTTGTGCAGGTCATCTTCCATGTGCAGGAGCTTCTCGCGTTCGCCCTCGAGCATCTTGCTGACCGGGATACCGGTCCAGCGCGCGACGACTTCGGCGATTTCATCGGCGGTAACGCGGGTCTGCACGAGCTTGAAATCCTGCGTCTCGGCCGCCTGCGCGGCGGCCAGCTGCTTTTCCAATTCCGGCAACTTGCCGTACTGGATCTCGCTCATCCGCGCGTAATCCTGCACGCGCTGGGCGGCGTCGAGTTCCAGCCGCGTCTGCTCGATCTGCTCCTTCACCTTGGTGGTGCCTTGCAGCGCCGCCTTCTCCGATTTCCAGATCTCGTTGAGGTCGGAGAACTCGCGTTCCAGCTTTTCGATGTCGCTTTCCAGATCGGCCAGACGCTGCTTCGATTCGCTGTCCTTTTCCTTCTTCAGCATTTCGCGCTGGATCTTCAGCTGGATCAGCCGGCGCTCCAGTCGATCGAGTTCTTCGGGCTTGGAGTCGATCTCCATGCGGATGCGCGAGGCGGCCTCGTCCATCAGGTCGAT
>JBDTEG010000198.1:0-19724 GCA_039922695.1 Rhodanobacter sp. | reverse complement strand
CCACCGTGGCAAGGCCGAAGCCGGTGCACGCGCCTTCGCTGCCCTGGTCGAGGATCGGTACGCCGTAATCCATGTACTCGCCCAGCGGCACGTGGGTGGGCACCTCGATCAGGGTGGGCGTGTACATGAGGTCGCGAAAGTCGAGCGTGTCGGGGCGCGCGTCGAGCACGCGCACCGGCTTGGCCGGCGCCTTCAGTTGGCCGCGGGACAGCTTGGTCGACCGGGGCTGCTTCGCATCCTTTGCGGCCTGCACCTGCGTGTCCGCGGCGATGAGCTCGGGCCCTCGCACCAGCGCCTTGATCGCCGCTGCGCCGGTGCGAGTCTTGGCACCTGCCCCGGCGCGTGCAGGGCCCGCGCTCTGCACCGGCGCGCTCGCGCCCAGCACCTGTTGGGCCAGCGCATAGAATCGCTCGCGGTCGGCCGCGCCGTTCTGGCCGCCATTGATGCGCTGCGTGATCTCGATGAAGTTGCCCGCGTCCGCCAGTTCGTTCAGGCCCTTGCGCTCCCAGAACAGTCCCGCAATGGCAAAGGCCACATCGGGCGTCGCGGCCTGGTCCGGGTTGCCCACCAGGTCCAGGCCCATCAGGTCGCCGAAGGTCTTGTAGTTGCCGCGCCCGGTAATCTGGATCGGTCCGCGCCCCTTGAAGCGCTGGCCGTCGCCGGGCTGTGTATTGCCCAGCTTGCTCGCCAGGTCGCTGCGTGGCTCGTAACGCTTCTGCGCGGCGGTGGGGCCCCAGATTTCCTCCATGAACTGCAGCTCGCCCGACTCGTGCGCAAGCTGCGCAAGAAAGGCGGCCTCGCGCAACGGCGAGCTGATGCCGTGTGCATCCATGGCGTCGTTCAGTGGCTGCAGAAACAGCGCGCGCCGGCGCTGCGAGGCGTTGCGCATGATCTGGGCGAGTTGGAGATCGGTCAGCATCGGAGGACTCCTTCAGGGGATGCGGCGTCGCAGGCGGTCCCTGCATTTTTGCGCTTGCGGGCGGCGAAGGACATTCCACAAACTGCGTAGGCCGAAGGTGCAGGACCCACGCAGTTCAGGCGGCCGCCGCCGCATCGCTGACGGCGGCTTGCACCGCAAAAAGCAGATGAGTGTCAGGGACACTCCTGACGGCGGACTGGCTTCGCGGATCAGGCTGAAACGGGCTCGCGCGGATCGTCGTGCCAAGGAAGTCGAGTGACGCGAAAACTGGGTCAGGAACCTGATCCTGCTTTTCTGCTTTCTGGTCAATCGTTGACAGTTGGTCATCTGACACCTTCGATCAAGGGTGTTCAGACCGGGCCTTCTGAGAGTCCACTTTCTCAAAAAGTTGCACTATTACGCTCGACTTGCTTGAGCCGAGGGTGTCATGAACCTGCTTGTATTTCTGGTGCTCGTGGCGCTCCTGACATTTTTGGGTTGGGGTTTGCCTGCATACCTACCGTTGCTGGAGATGTCCGTAATGGCACGCATATCTGGGGAGAAACCCAAGTACAACTGTCACTGTCCCGGTTGCGGCACCGCTCTTCGCGAGCCACGCGAGGGATGACTGTCAACGGGCTTGTCTGGCCAAAACCCAAAAGGAGGTCTGGTCGAGACGCCCCGGAATTGACGGACCGCTCTTCCCTCGACCCGCTTGCCCGCGCAGCGTAGCGATGAACCGAGACCTGACGGCAATCAGGGCACAATAGGTGGGTGGGGCTCGGGTTCGCGAATCGGGCCATGTCAGAGCCCCTTGGTCAGTTGGCGCACGAAGATGGCGCACCCGGCTGTCGATGAAAGTGGCGCTCGCGGTGAAGGCGCGGGCTCGGGCTCGGACGCCTGGTGCCGGCGCATCGCAAGGTTCAAAAGTGGCGGCCGTCGAGCCGGCTTTTCGCTTCCTGACCTGCCCCCTTTCGTTTCCGTGCAAACCGATTAGACTCCGGATCGCGGGCCTACATCGGCAGATCGCCGGCGTCCCGCGGTTGACTGGAGGGCTTGCATGCAACCCACCGATATTGGGAACCCACAATATTTCCACAAGGTCGTGGACTGTCAGTGGGCTTGTCCCGCGCATACCCAGGTTCCCCGCTACATCCGCATGATTGCTGCCGGGCGCTTCGACGATGCGTACCTGCTCAACTGGGACTCGAACGTCTTCCCGGGGATTCTCGGTCGTACTTGTGACCGACCTTGCGAGCCCGCCTGCCGACGCGGGCGCGTTGAGGAAAACAACGGCGAGAAGCCCGAGCCGGTCGCGATCTGCCGCCTGAAGCGCGTCGCCGCCGACAACCGCAGTGCCGATATCGAAAAGCACATGCGCGAGCGCCTTCCCGACCCCGTGCCGGGCGCCGGGCGCTTCCGTATCGCCTGCGTGGGGGGCGGACCATCTTCGCTGACCGTCGCGCGCGATCTCGCCCCGCTGGGTTACCACGTCACCGTTTTCGAAGCCGACGCCAAGGGTGGGGGCTTCATGCGTACCCAGGTGCCACGCTTCCGCTTGCCGGAGGCGGTGATCAACGAGGAAGTGGGCTATATCCTCGACCTTGGTGTCGAATTCGTGGGCAACCGCGAGATTGATTCGATGAAGTCGCTGCTCGCGGAAAACTTCGATGCGATCTTCGTCGGTTGCGGCGCGCCGCGCGGCCGCGACCTGCACGTTCCGGGGCGTGAAGAGGCCGCGGCCAGGATCCACCTCGGCATCGAGTGGCTGGCCTCGGTCTACTTCGAGCACGTCAAGAAGGTGGGCAAGCGGGTGTTGGTGCTGGGTGGTGGCAATACCGCGATGGACTGCTGCCGCAGTGCGCGGCGTCTCGGCGGAGAAGACGTCAAGGTGATCGTGCGCTCGGGCTACGAGGAGATGAAGGCCAGCCCGTGGGAGAAGGAAGACGCCGAGCACGAAGGCGTGCAGATCCTGAACTGGTTGAATCCGAAATCCGTCGTGCATGAGGACGGCACGCTGACCGGCATGTGGTTCACGCCGATGCGCGCCGAGGTGGATGCCAACGGCAGGCGCAAACTGGTGCCGACCGGCGAGCCGGATCGACTCATCGAATGCGACGAAGTTCTGATCGCGGTGGGACAGGAAAATGCCTTTCCGTGGATCGAGCGCGACCTCGGCCTGGCCTTCGACGAATGGGGCATGCCGGTGCTCGACAAACTGACCATGCAATCGTCCTTGCCCAGGGTATTCTTCGGCGGCGACGCGGCGTTCGGGCCGAAGAACATCATCTGGGCAGTCGAGCACGGTCACCAGGCCGCGGTGTCGATGCATAACCTGCTGCAGAAGGAGGACGTGCGCAAGCGACCGCCGCCGTTGACCAACCTCGTCTCGCAGAAGATGGGGATCCACGAGTGGAGCTACGACAACGAAATATCCCCGGATGAGCGCTACGTGGTGCCGTGGGCGCCGAAGGAAAAGACGCTCACCAACATCCATCAGGAAGTCGAGCTCGGTTTCGATCTGCAAACCGCCTGGAAGGAAGCGCAGCGCTGCCTCAATTGCGACGTGCAAACGGTTTTCACCAAGGACATCTGCATCGAGTGCGACGCCTGCGTGGACGCTTGCCCGACGGATTGCATCACCTTCACCTTCAACGGCGAAGAGACGGAATTGCGCACGCGGCTCACGGCGCCGGCGCAAAATACCGGGCAGGACCTGTATGTGTCGGAGCCAGTCAAGACCGGCCGGGTGATGGTCAAGGACGAAGACGTGTGCCTGCACTGTGGCGTGTGTGCCGAGCGTTGCCCGACCGGCGCTTGGGATATGCGGCAATTCCTGTTCGTGGATTCCTGCGCGGGACACGGCGAAGGGTCTGCAACGGTACCGACGCGGAAGAAGACTCCGGCGTGAATCAAGCCTTCGCCCTGACCTCATCATGTCGGGCCCGACCGCAGCGGAGTCGTGGGCGGCCTTCACCGGGGTGCAGTGCGACCTGGCTTTTCACCTTCGCGGAATGACGAATCCATGGACCAGGTCCTGATGCCCATCAACGCCACCAACGACTTTGTCGTCAAGTTTGCCAACGTCAACGGTTCCGGTTCCGCCTCTGCCAATGAACTGTTCGCCAAGTGCATCCTGCGCATGGGTGTGCCGGTCAGTCCGCGCAACATTTTCCCGTCCAATATCCAGGGTCTGCCGACCTGGTACGAGGTGCGGGTCAGCGAGGCCGGCTGGCTCGGCCGGCGCGGTGGCTACGATCTCATGGCGGCGATGAACCCGCAGACCTGGGACGCCGATGTGGCAGGCATCGCCACCGGCGGCTACCTGTTCTACGACAGCAGCAAACCGCTGCCGAAGTCGAAATTCCGCGACGACGTCACCACCCTAGGCGTACCATTGACCGATATCGCCAACCGGAACTGGGACGATCCACGGCAACGACAGCTGTTCAAGAACATCATGTATCTGGGCGCCCTGTCGGCACTGATGGGCATCGAGCGTGAGGTGGTCGCGCAATTGATCGGCGAGCAGTACAAGCGCAAACCGGCGCTGCTGGAGCCGAACCTGCATGCGCTGGATCTCGGCCGCGAATACGCCGGGCAGAATTTCGGCTCGATCGGCTTGCGCGTCGAACGTCGCGACGCCGTGGGCCAGCGCATCTTCGTGGACGGCAACAGTGCGGCAGCGTTGGGCATGGTGTACGGCGGCGCCACGGTTTGTGCGTGGTACCCGATCACGCCCTCGTCGTCGCTCGCCGAAGCGTTCGAGAAATATTGCAGCAAGTTGCGCGTCGATCCCGAGACCGGCAAGCACCGCTACGCGATCGTGCAGGCCGAAGACGAAATCGCCTCGATCGGTATCGTCACCGGCGCCGGCTGGAACGGCGCTCGCGCGTTCACCGCAACTTCCGGCCCCGGCATCTCGTTGATGAACGAGTTCATCGGTCTGGCCTATTTTGCCGAAATCCCGGTGACCATCGTGGATGTGCAGCGGGGCGGCCCGTCGACTGGCATGCCGACCCGCACCCAGCAATCGGACGTGCTGTTCTGCGCCCATGCCTCGCATGGCGACACCAACCACGTGCTGCTGTTCCCCGAGGACCCGCACGAGTGTTTTGAATTTGCTGCCGCTGCACTTGATCTGGCCGATCGCCTGCAGACCCCGGTGTTCCTGCTGAGCGACCTCGACATCGGCATGAATCAGCGCCTGTGCGAACCGTTCGCGTGGGACGAGGCGCGCCAGTACGACCGCGGCAAGGTATTGACCGCCGAGCAGCTGGAGGCCGGTGCGGCATTTGGCCGTTACCGCGACGTGGATGGCGACGGGATCGCGTACCGAACCTATCCCGGCACGCACCCGACGCGTGGCAGCTTCTTCACCCGCGGCACCAGCAAGAACGCCGATGCAAAATATTCGGAAAAGGGCGAGGACTACATCGAGAACATGCAGCGCCTGCAGCGCAAGCTGGAGACCGCCAAGACACTGCTGCCGCAGCCGGTGCTGCATCGCGCAGCGCAGCCCGCGAAACACGGGGTACTTTATTTTGGCTCCACCGCGCCGTCGATGGCCGAGGCCATTGCCAAACTCGATGCCGACGGGATGCACGTCGATGCGCTGAGGGTGCGCGGTTACCCGTTTGCCGATTCCGTGCTGGACTTCATCGACCAGCATGAGCAGGTTCTGGTGGTGGAGCAGAACCGCGATGCCCAGTTCCGAGCGTTGCTGATCGAACAGTTCGAAATCGATCCCGCGCGTCTGGTCCCGATCCTGCACTACGACGGCACGCCGATCACCGCGCGCTTCATTGTCCGGGCGATAGGCGAGCGCATGCATGCCGCCGCAGGCGCCCGACTGCGTGACGAAAAGGTGACATGAGATGACCTATCTCCCCAAACCCAAGCTTCACCACCCTTCGCTGCAACGCAACGCGGTCGGTTTCACGCGACGCGACTACGAAGGCGCCATCTCGACGTTGTGCGCGGGCTGCGGCCATGATTCCATTTCCGCGGCGATCATCCAGGCCTGCTGGGAGCTGGACATCAAGCCACACCGCGTGGCGAAGATCTCCGGCATCGGTTGCAGCAGCAAGACGCCGACCTATTTCCTGTCGGCGTCGCACGGCTTCAACGCCGTGCACGGACGCATGCCGTCGGTGTTGACTGGGGCCAATCTGGCCAATCGCGAGTTGCTCTACCTCGGCGTTTCGGGCGATGGCGATTCGGCCTCGATCGGCATCGGGCAGTTCGTGCACTCGATCCGCCGCGGCGTGGACATGGTCTACATCGTCGAGAACAACGGCGTTTACGGCTTGACGAAAGGGCAGTTCTCGGCGACCGCCGGTCAGGGCAGCAAGTCAAAAAAAGGTGCGATCAACAACGACGCACCGGTTGACATGGTTGGCATGGCGCTGCAATTGGGCGCGAGCTTCGTCGCCAGCAGCTTCTCGGGCGACAAGGCGCAACTGGTGCCGCTGCTGAAAGCGGCGATGACGCACAAGGGCGCCGCGTTCCTCGATGTGATCAGCCCTTGCGTCACGTTCAACAATCACGAGGGCAGCACCAAGAGTTACGACTACGTGCGCGAGCACAATCACGCGCTGTGCCGGATGGATTTCGTCTCGCCACGCGCCGAGATCACGGTTGACTACTCGCCCGGCGAGGTGCGCGAGGTGCACCAGCACGATGGCAGTGTGTTGCGCCTGCGCAAGCTGCCGGAAGGCCACGACAGCGGCGATCGCGTGGGGGCAATGAATTACCTGCACGCCTGTCAGGCACGCGGCGAGATCGTTACCGGGTTGCTGTACGTCGACCCCGAGGCTGCCGACCTGCATGCGCATCTGGATACCACCCCGGCCGCATTCAACACGCTGGGCGAGCGCGAACTTTGCCCGGGGTCCGCGACGCTGGAGGGGATCAACGCGGACCTGCGCTGAGCGACCCGCCGGTGACGTACACACCCGGCTTCGCGTGCAGGGCGGCATTCGGCCATGAGCAAGCTCACCGCCAACGTGCGAAGGGAGTCGATTCCTTTGATCGTGGATGTTGCGCTTCCCAGGGTGCGGAAGCGCCGGCAGGCTCTGGTGCATGGCGCGCCTGCAAAGCCGTTGTAAACAGGGACGGAGGAAGTTGAATTTAAACCGGGCTCGGAGGGGCTTGCTCAAGCATGGCGACTCTGACCGTGGTCGAACTCATCGATCAACACGTCATACTTGCCTCAACCCAGGAGCCAGTATGGAAACGATCCACGTAGTGCAGCCCTTCGACCGGGTGAAAAATGGCCTGAAGCCAGGCCAGGTCCTGCAGTTCAAAACGGCTGATGAGGCAGCGCGCAGGGCAGGGCTGCTGGCCGACAAGCACGCCGGCGTCGTCGCCTACAGCATGGACGTAGATGAAGAGAGCGGCGACTACGGCACCCCGCGAGTGCTGTTCGAGTCGGGAGACGTACCGGAGCTTTGATCGGCCGAAAAAGCAAATCTCGTGCGCTCGGCTCCGTGCTGGCACCACGCGGTCAGGGAGCCCCAGGGGCGGCTATCATGGCGTCATGTCCAAGCTGCTCATGAACCTGCGTAACGTCCCCGATGATGAGGCCGACGATGTGCGCGCGATGCTCGACGCGCAGGGGATCGCATTCTACGAAACCAGACCCAGCATTTGGGGTGTCTCGGCGGGAGGAATCTGGGTTACCGAAGATACGGCCTTCGCGCACGCCAGGCTCGCGATGGACGACTACCAGCAGCAGCGCGCGGCCCGGGCACGGGCCGAATACGCTGCTGCCAAGCGCGCAGGCACCGCAGAGACGTTCATTACCTTGCTTCGTGCAGACCCCGCGCGCGTGGTGATGAGCGTGTTGGGCATACTCTTTGCGCTAGCCCTGGTGACGCTTCCGTTCCTCCTGTTGCGGGGGTAGGGCCGCAAGCAGGAACGAAGGGCGCAGGCGATTCAACCGCAAGCTTCGTCATCGAGCTGCTGTCCGGCGCGGCCAGGCCTTCTGCACATCGTCGCCACCGCTCCTGGCGCAAGATGTCCTTCCTCCCGCTGGAGCAAGCCATGACCCTGACGCCGGACATCATTGACCATGACAGTCAGCCGATGCGCGATCGTGTCGTGCTGGTCACCGGTGGAGCGCAAGGCATCGGACGAGGCATCGCCCAGGCCGTTCTTGGCGCGGGTGGCTGCGTGATGATCGGCGACCTCGATGCCGATGCCGGGCGTGCCTGTCTGGCCGAATGGGGAGTCAAGCGCAGAGCGGCATTCCGCCAGCTTGATGTTTCCCGCGAGGGCAGCGTACGGCAATGGATCAAGGCGGCAATTGCGCGCTTCGGGCGCATCGACGGCTTGGTCAACAACGCGGGTATTGCCGACCCGCATGGTGGCGACCTGTCGCAGCTCGCGCTGGCCACGTGGAACCGCTATCTGGCCACCAATCTCACCGGAGCCTTCCTCTGCTGCAAGCACGCGCTGCCCAAGTTGCGGGAAGCGCGGGGCGCCATCGTGAATATTGCCTCCAGCCGCGCTGTGCAGTCAGAACCGGATACCGAAGCCTACGCAGCGAGCAAAGGCGGGATGCTGGCGTTGACGCACGCGGTGGCCGTCAGCCAAGGGCCGCAGGTACGCAGCAACGCGATCCTGCCTGGATGGATCGCCACCGACGACTGGCGCAATCCCACCGCACGACGCACGCCTGAACTGAGCCGGCGCGATCACGCTCAACATCCCGCCGGACGCGTCGGCACGCCGCGTGACATCGGTGCCCTCGCGGTCTACCTGCTTTCCGACGCATCGGGTTTTGTCACAGGCCAGAACTTCACGGTGGACGGGGGCATGGGCGTGAAGATGCAGTATGTGTGAAACGATCCAAAACAGAGGCCAGAGTGGACTTTTCAAAAGTCGACTCTGACCTCTGTCTCCGATAACCGGCGAGAGCGTGTTTCAGAGTTGAGCATCCGTTGAAAGGTGCGAACCCCATGAGCCACGCCCGCTCACTGCGGCCAGCCTTCCTTTCAGCTACAACGTCGACGGCTGCACGGACCGTACCTTCTCAGGACGGCCGGGCGGCTTTGCGCTGGCGCATGACACCCAGCCCGATCAGCCCGATGCCAAGCAGAAAGATACCGGCAGGCTTCGGCTCCGGCACGCTCACCGGGTCCAACCCTTCAATGACGTCGTTGCCGCAATACATGGTCCAGTGGAAGCCGAAGTTGTTGGGGTTCAGGTCGAGCCCGGCCGTATCGAAGCTGAAGCTCAGAAAGCCGTCGCCAACGGTCCATGACCCGGTGTTATCCGTCTGCGTCGCCTGGAGCCTGTTCACCGCTACTGCCTGACCGTCGCGATATATGCAGCGACCGGCACAATCCATGAAGTCGTTGGAGAGCAGGACGTCGGGATTGTGGTTGCCAGCCGTGCCGGCACCAAGTGCGTAGACGATGCCGTCGCCACCTGCGTTGCTCAGGGGATTGTCCAGCGAAAACGCGTATGTCCAGTGGTTGCCGTTGGCCGCGTTGTCAGCGTCGTAAGGGCTCGCGCCGCTCGGGGTCCAGCCGGTTGAAAGGAACAGATCGCCGTAGCCTATGCCCGTGCGACCTTTCGTCCATTCCGCCTCTGTGCCCGCGTTGCCCGCGAAGTTGGTATGGATGATGACGGTGAGGCGACTACCACTCAGGTTTGCCTCCATGCCGTCAATATTGTAAGTGGTCACCCCGGCGCCAGCGATCACGTCGCCGTAACCATGCCCGTTGCCACCGTGGTAGTCATCGTTCATTGCTGTCGCCGAGGCGCTGGAAAAAACGACCATCAGGCCGAGCGCCGTAATCCAAATCGGTAATTTCGTTTTCATCATGTCCCCCTGTGGACTGACAATTCCCCCGGAAAGATGCCGCAGCTTCGCGTCGATTGGCCTTCCAGCCGACGTAGCGTTCACTCCCGGGCGTACATTTCGAAGGCCGCCAATGACGTGGTGCCCCTTGGCCGCCCTCTGAGGAATGCAATATTTGCGCCATGGTTAGATTTGTTATTTTTCAATAACTTGAACTTTCATCCGCCCGCCCGATCAGCAATTGTTGTAAATTATCCCGACACTTGTCACTGCGACGGTGGGAGTCATTTTGTCGTTGGACGGCTTGGTGTGGAGAATTGCCCCGGTAGATGGGTAGTGATCTCCCTGGCAGCCCGAAAATGCACCCGGCAAGTTTCCCCGCCGGGCCTTTATTCGTTCGCGAAACGCAAATTCGGGCTGCCGAGACTTACTTTGTGTTGGCGATCTCGTCGCACTTGACCTCTCCGCACTTGAAATCTACCTCGGCGCCACGGCCCACGGTCACCGGCACGTTGGAATGGTTGGCAACAGCCTGGCCATTCTGCTTCAGCGCAACCGTGTAGGTGCCTGTCGGCATGTCGTGGGCGAAGTAACGGCCGGTGGAACTCACCGTTATCATTCGTGCCCCGGTCATGTCGCTTCGCACGGTGATGCTGTCGCCCGCCGGAGCCCTGCCGAATATCGAGCCGGTAGTGGCCTGCGCACTGGCTGCGGAAAATGCGGGCCACGACGAAGTTGCCCATGACACCGACCCGAACCAGAACCCGGGCGACGCAACACAAGATCGCGCGGTACCAGAGAGTGTTGTTCATGAGATGGTTCCTTGCTTCATCCATGGCGCAAGGCACGAGCTGCCCAGGGTTTGGCTTGGACCCGCACAACATGTGTGGACAATGCGGCGGTTGCCGGCATGACGCCGGACGCTTCGGCACACATCGTCCGCTGCCATCCGGCGAACAACCCCGCAGGATGGCGCAGACCAAGTGCTTGCCCAAGGCGTCCTGATGATCGTCGCCGGTGAGACCCTGTGCCACGCACTTGCCTGAGGGAGTTGCCCGCATGGGCGAGAAATCGTCCGGTCACGCCAGCAGCATGCGGCCCATGCTCATCGCGCAGATCAGCACACAGCTGCCGAACAGGCCCTGCAACAGCAAAGTTTCGATTTTGAATTTCATGATGCCTCTCCATCGAGTGGGAATAGAATCTCTCGACTGTGGATAAAGCACAGCCCGTGCCAACGCGTCCATACCCCGGAAAGCCTTATTCCCAAGCCGTTTTTCGTCATTCTTCAATGAGCGAACGTCCGTCCGCGAACACTCCCTGCGGACAGCGGACGCGACACGGACACGCCCGTAGCGAGGTCATGGATGAAAAGGAGCTGGCTGAAGTAGCGCGCTGGACAGAGGCTCTTTCAGAGTGCCTTGGGAGCGGCTGAAAAGCGGAGTGAAGTCCAACAAGGATGCTCTGACTTGTCCCCCATCTTCGGCATCATGACCAGCAGGTCCCGGCAGGCTCATCGTCGAAGAAGCAGCATTCCTTCGTCTCGCCCGTCTTTGCCACGAAGATGCCGACACGTCGGGAGAAGCTTCTGGGCCAGATGAGCAAGGCGGTGTCGTGGAGCCGCTGCTGGCGTTGATCGCGCGTGCTGATCCGACGTTGGCCCGCCGGCCGATCGCCGCTGCGTGCAGCGATCATTCTGCGGGTTCACTTTGTGCAGCAGTGTGATGCGTTGAGCGATCCGGCGATGGAGGCGGCGGTGTCGGCGATCGAGTCGGAGCTTCGCTGTGCCGGGTCGTTGCTACACCTTGAAGCGGGAAGAATCGGGGTCTAAGCTCATTGAGCGTTTGCATGGGTGTCGAGATGGGTGTGATCGACGCGCTTTGGTCCGCGACGTGAGGGGGCACAGCAATGCAGAATTGTCGGGAAACGGCGCAATGCGGCAAGGCGTGGTCGACGGCGATGCTGTTTTCGGCTGCCATCGTCTTGACCGGTTGCGCGAGCATGCCAAGCCTCAGCGGCCCCAGCCAGGATTTTGTCACGGCGGTGAATACCCTGGCTCAAGCTGAGGCCGACTACTTCGACGAAATCCAGGCTGCATCGGATGCCGGTTATCGAATGCAGGCAACCGCGGACTATGTCGGACATAACGGCACCTTCGCCCAGGTCTCGCAGGAGCTTTCGAAGCACGACGACTTTTCCAGGGCCAAAAAGCTGCGAGTCGCCGCCATGGCCCAGCTTCAGAATTACGCCCAACAAATCTCTGCAATCACAAGCGGCTCTAGCACGTCCTGGATCGCCGAGGATGCCAAGACCACTACGACGGACCTGAGCACGCTCATCAAGGACACCGGCGACAGCGCGGCGTCGCAACTGCTTACATCGCACGCGGGAACCATCGAAACAGCCGTCACCATGCTCGGGCAAGCCATTGTCGATAATCAAAGCGCCAAGGTTGTTCAGGCTTTGGCACAGGAGGCAAAAGGCCCGATCGCAAAGATCGCGGAGATGGTGACGCAGGACAATGTGAACATTGAGAAGGATCAATTCACGGCAAGCCTGCACGCGGACCAGACGCAGTCCCTTCAGAATGTCTTGCACTACATCTATGACGACCCGAAGGTAAACGCGTTCGAGAGATTCACTGCCATCCAGACAACGGCCACTTGGAAGGAGAGCCTCGTCACGAAAGGGCAGGCGATCCAAAAGGCACTCGAAAAACTTCAGGCTGCGAACGACGCCCTGGCAAGGAAGGAAGACACATCGTCTCGATCGCTGATGCAACAGGCCTACGCCTATGCAGAACAGGCTCTGAGCGCTCCTGCTGCCCAAGCCGCTGTCCGTGCGAGGCAAGGAGCGCGCGATGACCACTAACGCCGACGCCATTGCCGCGCTCGTGAAGGCGAAAGCGACGCTGCAGGCGCAGTGCGACGCCGCGTCCGTGAGTACGCTCAAGCGGCTTACGAGCAGCATAAACTCCATTTCCAGCGAGATTGGCGCACTGGCGGCAGCAGCGTTGAACAACGCTATTTACGTCCCGGTCACGGATTCGTTCAGGAAGGTCACCGATGACGCCAAAGTCTTCCTTGCCACCCTGAATAAACTGAAGACCACCTTTGCCAACGCGAGCGAAGTCGTCGGCGTTCTCGACTCGGTCATCAACCTCGTCACCAGGCTCTGCGTATAAATGGAATCCTTGATGCGTAGTCGCGCATGGATGGAAGTCGCGTCATGCGGCTGTGTGGCCATGAGGTCGATGGGCCGATGAACCGCGAACGGGGAAGTCACATGGTTTCAGGCTGTTGGCCACGGTAGTGGGGGCAGTAGGGTTGTGGGGACTGAATACCAGTTCGGGTGTGGAGGGCTCCGATCATCTGCATACCTTGGGAAACGCGAGACCGTTGCGGTGGCAGCGTGTACGATCGACTGGCGGGTGGAACGGTCCCATTCGCTGACCTTGGGGCGAAAGGCAAGGCTTGCCATGCATGTTCGGAGGGGTGAATGAGAGCGATGAAGCTCGCCTTGCGCCTGCGCGCATACGACTGGACGGCCGCGCTCATCGAGCTGCTGATCGTGGTCGTCGGTATCCTGATCGCGCTGCAAGTGAGCAACTGGAACCAGGATCGGCTGGACCACGCCCGTGCCGACGGATACTACCGACGCCTGCATGCGGAGTTGATGGCCGACCAGCGAAACATCGACCATACATTGGTGTTCTGGAAAGAGGTGTCCGCCTATGGCCAGTCTGCCATCGCCAACGGGGAAACGGGCCAGCGCGTGGACGGATCGAACTGGAAGACCGTGCTGGCCTGGTACCAGGCTGGGCAGTTGATGCCTTTCGAACTTCAAAGCACCACGTACACAGAGATGCGTGATGACGGCGGCCTGGTGCTGATCGATCAGGAGTCGCTGCGCAAGCAACTGGCGGGCTACTACCAGCTTTCCGGCACCGGTATCACGGCGAACATCCTTCGTCACGATCCGGCATACCGGGTACAAATCCGTGGTCTCACGCCCTGGCACGTGCAGCAGTACATCTGGAGCAGATGCTTCCGCCAGGGTAACGGGGGCAACGCGGCCAACCAGGAACTGATCGACTGCCCGTCACCGATCAGCGAGGAGGAAGCTGCTGCGATTCTCGCTACCTATCGACATTCGGACATGCCGTTGCAAAACCTTCGTTCATGGATGTCCACGTTGAGCGTGAGCATGGTGGTTCTCGCCGCAACCCGCCACGATACGGCCAGCCTGGCGGCCGCCGCACAGGCAGCGCAGGTACGCTAGGCAGTCGGTTGCGCAGGGCGGATCAGCGGCACGCTTTAACCTGGCTCGTTGCCGAGCCCGTTTTCGGACCCACCTCATTGCGGTCGCGGTTTCGGACTTCGACGACTTTCTCCTTTGTAGCGGATTTGTCGCTACGATCAACTACCCCCCCGCACAAAAAACGGAGAAGGCCATGCACGTTGGCATGAAAAAGGCGGCGTTGACGATTGCACTTTCTTTCCTTGCGAGCGGCGCTGCATCTGCCTCACCAGGCGTCGCACCTGCGCCGGCTGCCACCGTCCCAGCCAATCCAGGTGCCGGGCAAGCCCAATCCACGCCGCGTGGCGCCACCTTCCTGCTTCCAGATGGGTGGTCACGCCGCCTGCAGGGCAACGCCGTACTGGTGATGCCACCGGAAGCAGACGGCTCGCGCATCGCCATTGTCGATGCGGTCGCCGATAGCCCTGACGCAGCAGTACTGGAAAGCTGGAAGTTGCTTGGCATGACGCCCAAGCTGATTTTAGGTACCGACGCCGCGCCCCGTGACGGCTGGGAACAGCGTCGCTTCTATGACTACGACGTGGCCGCCAATGATAAACGCGCGGTCACTGCCGCCGCCTTCCGCAAAGGCAAGCATTGGACGGTCGTGGTGGCGGACTTCGACCAGGCCATCGCGGAAAAGCGTGCAGCCCAGCTTGGCAAGCTCTATCAACGACTGCAGCCGTCGGGCTACACGCGTGAGAGCTTTGCCGGTCGGACCGCGCACAAGCTGGATGCTGCACGCCTGAAGGAGGTGTCCGATTTTGTCGAGCAGATGCGCCAGGAGTTCGATGTCCCCGGCGTGGCCATCGGCATCGTCCAGGATGGCAAGGTCGTCATGTCGCGCGGCTTCGGACTGCGCGAACTCGGCAAGTCAGCCAGGGTGGATGGCGATACCCGCTTCATGATTGCCTCCAACACCAAGGCGCTGACCACCCTGATGCTCGCCAAGCTCGTCGACGCCGGCAAGCTAGACTGGAACGCACGCGCCGAGGATGTGTACCCCGCGTTCCGCCTGGGCGATGCGGCCACCACCGACAAGGTGCTGGTCAAGCACCTCATTTGTGCCTGCACCGGGGTGCCGCGCCAGGATTTCGAATGGCTCTTCGAGGGTGAAAAGCAGACTCCGGCCACCGTGATGGCAACGCTCGCCACGATGCAACCCACCAGCGGTTTCGGCGAGCTGTTCCAGTACTCCAACCCCATGGCTGCAGCGGCCGGCTATATCGGCGGCCAGATCGCCTACCCGGGCAGCGAACTTGGCGCCGGCTACGATCGGGCCATGCAGACGCTGGTGTTCGATCCGCTGGGCATGCATGACACGACGTTCGACTTCGCCAAGGCACAAACCGGCGATTACGCCGCGCCGCACGGATTCGACATTCACCACAAGGTTGAGGTCATGGGCATGGGCCTGAATGACACCATCGTCGCTTCGCGACCGGCCGGCGCGGCCTGGAGCACGGTGAATGATCTGCTCAAGTACGTGCAGATGGAGATCGACCTCGGCAAGCTGCCGGACGGCAAGCGCTACATCGGCGAGGCGGCGCTCATGCAGCGCCGCCAGCCGCAGATATCCCTCGGCGTGGACAAGGACTACGCGATGGCACTGATGGTGGACCATGGCGACGGCGTCACGGTGGTCGACCACGGCGGCGACATGGGCGGCTTTCATTCCAACATGATGTGGTGGCCGGACCAGAAGGTCGGCGCGGTGATCCTCACCAATGCCGACGAGGGCGTGAACCTGCGCGGTCCGTTCAAGCGTCGCCTGATGGAACTGATGTTCGATGGCCAGCCGCAGGCCGTGGCCACGGCGACCGCCGGCGCCAAGGCCAACCGCGAGGCCTTCGATGCTTTCGTCAAATTGCTGCAATGGCCCGCGGACGCCAAGGCACTCGATGCTCTCGCATCGCGATACCACAATGATGCGCTCGGCGACCTGGTGGTCACGCGCAAGGATGGCGTCGCAACGTTCGATACCGGGTCATTCACCTCCGCCGTAGCCACGATGCCCCAATCCGACGGCAGCCTGGGATTCATGACCGTGGATCCGCAAGCTCTGGGCTTCCTCTTCACGCGTGCCGACAAGGATGGCGTGCGCAAACTGGTCACGCGCGACGGGCAGCACGAATATGTGTTTGAAGAAATGAAGTGACGTGTCCGGCCCGACAGGGTTCAAGAAAGGAGGCGGCCCGAGTCGGAAGCCAACTGGATCAGAGCCCATTGCAGAAAAAGTCGGCCGGGGCTGTCGAGGGGGTGAGATCGGATAGGCTGGTCGGGACGGATTTGGCGGGCCGGAGGGTGTCGGGGAGCCCCGGATGCCAAGCCAACCCACACCTCATCTTGCGGATGCGCCGCAGCACACGGCGCAGCGCGGGAATGATCGATGGGGAAGGAACGGAAGAAAGGTATCAGGGACAATTCCTGTGTTCCGCTGCCATCTTTTCACGCCGGTGCAGCGGCGCGGCGGGCGATCAGGCGTGCCCGAGCGTGCGCAGCACGGCATGAATCAACGCCGTCGGCAGGACCAGGAAAAGCCCGTTCAGAGCGAGCGAGAGCCATGTGCACAATACGATCACTGTCCCCAGCAGGCTGACCACCAGCGCGACAAGCGGTCCCAGCGCGAGCCAGACCCACAGCGGTCTGCGCGCATTCACTGCGAGCGCCACGTTCGCGCCCATCGCATCGAGTCGTGCGATCCGGGTCGCGAGGCGGGGATACGGTGAGCTGACGCGGAGATTCGAGCGCGCCCCGGCGTCGAGCACGAAAAGGTCGCCGAGCCAGCGTGCGCGTGAATCGAGCTTTGTGTCGGCCTGCGAAAGAGCCGCATAGGCTTCGGCGAGCGCCTGCGGGTCGCGCGTGAACTGCACGGCGGTCGCGTCAGCGAGCAGACGCCTGCGACGCCAGATCATGCCGTCCAGCGGCGCAACCAGGAGCATCACCGCAATCGGCACGATCAGGATGCCTATGAGCATCGAGCCCGTCAGCGGCATCATTGCTCGTTCGCGCCATTTGTTCGGCGTCGTTTCAGGTGCGGCACCGTCGTCAGGCTTGCTCGATGCGTTGCCCAGTACGCTGCGCAGCACGGCTGGATCCGCCGCGCTGTCGCGCGCGCCGCGCATGCGGAACAGGGGCTTGAGCCTGTCGCGCTTCGCCTGGTCGAGCGGAGACTGTGCAATCAACATCAGCAGTCCGATCAGCATGCCAAGATGCAGCATGCGCTTGGCGAGGAGCCCATCGCCGTTGGCGAGGGAGGCGATCGCCTGTCCGACAAGCGCCTGGGTTTGTCCGCGATCGAGGTGGTCGACGAGACCGCGTGTCACGATGATCGTCGCGCCTTCGCCTTCTCCCAGGATGCCCGTGTTGCAGGCCGCGCTGTCGATCAGCGCGAGTCGCGGCGGCTGACAGCCGGCGGCAACCGCCATTTCGGCGACCACGTTGGCGAGTTGCCCCTCCTCGAAGTCGCCGGCACGCGGATGGCGGAGCCCGATTGCCTCGTGCAAGGCATCCGGATTCCGCTCGAACGCGATGAGGCCGAGCCGCACCCACACGGCCAGCAGGATCATGAAGCCTGGGAGCGCGGCCATCAAGCCAAGTTCGACCAGCCGTGCCACGGGAACCGGCAACTTCGAATCGATGCTTGAATCCAGCAAACGCCCGACCTTGCCGAGCACGTTCGGCACCGGCACGACGAGATTCACCACATCGGCGAGGAGCCCGAACAACGCCAGCGCCGCCGGCGCCAGCAGCAGACTGACAACCAGCGTCATCGAGAGCACCACGAGGCCCATGAGCAGCGACCAGCGGCGCGCGCTGGATCGATAGCGGCTCTGGGCGGCGAAAAACGATTCCCTCTCGATACCGCTTGGCAAACGCTCGCTAGCGGCCATGATCGCTGTTTCCGTGCAAGGCAACCATGGCCATGATGCCAGCTTCGCTCCCGAAACGCTGTGAATACGCCTCAATAGAAATCGAGGGACGCCAGAAACGTCTCAGGGATAATTTCTGACAGCGAATTGGCTTCCAGGATGAGGGCGACGCGGCTCGCACGTATCGAGCTGGCCGGCGTCCGGCAGCACCCGCTGCGCGCGCGGATGGTGGCGGACCGGGTGACCATCCGCGGCCGGGTCATGACCAGTGCCAGCGGGCCGGTGCATTTGCGGCCTGCTCCGCATCCCGGGCATCCCGCCCCCGGCAGCGACCCGATGACTCGCGCATCGGCGTACCGATACTTGTTGGGCGAGCCGTTGCCGGGCGGACTTGCGGGAGAAATTTGCGGCCAACCGCAACGGCACAATGTGTGGGGAGCGGTCGCTCCGATCGTGTGTGGAAGGCAGGACAGACCGGTTCGCCACCGTGCGGCTGTTGGATGGCCGTCGCGACGTTCAAATCGTGTCCCTGACACCCTTTCACTGACACGGCCTCGCACCTTTTTACGGCCCTGTGCTTTGAACTCACCCGTTACACACACTGAATTTGCCAGTCTCCGCTGAGGGTCATCCCGCAGCCACTGATGGAGAGATTGATGTCCGAAGAAATTTCCAAGACCGACGCCGACCACGTACAGGACACGCTGGCCCAGCTGAAGGAAATGCAGCATTACTCCAAGAACAACATTGAAATGCTGTCCGGCGCATGGATGCTGTTCGAAGGCAAACTGTCTGGCTTGAAGCGGACCGCGCAGATCGGCGATCTGATGGACCGTCAGGGGCAGCTTCACGAAGCTCTGGAAGCGATGATTGCCGATCTGGAAGACGCGCTGGAGAAGATGCAGCCCGATCCGCCGGAGGTGTGAACCAGCTTGCCGCCGCTTCCCAAAAAGTGGATCAGGTGCAGCTTTCAAGTTTTCGGATCGCTTTCGTGGACGTACGCGCGGACTGCCCCTGGTCGCTGGTCGGGTCAGGGTCTGGGCGTGCTGGCGGAAGTGGTCGCTGGCCAAACGCGTTGTTGCCGGATGTGTTGGCGCAGGGCGTTCAGTTGAGGTACGTCGACTACGGGTGTTTTGGACAGTTCCGATCACGCATGTGCCGAAATGGAGGCACGACTGTCACTGCGGTTCGTTGAACGCGGGCTCGGTGGGTTCCGGGACGTCATAGTCGCGCTCCCAGCCTTCGTTCTGCAGCACCATCTTCTGAATGGCGACCGTGCTGCTGTTCGCATCAAGATCCGGCAATACTTCAATCTCCGAAGGCCAGCAACGGTAGACACGGTAGGCCAACGCGAGTTGTCCAGCCTCGTTGTAGAGCTCCAGTACGAGATCCTTGCGAAAGTCTCTCAGCGAGACTTCGCTTCCCGATCCCGCGCCCAGGTTCCACACCTTGTTCGCCCACTTCTCGAACTCCAGGTCATGCGTGACCCCGCGCTCGATGGTGATCGGCTCGAATCGCGTTATGCCGGGTGACGTGCGCAGGCTGGACGGTTCGCCGCCTTCGCGATGCACGACGACATCAGACGTCCGCTTCAACGCACTTACCCTGGAAATTCCCGCCACGTAGCGCCCGTCCCATTTGAGCCGGAATTTGAAGTTCTTGTAAGGATCAAACCGGTTGGTGTTGACAGTGAACTCGGCCATCGAAGTGACTCCGTCGGGGGAACCTTATCGTGAACCCGGCGCTCGGCGGGCGCAATCCGCCCGAAAGGACAGTCAGAAGACGTCATGGGCTTGCATTGTCACATTCGAGCAACCCGAGCGGTCGAGCGTAACTCCGTTTT
>JBDTEG010000197.1:0-3144 GCA_039922695.1 Rhodanobacter sp. | reverse complement strand
TGTCAGGAACACGTGCGAACAGCGAAGCTGGCCCGAAGGGTGGAGGGCAGGATGCCCGGAGTAAGAGAAGTAACCAAGAGAAGGCGACCCTCCTCGGCGATTGCCGGGCTGCGCCCGACGAGTCCGTGAGTCGCGGCCGGGCTTTTCGCCAGTGCATACATGCACTGGCGAAAAGGCGCCGGCATCCATGCCGACACCCTTGCGGGCCTGTCGTCCGCGACTCACCGCCTCACAAGGGGACGAAATTCAAGATCAACGGCAAGGGCAACGGACAAGGGCATCGAACAAGGGCAACTGTTCCTGCATTGCTTCAGCTCGTGTAGCCATACACCAGCCATGTCGGCTCCCGCCGTCCGGCCTCTCGTCTCCGCCCCACCGCCGCACAGGGACCCCGGGTAGAGCAGCGGGTCATCCTGACCCGCACTTCTCAGAAGACGCGGAGCGGAGCCAAAACCCCAGCGCTCGACAGATGCCACGAACAGGCGTGTCCTCATACGTCAAAGATGAATCCGCCACCCATTGCCGCCGGTCGTGCACGACAGCTTTCGGGGCGGCTGGTAACGCCAACATTTCATCGGCTGACAGCAGGCGGCGACGAAAGCTGTTCCTGATCCTGTGCACTTTGAGGATCAATGGTTTTGAGGATCAATGGTTCCGTCGAACACACTGAACTCGACCGCGCCCTTGCCTCTTGCTTTGACTTGATACATAACTTTGTCCGCGGCGCCCACCGCACTTTCTAGAGAGACTGCCTAGTTTAGAATCGTGACGACGCCAATGCTGCACGTGCCAATTACTGGCGGCGAGAGCTTCGCGGAGCTTGCGGGTGATCTCAGGAACTACTTGATGCGCGCCGAGGCGTCGGTATAGGGGAGAACGAGCGCGAACTCGTCGCCTCCAACCCGCCCCGCCGTATCAGCCTCGCGTATGGAATCCTTCAACACCCCGCCAATTTCTTTCAATACATGATCTCTCCCAACGTGACCGTATAGATCAAGGTGTGTACGCTGGCCCGGTATCGGGTCCTGGCCCGGCAGGTTGTCGGCAAGCTCCGCCGGCAGTGGTCTCCAGAGCAGATTGCCGTCTGGCTCAAGCACACCTACCTGGACGATGCGAATCATCACGTGTCTCACGAGACAATCTATCGCACGTTGTACATGCAGTCGCGCGGGGCTTTGACGAAGGAGCAGCTGAGCCATCTTCGCCGCACCGGGGCGATGCGTCGATCCCGACTCCATACGCAGAAAACCGACATCCACGGACGGATTATCGGTGCGGTACCGATCAGCGAGCGGCCAAGCACGGTTGAGAATCGCGCGGTGCCAGGTCACTGGGAAGGCGATCTAGTGTTCGGCAGTCACAACAGCCAGATCGCGACCTTGGCGGAACGCCAGACCCGCTACGTGATGCTGGTGAAGGTAGACGGCAAAGACACCGCGACCGTGGCCAACGCGTTGATTCGAAATGCGCGCCGGTTACCGAAGGAGCTTGATCGATCCCTCACCTGGGACCGAGGCAAGGAGCTCGCTGCGCACCAGCGCTTCACGCTAGCCACCGACATCCAAGTCTACTTCTGGGACCCGCGCAAACCCTGGCAGCGAGGATCGAAAGAAAGCACCAACGGGCTGCTGTGGCAGTACCTGCCGAAAGGGCTCGACCTGTCAGGTATCTCGCAGGCGAAGCTCAACGTCATTGCCAGATTGAACGAACGACCCAGGAAAACGCCAGGCTACGAGACGCCTGCCGAACGTTATCGGCAATGCGTTGCATCGACCAGTTGAATCCGCCAGCCTTTCCGGGCGGTCGCGGCTGTCCGCTTCACGCCCTGAGTCAGTCCGTCAAGTGGTTTTCGCGGGCAACCCCGCGACCAAGGGCGACCCGCGCGGCTGCAGTGCCATCAGGTAGCGCGACTCGTCATAGGGTGTGTGGGTTTGCCATCAGCGGTACACGACGCGGATCCACTTGAAGGCCAGGGCGCGAACGGCGACTTGATGGGAATGCCTCTGGCACGCTGATGCCGATGGAAGGCACCCGCCCAGCACGATTTATTGATCGTCTGCGCGGCCCACTCGACGAAGGTTTGACCGACGAACGTTGAGCATGGTCAGCGTCAGTGCACCCAGCTCTTCTTGCCGCTGCGCTGCGTCACGGGCGCAACCCCCGAGTAACGTTGCACCTGACCGGCATTCTGGAAGCGCTCGCGCTGCTCACCCCCCGTCGTCTGCAAGCGTGGGGTCAATATGGGGCCGCTACCTGGTAGCGCGTCGAACAGTGAGTAGTCCGGCAGCGTGGGGGCAACCGCGGCGATTTCCTGGTCGAACCGAGCGATAGCCTGCAGCGTGACGCGAAGCTGTTCCACCAGTGCCAGCGTAAACAACCGATAGCTTTGGATCACCGCGACATCTCCAGTGAGGCGCATCGCATGCCGGATACCGTCCAGGCGTTTCGCGATGAGGTGGGTGCGGCGAACGTTGTGGTCGTGGAAGAAGCCGTGAAGCGTTGCCGTTCGAGCATGCCTGACTTGCACCGGCGTCGGCCACCGCGTGAGAAAGTCGCAGAACGCCAGCGTGTCGCGACACTCGAACCAGTCCCGGTATGTGTCAATGCCATCAGACAACGTCGGATTTCAGTTTAGTGAGTTTCCGCTTCCGCCAGCGGGCCAGGTGATCCTGCATGGGTGGGTTGATGTAGACCGTGTCGGGCACGCGCGGTGCTTGGGGCGAGCGTCCCTTGAAGCGGTGCGGATCGCGATCGAAGGCACCCTTCAAGGTGATGGCGCGCTGGGCGGTGATGCGAGGTACCTGGCCGTGATGGACGGCGGCGGGCATCATCAAGCCGATGCCGGTATCGCAATGATGGTGATTTTAACGCTCAAAGAACGGCGTGATGACGTCGCGGGCGTGGCCGGTATACCAGTTCGTTGGCACGCATTGGGCGATGGGCGCCACCGAAACGGTTACGGGTTGCAAGGTCCAGACGGCCCGACCCGAAGCCGTCGTGCTGGCAAACTTGGCGATAGCGATGGTGATCGCGATGGAGATCGCCCGCAGTTTCATGACAGTCACCTTTGAAACCCTGCAGCAGGTCTTCCCGGCCGGGCTTGCATGGATAGCGGGATCGCCTGCACCACCACGGGTTGCGGGG
>JBDTEG010000196.1:0-14711 GCA_039922695.1 Rhodanobacter sp. | reverse complement strand
CCGCTCAATACAGCACCCGGCTTCGCAGCGTCCCGGGAATGGCCGCCAGCTTGGCCTTCAGTGCGGTCGTCTGGGCCTCGTCGGCACTCACGTCGATCACTACGTAGCCGACTTCGCTGTCGGTCTGCAGGAACTGCGCGTCGATGTTGAGGTTGCCGGCGGAGAACACCTCGTTGATGCGCGACAGCGTGCCAGGGACATTGCGATGGATGTGCAGCAGGCGCAGGCTGTCGGGATGCTCGGGCAGGGTGACCTCGGGGAAGTTCACCGCCGACAGGGTGGAGCCGTTGTCGCTGTAGCGCACCAGCTTGCTTGCCACCTCGATGCCGATATTGTCCTGTGCCTCCAGCGTGCTGCCGCCGATGTGCGGGGTCAGGATCACGTTGTCCATGCCAACCAGTGGCGAGATGAACGGTTCGCCGTTGCCCTTCGGCTCCAGCGGGAACACATCCACGGCCGCGCCGGCCAGTCGGCCCTCGCGCAAGGCCTCGGCCAGTGCGTCGATGTCCACCACGCTGCCGCGCGAGGCATTGATCAGCATGGCGCCCGCATGCATCTTCGCCAGCTCCTCCGCCTTGATCATCATCTGCGTGGCCGGGGTTTCCGGTACGTGCAGGGTGACCACGTCCGCGCGTTCCAGCAGTTCGCCCAGGCTGGACACGGCGCGTGCATTGCCGAGCGTCAGCTTGCTTTCGATGTCGTGGAAGATCACCCGCATGCCGAGACTCTCGGCCAGCACGCCGACCTGGGTGCCGATGTGACCGTAGCCCACGATGCCCAGGACCTTGTCGCGCGTCTCGTAACTGCCGCTGGCCGACTTGTCCCAGCCGCTGCGATGGCATTGTGCGTTTTTCTGCGGAATGCCACGCAACAGCATGATCGCCTCGGCGATCACCAGCTCCGCCACGCTGCGGGTATTTGAGTAGGGCGCGTTGAATACCGGCACGCCAAGCCGGCGCGCGGCGCCCAGGTTCACCTGGTTGGTGCCGATGCAGAAGCATCCCACGGCAATCAGACGCTTGGCCTGTGCCAGCACCTCGTCGGTGAGCTGGGTGCGCGAGCGCAGGCCGACAATATGCGCATCGGCGATGCGCGCCTTCAACTCATCATCCGGAAGCGATTTGGCGTGCAGTTCCACCTGGCTGTAACCGGCGCGATGAAATACCTCCACCGCGCTGGGGCTGATCCCCTCCAGCAGCAGCACCTTGATGTCCTGGCGGGGAAATGAAGTCTGCATCGCATCGGACCTTGAGGGGGAGGAGTTCCTACTATGCCAGAGCTTGCGGCACTGCAGCACTGGACGTGAATTGATGCGACTGGCAGGCTGTGCACATGACTCCGGAACCGCGCATGTCCGAACCCCGTCTCGCCGAACTCGTCCGCCGATTGCCCGATCTGCGCGTGCTGACCGATCCTGGCGCGCTGGAGCATTACGGTCGCGACTGGACGCGGCGCTGGACACCCGCGCCGCTGGCCATCGCCTTGCCGGCCAGTGTGGACGAAGTGCAGGCGGTCGTGCGCTGGGCAAACGAACAGGGCGTGGCGATCGTGCCCTCCGGCGGGCGCACCGGTCTGTCCGGTGGCGCGGTGGCGGCGAATGGTGAGCTGGTGCTTAGTCTGGAGCGAATGAACCGGGTGCTGGAGTTCAACGCAGTGGACCGCACGCTCACCGTGCAGCCCGGCATGATCCTGCAACACGTACACGAGGCGGCGCGCGAGCAGGGTCTGGTCTACCCCGTCGACTTCGCTGCGCGAGGTTCGTGCTCGATCGGCGGCAATATTGCCACCAACGCGGGCGGCATTCGGGTGATCCGTCACGGCAACACGCGCGAGTGGATCGCCGGCTTGAAGGTCGTCGCCGGCAACGGCGAGTTGCTGGAGCTAAACCGGGGCCTGATCAAGAATTCCAGCGGCTACGATTTCCGTCAGCTCATGATCGGTTCCGAAGGTACGCTGGGCATCGTGGTCGAGGCCACTTTGAAGTTGACGGATCCGCCACCGCCGTCCCAGGTGCTGCTGCTGGCACTGCCGGACATGGATGCGCTGATGGAGGTATTCGCGCTGTTCCGTGCGCGGCTGTCCTTGCAGGCGTTCGAGTTCTTCACTGACCACGCGTTGCAACATGTACTGGCGCACGGTGCCCAGCGTGCCATCGACGGCGATCATCCCTATTACGTGGTCACCGAGTTCGACGCGGCGGACGAACGCGAGCAGGAAGCGGCGCTGGCCGCGTTTGAACATGCGCTGGAAAAAGGCTGGGTCAGTGATGGCGTGATCGCGCAGAGTGAGGCGCAAGCAGGGGCCCTGTGGCGGCTGCGCGAGGGCATCACCGAAAGCCTGGCGCCGCGACGACCGTACAAGAACGACGTGTCGGTACGGATCAGTACGGTACCCCGTTTCCTGTGCGAAATGCAGGCCTTGCTGGCGCGCCAATACCCCGGCATCGAGGTGGTCTGGTTTGGCCACATCGGCGATGGCAACCTACACATCAACGTGCTGCGTCCGGATGACGTAGCCGAAGAGGCTTTCATCGCGCAGTGCGAGCAGGTGACCCGGCTGCTGGCCGCCACCCTGCATCGCCACGGCGGCAGCATCTCGGCCGAGCATGGCATCGGCCTGGTCAAGCGCGACTATCTCGAAAGCACGCGCAGTGCGTCCGAAATAGCCTTGATGCGCGGCGTGCGCAAGGTGTTCGATCCGAACGGCATCCTCAACCCGGGCAAGTTGTTCACCGGCGACTGAGGGGCGGCAAGCCACGCCCATGCTAGTCTCGTGGACTTGTCCGTCGGATTCGAGGAGCTGTCATGCCGTCGTCGCCGCTGCGTTCGCTGTACCCGGAGATCGAGCCGTTCGAGCGCGGTTTTCTGCAGGTTTCCCCACTGCACAAGCTGTACTGCGAACAGAGCGGAAATCCCGAAGGCAAGCCGGTGGTGTTTCTGCATGGAGGTCCGGGCGGTGGCACGAATCCGAAATGCAGGCGCTTCTTCGATCCGGCGGTCTATCGCATCGTGCTGTTCGATCAGCGTGGGTGCGGTCAGTCGACGCCACACGCGGAACTGACCGACAACACCACCTGGGCTCTGGTTGCCGATATCGAGCGTGTGCGCGAGCACCTTGGCATTGAACGCTGGCAGGTATTTGGCGGATCCTGGGGCTCCACCCTGGCGCTTGCCTACGCACAGACGCACCCGGACAAGGTGAGCGAGCTGGTGTTGCGTGGCATCTTCATGCTGCGGCGCCGCGAGCTGGAATGGTTCTACCAGAACGGCTGCGACATGCTCTATCCGGACGCCTGGGAAACCTACGTCAACGCGATTCCGGAGGCCGAGCGTGGCGATTTGATGAGTGCCTATCACCGCCGACTGACCAGTTCGGATGGAAAAACGCGCACAGACGCTGCACGTGCCTGGTCGGTGTGGGAAGGCGCCACCAGCTTTCTCTACCAGGACAAGTCGCATATGGCGTCCAGCGGCGAAGACGAGTTTGCGCTGGCATTTGCGCGCATCGAATGCCACTACTTCGTCCATGGTGGCTTCTTCGAACACGACGACCAATTGCTGCGAAACATCGAGCGTATGCGCCATATTCCCGCCGTGATCGTGCAGGGCCGCTACGACGTCGTCTGTCCGCTGCGCAGCGCGTGGGACCTGCATCGCGCGTGGCCCGAAGCCGACCTTCGCATCGTGCAGGATTCCGGTCATTCCGCGTTCGAGCCGGGCATCCTGCATGAGTTGCTGGAGGCGACGGACCGCTTCGGCGGCTGAGTTCACGTTTCACTCGTGAAGCGACTTCCTTGTCAACCGACGAGCGGCGTCCATCCATGCGACCGATGGATCAACGGAACGAACAGATCCACCACGAAGCCGTCGTGGTCCGACACGCCAACCGCGCGGGTCCAGTCGGTCGCGTTGGCGGCGTCGTCCCGGGCCTGTGTCGGCGCGTCGAGATCGGCACGGCCGTATGGCATGCGAGTGAAGAGCAGCCGGGCAGGCGCAAGTTGAGCAGCGCGTGGTCGAGTACGGCGGGCGGCTGCGTGGTCGTCGTCGACATTCTGGCGCGCCGTCGCCCGCGCTGCTGGTGACACGATAGGCGGGTGAAATACGATGCGGCTCGCGGGTTATCCGGATGGCAACTGCTTGGTGCCGAAAATCTTGTCACCGGCGTCACCCAACCCGGGCAGGATATAGCCATGCTGGTTGAGGCGCTCGTCGATCGAGGCGGTATAGATCTCGATGTCCGGGTGGGCTGCGGCAATCCGTTCCAGGCCTTCCGGCGCGGCGACGAGGAACAGGCCCTTGATGCGTTTGCAGCCGGCCGCCTTGAGCATGTTGACGGTGGCAACCAGGGTGCCGGCGGTCGCCAGCATCGGGTCGACGATCAGGGCGATGCGTTCGTCCATGCGGCCGCTGAGCTTTTCGTAGTAGGCAACCGGCTGCAGGGTCTCCTCGTCACGCTGCACGCCGACGACGCTGACCTTGGCGGCGGGGATCAGGTCGAGTACCCCGGGCAGCATCCCCAGTCCCGCACGCAGGATGGGCACGATGGTGATTTTCTTGCCCTTGATTCGGCGCACCCGCAGAGGTCCGGCCCACCCCTGGATCTCTTCTTCGATGGTCTCCAGGTCCTTGGTGGCCTCGTAGGTAAGCAGGGCGGCGACTTCGGAAGCCAGTTCGCGAAAGTCCTTCGTGCTTATACCCGCGCGCCGCATCAAACCGAGCTTGTGCTGGATCAGGGGATGGCGGACTTCGACGATTTTCATCGGTGACTGTCTTCAATGACGGCGCGTGGCGCGACAGTCCGAGCTTAGCGAAGCGGCTCTGCCCGCGCACGCACGAATGCATGCGGGGCAGAAACGGTTGCAGCAGTTCTGGCTTAATGCCCTGCGGAAGCAGGCGTGGCGTCACCCTTCAGGCAGGCGCTCATGAAGGACTTGCGTTCGGCACCCTTGAGTGCCTTGGTCTTGGCGTCAGCGTTGCAGGTTTTCATTTTTTCCTGCTGGGTCTCCTTGGCCGATGGCGTGGCAGCGGTGGAGTGGCCCTTGAGGCAAGCGCTCATGAAGGTCTTGCGCTCGGCGCCATGCTTTCCGGTCGCCTGCTTGTTGCAGTCGACCATGCGATCTTGCTGGGCGGTATGAGGCTTGGTGGTGGGCGCCGCGGTGCTGGCTTGTGGGGCCGCCGCAAAAGCGGCTCCGGCGAAGGCAAAGGCGGCGGTAGTTGCGAGCAGGCGTAGAGACATCGACATCGTGGAGTCCTCCCTGGGATAACCGGCATTTGCCGGCCAGCCCAGTCTAGGCCCGGCACGAGCCTCCTTAACGTAGGAAAAATCCGACATGCATGAAGTATTCAGCTGCGGCGAGCCGTCACGGGTCGCCGCCGGTCCGTCGTTGCGAGACGCCAATGCGCACAGGTGGCCGAATCCGCGCCGATACGCAACTTGCAGCAAGCACGCGGAAACGATGACGCCACCCCCCCGCAGCCGGGGTGGCCTCCTTGCAACCATGGATGAGGCCGTCAGGCTGCTTCGGCCTTCGCCTTGCGCGGTCCTTCCAGCAGCGCCTTGCGCACATGGGACACGATCAGGTCCACCTCGGCGCTGGTGACCTTGAAGTGCGGGGTGAAGCGCAGCGAGTTGGTGCCGCCATGGATCACGCCGATGCCATGCTCGCGCATGAACTCTTCGGTGGAGCCTGCGCCGTAGCACTTGTACTCCGGCGCCAGTTCGCAGGAAAACAGCAGACCCGTGCCCTGTACCTTGGTGATCAGGCCGCCCAGTTCATGCTTCAGCGCATTGAGCTTGTCGAGGAATTCCCTGCCGCGCTCGCGAATGTTGCTGCGCACGTCATCGCTCAGTTCGCCCAGCGTGGCCAGTGCCACGTCCAATGAGCGCGGGTTGGCGGTCATGGTGTTGCCGTAGATGCCCTTGCGGTAAAGCCTGGCAGTGGCCTCGGTCACAGCCAGCACGGACAGCGGGTACTGGCCTGCATTGAGCGCCTTGGAGAAGGTCTCCATGTCCGGCGCCGGCAGCTTTTCGAAGCCGGGGTAATCGGTGATCGACAGCACACCGTGCGCGCGCAGGCCGGCCTGGATCGAGTCGACAAGGAGCAGGCTGCCATGCGCTTCGGTCAGCTTGCGCGCGGCCTTGTAGAACTCCACCGTGAGCGCGCGACCGGGGTCGCCTTCGCCCATCACCGGCTCCAGGAACATCGCCTCGATGAACCAGCCGTGTTTGTCCGCATCGGCAAAGACGACTTGCAGTTGTGCCACGTCATAAGGTGGGACGGTAATCACGCTGTCTTCGTGGCGATAGCTGGCCAGGTGCTGCTCGTAGACCTTGCGCGAGGAATCGGAATACAGCGCCGGCTTGTCGGTGCGGCCATGAAAGGCGCCCTTGACGACCAGGCGTTTGATCGTGCGACCGGCATAGCGGCCGCCGGTATCGGTCATGGCCTTGGCATTGACGTCGGCGATGCGGCAAGCCAGCGAAACGGATTCCGAACCGGAGTTGAGGCACATGTATCGTGCGAACGGGTTACCGCCACGGTGACGTCCCAGTTCCTTGTTCATTGCCGCAGTAAAGCGCAGTTGCGACACGCTGGGCGACATCACGTTGGCCATCACTTGCGGACGGGCCAGGGCATCCAGGATCGCCTGATCGTTGTGACCGAAGCCGAGCATGCCGTAGCCGCCGTTGTCGTGCAGCACCGCACCCTTCAGCGTGATGATCCATGGACCGCGCGCTGCGGCCGGCAGGTACGGGTTGATGGCATCGTCCGGGTAGAAGTTGACGAATCCGGACTGCGCCTGGTCGAGCTGCTCGGCCTCGTCCAGTTTCAGGAAATCGGTCATGTCGGCGCGCAGTTGATGGTGGCGCGCCACGGCTTCGGCAATCGCCTGGCCCAGCAGCGGATCTTTCGCCCCCATGCGTTCGATGCTGGCGTCGTCCAGACCCGTGGTGCGCGGCTTGCCGCCGAATTCGCGCATTTCGCGCAGTTGGTTGATGATGCCCATGATGAATCCTCCTCAAGCTCCGCCGGGCGACTTGGCGTCCGGGCGGCGGGTGGTGAAAGCGTGGTGGGAAACGCAGGATGGCAGGCGTTTCCTCAATGTCTTCAGCCGTTCCAGGCTGCGGCTCGCACATGTTTGCGGCTGTTTTATACGTCACAGGATACCTTGCCGTGACCGCCGCCGTAACCCCGTGCCGCCTGCAGGTGACGCCTGTCACCCCCGATGGTTGACGTCGGCGACTGCCGGCAGACCCCTGCTTTTGCGAGGATGAACCCCACTGAAGGAGCCATCCATGCACCACCTCGTGGATCCGATCGCCTGTCTCAAGGGTGCCGTCAAACGTTATGGCCAGCTCACAGCGCTTGACGGAGTCGACTTGCACCTTCGGCCCGGTGAACTGCTGGCGCTGCTCGGTCCCAACGGTGCCGGCAAGACCACCGCGATCGACCTGTTGCTGGGATTGATCCGCGCCGATGCCGGTGCAGTCGAGCTGTTCGGCCAGGATCCACAGCAGATCGGGGCGCGGCGCCGCATCGGCGTCATGTTGCAGAACGCCTTTTTGCCGCCAACCCTGCGGGTAGGCGAATTGCTGCGACTGACCGCCAGTTACTACCCTGCGCCGCGCGCGCTGGCGGAATCGGCCGAGCTTGCCGGCGTCACCGATCTGCTGAAGCGCCCATACGCGAAATTGTCCGGCGGCCAGCAACGGCGCGTGCAGTTCGCGCTGGCAATGTGCGGCCGGCCGGAGCTGTTGTTTCTCGACGAGCCCACCGTGGGCATGGATATCGAGGCGCGCCAGAAGCTCTGGGCGGCGATCCGCCAGTTGCTGGCCGAAGGCTGTTCGGTGTTGCTCACCACGCACTATCTGGAAGAGGCGGAGGCGCTGGCCGACCGGGTTTGCGTGATGTCAGGTGGCCGGAAGATCCATGAAGGCACGGTCGATGAGATGCGTGCGCGGGTGGCACTCAAGCGCATTTGCTGTCGCAGCGCGTTGTCGGTCGACATGGTGCGTGCCTGGCCGGAAGTCAGCGAAGTCCGTCGCGAGAGCGAGAGACTGCATATCGCAGCCGTGGACGCCGAGACCGTGGTGCGTCGACTGCTTGACGCCGATACGGATCTGCGCGAGCTGGAAGTGCAGCGTGCCGGTCTCGCCGAGGCCTTCACCGAGATCACCCGCGGTGCCAATAATGTGTCCAGCGACAATCAACGCGAGGCTGCCTGAGATGGGATCCCTGTTGTCTGTTACCTTTGCTCCAGCCGTCTGCATGCCGCCACGCCGCGTGCTTGGCGCCTATCTGGAAGAAGCGCGCAGCGAATGCCTGCGCTACCTGCGGGCACCGGGTTTCATCCTGCCGATGACCTTGTTTTCGACCGTGTTCTATCTGATGTTCGGGGTGGTGCTCAATCACGGCAATCCCGATGCGGCGCGCTTCCTTCTGGGCAGCTATAGCGCCTTCGGCATCATCGGGCCCGGCCTTTTCGGCTTCGGCGTATCGCTGGCGATCGAGCGGGACGGCGGCCTGCTTACTCTCAAACGTGCTCTGCCCATGCCGGCAGGTGCCTATCTGTTGGGCAAGATGGTGATGGCGATGGTCGCCGCCACCGTGGTGGTCGCGCTCTTGCTGCTGATTGGTATCTCGCTCGCGCATGTGCGTCTTCGTCCGGCACAGGTGCTGGCCTTGCTGGCAAGCGGCGCGTTCGGCGTGCTGCCATTCTGCGCGCTGGGGATGTTCGTGGGCACGCTGATCAAGGGGCAGGGCGCTCCCGGCCTGCTGAACCTGATCTACCTGCCGATGGCCTTCCTGTCCGGTCTGTGGCTGCCGTTGTCTATGCTGCCCCGCGTGCTGCAGCAGATTGCGCCGATCTGGCCAAGCTATCATCTGAACGCGCTGACGCAGGCCGCCGTGGGCACGAACAAGGGTCCGCTGCTGGGGCATGTGCTGGTGCTGCTCGGTTTCGCCGTGATCTTCCTGCTGCTGGCGTCGCGGCGACTGCGTCGCAACGGTTGAAGCAGGATGTCCCGCAACCCCGATCCCATCCGGAAAGCCACGCCATGATTCCTGCCTTTATCGCACGATGGTTTGTGCCGGCCGCGGATTCCGCGGTGGCAGACGACATTCGTCGCGGGAAATCGCCGTGGGCCGACAGCATCCACCTGTTGTGGTCGTTCTGGATCTTCATTACGCCGCTGTTCGATCACGGATTGAATGGCTACACCCGCACCTGGTTCTTGTTCACCCTGGGCACGTACCCGGTCTTTCTTGTTCTGTTCGCGAAAATCCAGGTGGCACCGCGCCGGGCGGCACACTTCTACGCATGGGGCATGGCGGTGCTTTGCTTCCTCGTCATGCGCTGGTATCCCAGCAGTCTTAGCTATTTCGTCTATGCCTGCGTGATGCTGGGTCACTGCAACAAGCACAGGTTTCGCCAGTACGTGAATCAGATCCTGGTGATCAACGCGGCCTATGTGGCGCTGGCTTGGTGGGTGGGATATCCGACAGCACTCCTGGTGATCATGCCGGTTACGGTGTTCGTCGTCTGTACGATCATCGCGGTCGAGCACCTGAATGAGCAGAAGGATGCGGCACTCAGCCTTTCGCACGACGAGGTGCGCCGGCTTGCCGCCAACGCGGAGCGCGAGCGGATTGGCCGCGACCTGCATGATCTGCTTGGTCATACCCTGTCGCTGATCACGCTGAAGCTGGAGCTGTCGCGCAAATTGTTTGATCGCGATGTCGAGGCGGCACGACGTGAAGTGGAAGAGGCCGAGAAGGTCGCACGTCTCGCGCTGGCTGAAGTACGCAGTGCGGTGACCGGTATCCGCGCCACCGATCTGGCGGCCGAACTGGCTTCGGCGCGACTGCTGTTGGAGTCCTCGGGCGTGCAACTCGAGTACGACTCATTGCCCGAGGACCTGCCGCGCGAGATCGAGCGCGGCCTGTCGCTGGTGTTGCGCGAAGCGGTCACGAATATTGCCCGCCACGCCGGCGCCAGCCGTGCGCGGATCGAACTGGTGCGCGAACATGCCAGCGTCTCCATGCACATCAGCGACAATGGCCATGGTGGCATCAGGGGCGACGGCGAAGGCAACGGCCTTTGCGGCATGCGCGAGCGCGTGCGCGCGATGGCCGGCAGCCTGGGCATCGAATCGCCGCGCGGTAACGGCACCCACCTGCGGGTGGTCGTGCCGGTGCCGGTGCCGGTGCTGCGGCTGGTAGAGACATCGAGGGACTTGTCGGCTGCCTCGTTGCCGGCGCGAGTTGCACCAGGATAACGCGTGACCTGACAGCCCTGATGCTGGCACCGGGCACACCACGCTTTTTCGACGAACAGGTGATGGCATGATTCGTGTGTTGCTGGCTGAAGATCAGGCGATGGTGCGCGGCGCCCTGTCGGCGTTGCTCGGCATGGAATCCGATATCGAAGTCCTGGGCTCGGCAGCCGATGGGGAAGCGGCATGGCGCGAGATACAGCGACTCAAGCCGGACGTGCTGGTAACCGACATTGAAATGCCCGGGTTGACCGGACTGGAGTTGGCCCAGCGCATCCAGCGTCAGGAGCTGCCGATCAAGGTCGTCATCGTCACGACGTTTGCACGCCCTGGCTTCCTGCGACGTGCGCTGGATGCAGGCGTATCCGGTTACCTCTTGAAAGACGCGCCGGCCGAGAACCTGGCCGAGGCGCTGCGTACCGTTTATCGCGGTGGCCGTTCGATCGACCCTCAGCTGGCTTTGGAGGCCTGGTCGGAAGCCGATCCGTTGAATGACCGCGAACGCCAGGTGTTGCGTCTGGCGGGCGAGGGGCAAGCGGCCGGCGAAATCGCCACGCAGCTGAATCTCTCACATGGCACAGTGCGCAATTATCTTTCCGAAGCAATCGGCAAGCTCGGCGTGACAAACAGGATCGAGGCGTATCGGCTGGCACGACAGAAAGGCTGGTTGTAACGGCATCATCCCAGGCTGGCGGCACAAGCGCCGCCGGCACCGTCGAACCAGCCATCGCGGCGAGTAATGCGCCGCGCCATCCAACCCATGCTGACGGCACGCGCGAGCATGAAGCCCAGGAACGCCAGCCACAGGCCGTGATTACCGAGGCTGTGCAGGCCAAGCGCCAGCAGCACGAAGATCGCGCCAGCGAACAGCATCGTGTCGCGCATCTCCTTTGCGCGGGTGGCACCCACGAACAGGCCATCGAGCAGGTAACTCCACACGCCCACCAGCGGGAGCACGGCGAGGTAGGGCAGGTACCGGTAGGCGATGATGCGGACCGGCGCCATGTTGGTCTGCAGGTCGATGAAGATCCGCCCGGCCACGGTGAAGAGCAGTGCGAACAGCACGCCACCGATCAGGGACCACCCGCCGGCAACAACCAGTGCGCGGCGCAGGCCTTGCCTGTCGCGTGCACCGACCGCATGGCCGGCCAGTGCCTCCACCGCGTTGGCCAGTCCGTCCAGCGCGAACGCGCTCAGCAGCAGGCCATTGAGCAGCAAGGCGTTGGCGGCGACTACGCCATCGCCGAGTCGAGCGCCCAGCACGGTTACCGCGAAGAACACACCCTGCAGTGCGAGGCTGCGGATCAGAATGTCTCGATTGACCGCGAGCAGCGGGCGCCAGGCGGCAGCGGATCGCATCAGGTGAGCATGCAGCTTTCCGGGATAGCGAACCAGTTGCCGCGAAATCCCCGCCAGGCCCACACATGCGCCGATCCATTCTCCGCAGACCGAGGCGGCGGCGATCCCCGGCACGCCAGCATGCAGCTCCAGCACGAAGATCAGGTTGAGCACGATGTTGACCACATTGGTCACCACCGTCACACGCAGTGCCATGCTCGCGTTGTGCATGCCCAGATACCAGCCGACCATGGCGGCGTTGACCAGTGCTGCAGGCAGGCCGAGCAGACGGACACGCAGATAACCGAGGGTCAATGCATCGAGCGTGGCCGAGGCCTTCATCACCCGGACCAGGGGATCGAGCAGGGGCAGCGAAAGGAGCACGGTGCCGACCGCCAGACCCAGCGCCAGCAGCAAGGCCTGCAGCAGCAGAAGCCGCAGGGCATCGCCGTCGGCGCGACCGCTGGCCTGCGACGCAAAGCCGATGGTGCCCATGCGCAGGAAGCCGAATACCCAGATCGGCACGCCGTACACGGCGCTGCCGACGGCAACGGCAGCCAGCTGGCCCGGATGCGAAAGGTGCCCGGCCACAATGCTGTCGACCAGCGACACCAGCGGTACGGTTAGATTGGAGGCGATCATCGGTATCGCCAGGATCCACACCTGGCGATGGGTTGGCCGATGAAGCCAGTCCTGGCGCAGTGGCAACATGGAGCAGGCCGTCAACAAGAGCCGACATTCTCCCATTCGCCGCCGGGGTGTCGCCATCGCCGGGATGCCTCGTGTGTCCGGCTGCGGGATAATGCGCGCCTGCCCGCCGCCCGCGAGCGCAACCCGAGCTACCCTTGAAGAAGTCCGATTTCGATTTTCAGCTGCCGCACGATCTGATTGCCCAGGAACCCCTGTCGGAGCGCTCGGCCAGCCGCTTGCTCGTGCTCGACCCGTCAGCGCTGGCGCAGCAGGACCGCATGTTCCGCGAGCTACCCGAAATGCTGCGTCCTGGCGATCTGCTGGTGTTCAACGACACGCGGGTGCTTCCTGCCCGCCTTTATGGGCGCAAGGAAAGCGGTGGCGCAGTGGAGATCCTGATCGAGCGCGTGACCGGTGCGCACGAGGCCACGGTGCAACTCGGGGTCAGCAAGAAGCCGAAGGAAGGTGGCCGGATCGAGCTGGGCGACGGCAGCCATGCCGTGGTGCTCGGGCGTGACGAAAGTTTCTTCCGTTTGCGCTTCGACGCACCGGAGCCACTGGAGAAATTGCTGCTGAAGCTGGGGGAGATGCCGCTGCCGCCGTATATCGAACGGCGCGCCGATGCCGGCGACATGGAGCGCTACCAGACCATCTTTGCGCGCGAGCCGGGCGCCGTGGCGGCGCCGACCGCGGGTCTGCATTTCGACGATGCCACGTTGGAACGTCTGCGGGAGAGAGGTGTCGAGTTCGGGTACGTGACCTTGCATGTCGGCGCCGGCACGTTCCAGCCGGTACGTGCGGAAGACCTGGAAAATCACCACATGCACAAGGAATGGCTGAATGTTGGTGCGCATCTGATCGGGCAGATCCGCCGGGTCCGCGCCCATGATGGCCGCGTCATCGCCGTGGGTACCACGGTGGTGCGCGCGCTGGAGAGTGCCAGCAAGGATGGCGAACTGCATCCCTTTGCGGGGGAAACGCAGATCTTCATCTTCCCGGGTTACCGCTTCAGCAGCATCGATGGCCTGCTCACCAATTTCCACTTGCCCCAGTCCACCCTGCTTATGCTGGTGTCGGCACTGGCCGGTCGCGAATTCATCCTGGACAGCTACCGTCATGCGGTCGAACAGCGCTATCGGTTCTTTTCCTATGGCGATGCGATGTTGATCCTGCCGCACGGTCTCTGATGGCGTGATGCTGTACGGAAAGTGCAACGGGGCGATGCTGGGATATCGACGTTCAGTGTTCGGTGTTCGGTGTCTAGAAAGAGCGTCGCCCGCCAGCGGCCTCTTGCCTGGGGGCCATGCCGCAGGCGCGGCGGTACCGAAGTCGCGATAATGCCCGGATGACTTCCCTCCAATTCGATCTTCAGGCCACCGACGGCGCTGCGCGCCGTGGCCAGCTGCGCTTCGCGCGTGGCACGGTGGAAACGCCAGCCTTCATGCCTGTGGGCACCTACGGGTCCGTCAAGGCGATGCCTCCCCGGGATGTGACCGAGACGGGTGCCGAGATCATTCTGGGCAACACCTTTCACCTGTTTCTGCGACCGGGACTGGAGGTAGTCGAAAAATTCGGTGGCCTGCACAAGTTCATCGGCTGGGACAAGCCCATACTCACCGACTCGGGGGGTTTCCAGGTGTTCTCGCTGGCGCACAAGCGCAAGATTACCGAGGAGGGCGTGACGTTCGCCTCGCCGGTGGATGGCTCGAAGGTGTTCCTGTCGCCGGAAGTGTCTATGCAGATCCAGAAGACCCTGGATTCGGACATCGCAATGATCTTCGACGAGTGCACCGCGTACCCGGCAACCGAAAAGGTGGCCGGCAACTCGATGGAACTGAGTTTGCGCTGGGCCGAGCGCTCGCGCCGCGCCTTTGACGACTTGAGGAATTCCAACGCATTGTTCGGCATCGTGCAGGGGGGCGTGCACGAGAGCCTGCGCCAGCGCTCGGCGGCCGGGCTGGTCGACATCGGCTTCGACGGCTATGCAGTGGGTGGCCTGGCGGTGGGCGAGCCGGAGGCCGAACGCAACCATGCGCTGGACTTCACGGTGCCGCTGTTGCCGGATCACAAGCCGCGCTACCTGATGGGTGTGGGTCGCCCGGAAGACATTGTGGAGGCGGTACGTCGCGGCATCGACATGTTCGATTGCGTGATGCCCACACGCCATGCCCGCAACGGCTTCCTGTTCACTGCCGAAGGCACGCTGCGCATCCGCAACGCGAAATACGCCAGCGACACCGGCGTGATCGAGGAAGGGTGTGACTGCCATGCGTGTCGCGGCGGGTTCAGCCGGGCCTATTTGCGCCATCTGGACCGCTGCAACGAGATACTCGGCAGCCAGCTCGCTACCATGCACAACCTGCGCTACTACCAGCGACTGATGACCGGCCTGCGCGAGGCGATCGCCG
>JBDTEG010000195.1:0-7769 GCA_039922695.1 Rhodanobacter sp. | reverse complement strand
TTATCCGTGTGGGCGCATCAACGCCGACTTTTTTTCTGGCTGATTCCATGGAGTAGCCCATGATTTACGACAGCATCCTCGACACCATCGGCAATACGCCGATCATCCGACTGCACCGGCTGGCGCCCAAGCACGTCGAACTGTACGTGAAGGTGGAGGCCTTCAATCCAGCCGGTTCGGTGAAGGACCGCCTCGCGCTGGCGATCATTCTCGACGCCGAGCAGCGCGGCGCGCTCAAGCCGGGCCAGACGGTGGTCGAGGCTACCTCGGGCAATACCGGCGTGGCGCTGGCGGCGGTGTGCGCGGTGCGCGGCTATCCGTTCGTGGCGGTGATGACCGAGACCTTCTCGATCGAGCGACGCAAGCTGATCCGTGCCTATGGCGGCAAAGTGGTGCTGACGCCGGCGGCGGCGCGCGGCACCGGCATGGTGCAGAAGGCGATCGAGCTGGCGCAGAAGCATGGCTGGTTCTTCACCAACCAGTTTGAGAATCCTGCGAACCCGGCGTACCACCGACAGACGACCGCGCCGGAGATCCTGCGCGACTTCGCCGGCCGCGGGCTGGATTACTTCGTCACCGGCTGGGGCACCGGCGGCACGCTTACCGGCGTGGGCGAGGTACTGAGGGTGGCGCGCCCGGAAGTGAAGATCGTCGCCACCGAGCCGGCTGGTGCGGCATTGCTTTCCGGCAAGGAGTGGCAGCCGCACAAGATCCAGGGTTGGACCCCGGACTTCGTGCCTGCCGTGCTCAACCGCGGCGTCGCTGACAGCATCGTGCCAGTGGATGATGTGTTGGCCCGTGACACATCCCGCCAGTTGGCGCAGCAGGAGGGCATCTTCGCTGGCATCTCCTCGGGCGCCACACTGGCCGCGGCACTGCAGGTGGCAGCGGATGCACCGTCGGGTTCGGTGCTGCTGGCGATGCTGCCGGACACCGGCGAACGCTATCTGTCGACCTTCCTGTTCGAAGGCGTCAACGAGGGTTCGGACGAGATCAAGTGACAACAAGAGGCCCGCAGATGCGGCTAGGTGTGATTCAGACGTTCTTTGCCAGTGCTTCGGCAAGGCCGATATGGCTGCAGGGCGTCAGTTCCAGCAGGCGCTGCGTGGCATCGATGGGTAGGTCCAGACCAGTGATGAACGTGCGCATCGAATCACGGGTGATGCCCTGGCCGCGCGTCAGTGCCTTCAGTTGTTCGTACGACTCGGGCATCCCGTAGCGGCGCATCGTGGTCGGCACAGTTTCGGCGAGCACTTCATAGCTGTTGTCGAGGTCGGCGCTGATACGGTCGGCGTTGACGTTGAGTTTGCCCAGGCCTTTCATCAGCGATTCCAGTGCAGCCGAACGCGGTGCCCAGCGCGTGCAGTACGTTGGAGTCGGTGAGATCGCGCTGCCAGCGGCTGATCGGCAATTTTTCGGCGAAGTGACCGAGCAGGGCGTTGGCCAGCCCGAAGTTGCCTTCGGCATGCGGCCAGTCGACGCCGCTGCTCAGCGCACCGGTCGAGTCTCGCCAGCTCCGCTGGTGACGTTGGTCAGACACGATGCTGAGATGGGCAACGCGCTGGCGACGCTGGTCAGTTGCTGTGGCGAAGGTGGGCAGGTGGCTGGCGTTTTTGCAGCCAATTTCTTTTGGCCGCGATGTCGCCGCAAGTGGCGCGTGTCATCCTGTTCTGCAACAGAGCTGGCTTTTCGTGTCGCGTACAATTTTGGTGGCTGGGCCATTGTCTTGATCACGAACCACTACTGGCTCTTGCCTTGAGTCGAGGAACGGCGCCGAAGCGCAGCATGAATGTCGAACCGCTCGTAGTGCTTGACGATGCAAAAGCTCAGCGCTTGCGTATCTTTGACGAACCACGGGCTGTCGTGCAGGCGATGACGCCCGCCGAGCTCATGCCCGCCTTTGCTGACATGCAGTTCGCGCTTGATGCAGGGCATCATCTCGCCGGGTACTTCAGCTACGAACTCAGCTATCTTTTGGAAAATCGCCTCGCGCCATTGCTCCCGGCGGTACGCCCAGTCCCGTTGCTCTGGTTCGGCGTATTCGCGCGGCCACCGCGTGTGCTGGAAGGCGCGGAGACCGCCGCTTTCTGGGCAGGTGGGCGTGCCTGGGCGGGAACCCTGACGCCGGAGTGGGACGAGCAAGCCTACGGCGAACGTTTCGCGCGTATCGTTGAATGGATCGCTTCAGGTGACATTTTCCAGGTCAATCTCAGCCTGCGGGCGCGATTTCCCGTCATCGGGTCGGCACGCGCGCTGCACCGCGAACTCCGCGCGCACGCAGGCGCCGAACATGGCGCCTTTATCCATGATGGAGAACGGCAGATCCTGAGCTTCTCCCCGGAACTCTTTTTCAAGGTCTCCCGGGATGGCGTGATTCTCACTCGACCCATGAAGGGGACCGCTCCGCGCGCGCAGGACCCCGCGGCCGATGCCGCACTGCGAGCGGCGCTGGCCGCAAGCCCCAAGGATCGCGCGGAAAATCTCATGATTGTCGATCTGCTCCGCAACGATCTCGGGCGCATCGCCGAAATCGGCAGCGTCGCCGTTCCGAGCTTGTTTGACGTCGAAACCTACCCGACCGTTTACCAAATGGTGTCGAGTGTGTCCGCTCGATTGCAACCCGGCACGGGTATCGAGAGGATCGTACGCACGCTCTTCCCGTGCGGATCCGTCACAGGGGCGCCGAAGATACGAGCGATGGAGATCGTTCACGCGTTGGAGGCAAGCCCTCGCGGGGTCTATTGCGGCGCCATAGGTCATTTCGCACCCGACGGCAGTGCGGCATTCAATGTCGCGATCCGCACCCTGACCATCGCGGGTGGCTGCGGCGAACTCGGCATTGGCGGCGCCATCGTGGCCGATTCCAGCCTCGCCTCGGAATATGCGGAGTGCCGGCTCAAGGCGGGCTATTTCGAGAAGGCGCACCGCCCGCTGTTGCTTATCGAGACACTCCGCCATGAGGAGGGCGCCTTCGTGCGCTGTGCCCTGCACCTGCAGCGCATGCGAGCGAGCGCTTGCAGCTTCGGCATCCCGTTCGACCAAAAGGAAGCTGCAACGGCCTTGGCAGAAGTGGTCGCCGGGAAATGGGGCGCTTTGCGCGTTCGCCTCACGCTGGATGAAGCCGGTCGCTTCGCAGCGACGGCGACGACGCTCGCCGCGAAACCGCGCGCGTGGCGCTACGAAATCTCGCCCGTACGACTGGCCAGTGACGATCCACTGTTGCGCCACAAGACGAACTGGCGGGACGTGCATGACGGTGAGATGACGCGGCTGAAGGCGCAGTCCAACTGCGATGAGGTTCTGTTTCTCAACGAGAAGGAACAATTCTGCGAGGGCTCGCGCAGTAATCTGTTCGTCGAAATCGATGGCATGCTGCTGACCCCCGCCCTCAGCTCCGGCCTGCTCGATGGCTGCCTGCGACGGGAAATGTTGACACTGGCACAATGCCGGGAAGCACTGCTCACCCGGTCCGATCTGGACCGAGCGGGGCGCATTTATCTGGGCAATTCCTTGCGTGGCCTGATCCCTGCTGTGCCCGTCACATGCATTGGAAGTCTTTGACAGTAACGTCAAGGGTTTCGTTGTCATGGCGGAACCGAAGGACCTCTGCGAACGTCCGTCGCGGGTCGTAGCCAACGCCAGGGGGCCCGTTGATCACCAGCCTTCGCGAACGCGGACGGTCGCCACAGGCCGGAAAGGGTCGACAACAGCCGTCTGTAGGTCAACGTCGCTGATCGGCCAAGAGCTGCCGGTCGCGGCCTCCACTAGCTGGCCTAGTAGCGAACGGCAGGCAAGCTCGAAGCCGACACCATTGAATCGGTGGCTCACAGTTGGATTCCTCAAAAAGGACGATCGCAGTTCAGTCCTGTCGTTTGCGAGGCGGCGGCACCATCAGAACAACTTCGCTTGCGGGTCAGCTCGGGCCGTGGGTTGCCAGCATCGCCTCAATGACGCGGGTAGTACGCGGGCAACTGGAACTTGTCCGATTCAACACGAGCCAGGATGTCCTTCAGCCCCGCTTGTTCGTCGGGATTCTTCGACTTTTTCGTGAGGTCGTTGAGGATGGTGACGTAAGCGACTTTCATGGCCGAGCTTGCTGGCACGGCCACATCGGGTTTCACGCCCACATGTTCCCAGTTGGTTTTGGTGATCGGGTTGATGGCGCGTGATGTGGGCACGAAGGCAATGAAGCTATGCCCGATCGAAAGGTAGTCTCCCGGGTTGGCGCCGCCACCCGTAGTTTCACCAACCAGAGTGGCGCGCTTCTGGGTTTTCAGATCGTAGGCACATTCCTCGCCGCCGGAGAACGTTTCGTGTGAAGTGAGCACGTAGATGGGGCCGGTGAAACGGGGCATCGCCGACGGAACCGTCCAGTACTGGTGGGTGCTGTCGTCGGGACGGTTGTAGATATCGTTGAGGTGACGGACATCGCCTTCAGCAAAGAAGTGACTGAGCAGATAGGCCACGCCGTCCGGTTCGCCGCCGCCATTTTGCCGCAGGTCGAGGATGAGTGCGCTGGTTCCGGCGACCAGCGACACGGCCGAGTCGAACGCGGCGCCGACAATTTCCACGGGGCCGAATCCACGAAGGTCGATGTAGCTGACGTTGCCGGGTAACATTTGCACACGGCTGATGCCATAACTTTCGCTCGCCATGGCAGGCCGCAACTCCGCCAATTGCCTGGCGATTGCCGCTTTGTCCTTCGGTTGCGACGACAGCGGGAAGCCCGGTGCGAACTTGACGCGAAAATGCCCGTCTTTACCGATGGACTTCAAGTCCTTGCTCAACGCCTCGGCAAATGCCGTCGTGGTGTTGGCGTTGCGGTAGTCACCGTGTGCCGCCTTGCTCGATAGCGCGGCGGCTGTCCGCGCGGCGACGTCGGGGAAAACGTAGTGAGACTTCAACTGCTCGCTCAGGGTCGCGATGACTGCGGTCTGCTCGGCAGCATTGATCGATCTGTCAGGTGACGGTGACGTCTGGGCAAGCGCGGCGGAACTGCCGACAAGAGCCAGTAGCGACAACGCTAGTACGTGGCGTAGGTGCATGGGTATTTCCTCGAAATGTCTACTAAGTGTTTAGTAGTTGCCGGTAAAAAAAAGCCATCAACATTCGCGCGATGGCGCTGCCACGCAAATGCATGTAATCGTCAGTCAAGACTGTGGGAATGGAAGTACGCGCAATCACGATGCAGGGAAACGGCGTGCGATGTGTCACGAATTCTTGCCGGGTATTGGTGGCATGAGCGGTAACGGCGGAAGTTGTGCCAGCTTGGCGGCCTTGAGTTGCTCCTGCTCGATCCACTGGCGCACGCCGGCGTCAATCGGGGCGGGCCGACCGTTTACCGTGTAGCTCTCACGGAGGTGTCCGCCCAGGCTGGTAGACGACTTGTAGACGCGTTGACCACCCGTGGATGGCGCTCGGAGTTCGAACGAATTGCCGGCGACCTGCCACCAGTGGCCGCCAGTCTGGTCGCCGCGCGACGGGATCGGTGACCGTGCGGGAATGGGAGGAAGCGCCAGAACATGGCTGGCCACAGCGTGCTTGCTCGCGATCCACTCGCGCGCGCTGGCGCCGATGAGCGCGGAATGCCCATTCACCGTGTAGATTTCGGTGAAGTGGCCTTGCGCCGTGACCGATTCCCTGTAGACGCGCCAGCCGCCGAGGAACAGACCATTGATCCCGAACGAGCTGTCGCCAATGTTCCCCGAAGCGCTCGTGGGTGTCGCCCCAGCCAGGGCATGACCCATCGTGGGCGTGACCTGCGCGGCCAGCAAGGCGCCGGAGCACAACACCGCCAGCAGGGTGAGCGGTACGCTCCAGCCCAGACGGCTGCGCGTGTGGGGAAATATCAGTCGTTTGACGCGTTGCATGAGCGAGCCTCCATGGGCGGAAAGAGTAAAAATATGAGCCGGCGTGCGCAGCTTCTCGAGGTTGGCAAGAGCCTCTGCCAGAACGATGGCGTCACCACACGCTGCCACTGCCAAATCATCACAAGCATTCTCACGCTCCTGGCGAATGCGGCGGCTCAACCACCACACGCCCGGGTGATAGAACATCAGCGCCTCGATGACGCGTTGCATTCCGTTCCATATCCAGTCCAGCCGGCGGACATGCGCCAGCTCGTGGGCGAGCAAGGCCTCGATCTGATCCGGTGCCAGCTGCGTCAACATCGAGATCGGCAGCCAGATCACCGGTCGCCACGCGCGCGCCGAGCACGGCAAGCCGACGCCCTGCAACAAACGCACGGCGACCTCGCGACGGATACCCATGGCGTGACGCAACGCCTCGACGCGTTTCTGCCAGGCCGGCGGGAGCGCAGTGAAGGCCTTACGATCCAACCGGCGCACCATCCACCCTCCGCCGATCAGTCGTAACACCATCACGATGACTCCGCCACACCAGAACCACGGCAGCCAAGCTTGCGCGCTGATCAGAGGTATGCCGGGTGACATCAGGGCAAAGGTAGGGCCCTCGTGCGGTCCCAGGCCTACCGGACTTATCGAGGCCATGACCGAGCCTGCGTTCAACAGGCACACCAGAGTGATCACTGGCAGCACGGCCATCGCCGCCAGAAAGGCCATGCCGAGCGCATGTTTGACGGCGGCGCTGCGGCGCCCGAGCGCGCTCAGCAACATCGCCGCCAGCAACGCCAGAAGTGCACCTTGCCACAGCGAATGGATTAGCGCCTGGGTCAGCGAGGATGCGAAGACAAGGCTGAAGGACATGGTAGGTACCAGACCTTCACGCCTTGCGGCGCTGGGCCTTGGCGTGGGCGATCATGGCCGCGATCGCGTTGAGGTCTTCCGCACTGGTGGCGCTTGTATCGAGCGCTCGTTGAACCAGTTGAAGCGCGGAGCCAGAGAAGGCACGTTGCATCAGATCGTTCAGCAGCGCCGACTGCACGGCAGGTTCGGGATGCACTGTTGCATAGCGATGGGTCCGCTCGGTCTCGTCGCGACTGAGCAAGCCCTTGTCGGCCATGATCGTCATCATCTTCAACACCGTCGTATACGCGGTGTCCTTGCTGCGCGACAGCGCATCGTGGACCGCGCGAACGGTGCACGGCTCCCCGCGATTCCACAGGATACGCAGGATTGCTAATTCGCCTTCGGTGGGATGAAGCTCCGACATGGGTATTTCCTCTATCTACGAACGCGATAGTACTAACGTTTTAGTACTTGTCAAGATACGTATCGAAATGGACGATTTCAGAGCGTGTCGGCACTAACGTAGATCAGCGAGACCTGACGGCGCCATGTCTAGCGAAGGAACCGGACGAAGTGCATGGAATGTTTCATGCGTTCTCTTGATCCCGGCGGACACGAGGAGGAACTCGGCACTTTCCCCAGCGTTCCTGAGTTAGCAGCCATCGCGGAACCAGACTGTAGCGAATGTCCGGATCGGGTCGACAACAGCCGTCTGTAGGTCAACGTCGCTGACCGGCCAGAACGCGACAGTCGCACCCTCAATCAAGTCGCGCTAAAGGTGACGTTCAACATGAACGCGACTGAGCCGCATCCACGGAAGCGACATCTTCACCAGCCAAGCTCAATCCGTTTTGTCCGGCCGCCAGCCCTGCTTGCCGGCGCGCCAGAATACGAACGCGATCCAGTCGCCGGTCAGCTGGTCCATCTGCGTCCGAGTCGAGCCGATGCTGTGGCCAGCATTGGCGTCGATCCGCAGAAGCACCGGGTCGGGTGTGCCCGAGGCCTGCAGCGCAGCCGCGAACTTGGCCGGCTCCCACGGCGAAACACGGGGATCGTTCAAGC
>JBDTEG010000194.1:0-11619 GCA_039922695.1 Rhodanobacter sp. | reverse complement strand
CCTCCGCTTCTATCGCCAGCATCACCCGGGCTGCGAATCCGGAAGACGCCAGCACCGATCCTTCCCGGCGCAAGCCGTCGCGCACGAGGTGGTAGCCAGTCCATGCCTGTCGCAGCGGGGCATCGTGGTCGAACCGGCGCAGCAGGAAGCGCAACTGCTCCACTGGCAGCTCGCCGTCCATGCCGGCCGAAAGGCTTTCACGGGCGTCCTGGTTCATACCTGCCTGCTTCATTTCTAATCCTCGCGGTCTGGTAATAGCGGCCGCAGCTTTTCATCGATCGCCTCGCGCGCCCGGAAGATGCGCGAACGCACCGTTCCGATCGGACAGCCCATTGCTTCGGCGATTTCATCGTAACTGAGACCGTCCACCTCACGCAGGGTGATGGCCGTCCGCAGTTCTTCGGGCAACGCTTGGACAGTGGAATACACCGATTGTTCAATTTCCTGGCGCATGAGCTCGTGCTCCGGTGTGGCGCTGTCGTGCATGCGCTCGGCACCAGCCATGAATTCGGCATCGTCGGCGTCGATGTCCCCGGACGGCGGTCGCCGGCCCATCGCCACCAGGTGGTTCTTGGCGGTGTTCACCGCGATCTTGTAAAGCCAGGTGTAGAACGCGCTATCCCCGCGAAAGGAGCCGATGGCGCGCCAGGCGCGGATGAAGGACTCCTGCGCGATGTCCTCGCATTCGGCGTGGCTGCGCACATAGCGGGAAATCAGACCAATCAGCTTGTGCTGGTACTTGCGCACCAGCAGGTCGAACGCGCGCTTGTCTCCCTGCTGCACCCGCTCCACCAGCGTCCGGTCCAGTTCGTTTTCGCCCACCCGGGCCGTGTCCATCGTCAATGCCGTCATCCGCTGAGGGTGCCTTAGGGGAACTGAACCCGGCGCTCAGACCGCCAGGTACGGCCCAAGTTCAGTGTAATCATGCCCGGAGCCCGTCGACGTGCCCCGTCGGTTACCCGGATTCAAGGGCGCACGTGTCGCCACCCATTATGGGGTCGCCTCGCGCCGGCTCAAGCCGGCTGGGCCAGGCGCACCTCGAGCAGCCGTCGGCGTTCGGCCAGCAATTTGTCGAAGCTGACCGGCTGCAGCGGACGACAGAACAGGTAACCCTGCAGCTCGTCGCAGTGATGGTTGCGCAGGAACTGCAGATGCTGCTCGGTCTCCACCCCTTCGGCTACCACGGCACGATTCAATCCATGCGCCATCTCGATGGTGGCACGCACGATGGCCTCGTCGTCCGGATCCACGCCGATATTGCGTACGAAGCTCTGGTCGATCTTGATCCGGTCCGCCGGCAGCCGGCGCAAGTAGTCGAGCGAGGCGGCACCAGTGCCGAAATCGTCGATCGCGATATGGCTGCCCAGCCGATGCAGCGCATTCAGGTTCTCCACCAGGTTCGGTGCGGCCTTGATGCTGATGCTCTCGGTGATCTCCAGTTCCAGCAAAGTGGGGTCGAGGCCCGTTTCGCGCAGCACCCGAACCACCATCTCCAGCAGCTGCGGCTCCATCAGCTGCACCGCCGACAGATTCACACCCAGCCGCAGGCGCAAGCCGTAGCGCTGCTCCCACTCGCGTGCCTGGCGACACGCTGTATGCATGACCCATTCGCCGATGGACACGATCAGGCCGGTCTCCTCGGCCAACGGAATGAACACTGCCGGGCTGATCATGCCCAGCTCGGGGTGCTCCCAGCGCAGCAGTGCCTCCATGCCCACGATGTCCTCGGTTTGCGCGTCCACCTGCGGCTGGTACACCACCCGCAATTCGCCGTTGCCTTCGGCGTGGCGCAGGCGCGTCTTCAGAGCCGTGCCGTGTTCCCTGGCGTATTCCGGACTCACCTCGTAGATCTGGAAATTGTTGCGGCCCAGGTGTTTGGCCGAGTACATCGCCTCGTCCGCATGCTTGAGCAAGGTTTCCGCATCGCTGGCGTCGTCGGGGAAGAAGCTCACCCCCATCGACACCGTGACCTGCAATTCGACGCCGTCGTCGAGGAAGATCGGAGAATCCATCACCTGCACGATCTTCTCGGCCACCCGCGACACATCGTCGTTCTTCACGATATGCCGCAACACAACGGTGAACTCATCCCCGGCGTAGCGCGCCACCGTGTCCGACGCGCGGATGCAGCCGCGCAGCCGTTGCGCCACAGTGCGCAATACCTGGTCGCCAGTGGCGTGACCGTAGGTGTCGTTGATCGCCTTGAAACGGTCAAGGTCGACGAACAGCAAGGCGAAACACTCGCCATTGCGAACCGCTTCGCGCAGGATCGTCTCCAGCCGATCGTTGAACAACAGCCGGTTCGGCAAACCGGTGAGCGCATCGACCAGGCCCTCGGCACGCCCCTGCTCGCGCGTTCGCCCGAGCTCGAGCACATGCGCGAAACGGGCGGCGGCGCACTGCAATACCGGCTCGACCACGTCCATCTCGGCAAAACCGCGGCGGGTGCCGACCAGCATGGCCCCGAGCACGGCATGCCGTTCGTCGAACAGAGGCAGTCCGATGAACCCGGCCAGATCCAGTTGTTGCAGCAACGGATCCATCGCCGCCAACTTGCCGGCGTCGTTCTGGCAACGCATCACCGTGCCCCCCAGCACCCGCTGCAGCGAGCCCTGGAGGTAAGCGGGTGGCCACTGTACCTCTTCACTGCGGCACAGTTGCAGGATCTGGATCGGCGCATCGGCCGCGTCGCTGCGCGCGGACCACACCGCCAGGTAGTCCAGAGCCAGTTCGTCGAACAACAGTCGGCAGGCGGCAGCGTGAGCATCGACACCGCTGTGCGATGAAAAAAAACGGCACAACAAGGACAACGCCGCCTCGGCCCGAAGCTCGACGCGGTCGCTGCGAAACTGCACGGCCAGCGCCGCCCGAGCTCCGTGCCGGACGCGCCGCACGTTCACTTGCCCGGTGTCGAACCCGTGGGCAGATTTGCGCCTGGCGGGGTGCCAGCGACGGTCAGCCGCCGAGTAGATGCCCGCTGGGGCATCGCCATCGAACTGGATGGCGTCGGACAGCGCCAGACCCGACCACTGGCTGGCCGGCAAACGACTGTGGAGAATCACGCTGGGACTCACCTCGAGCAGGCCGTGAGTCTGTGTATCGACCACCAACCACTCGCCGTCGCCCTCCTCGACGGCGCAGCGAGAATCCACCTGCAGCGAATCTTCCTTTCTCTGCTTGCTTGATCCGGCGGTGCGCACGTGCTGCCAGCGCGCCAGCAGTTCCGTATCAATCTGCGAGGCGTAGAGCCAGGCGGCGACTTCCGGCGGGAGTTCGGACGGAGTGCAACTGGCCCTCTCTGTCAAAACCACGATCAACGCAGCGCCGGACGTCCCGGGCAGGCCATGCAATTGCTCGCAGCTGCCGCGTGCCTGCTTCTGGTCGCCGTCCAGCACCAACACCATGAGTTGCAACGACTGCTGCGAGGCATGGTCCTTCATCAGATTCGCGGCGTGGGCGACATCACGCGCGCTGCGAATCTCCGAATAACCGGCCTGATCGAACGCGTCGAACATGCTCCGACGCAGCTCGCGCTCGGCGGACACCAGCAGGACACCGGCATTCACAGGGGTGGCCGCCTCATCCAAGCCAGCGACCATCGCGCAGACGCAACTTTCGCGGCTTGCCGTCCTCACTGGTCAGCGGTGCGGCGAGATTACCCAGGTGGGAAACCAGCGCCGGCGGAGCATCGATGAGCACGACTCGTCGCAAATGCTCCCGCGGCGCCTGTGCCAGTTGCCGCAAGACGGCGGCATCCACTGCCGACAGCGGCAACTCCAACCCGCGCAGGAAGTAGACACCGAAGTGCATGCTGTGCTGCATGTAGCGCAGCGCATTCCCCAGCCGCTCGCAATCCGGCACGCGCGCATGGGCATCGCGCAGGCTGCCAAGCCCGGTATCCGGCTGCCACAGGTAAACCGCCTGGCCGCTGTGCCGGGCGAGTCCGCGCACTTGCTCAATCAGCGCGTCCACGTCGTCATTTTCGAGCACAACCAGTCCGCTTGGCGCAGCCAGTATCCGTTCGAAGATTTCGGCGCCCGCTTGAGGTGGGGCGGAGGCCATGGCGATATTCATCAAGTATCCATCCTGTGGCGGCAGTGCTGGTGCAACGGTGAAACCGGACGCCCACGACGGGCGTGAATCTGCTCCGAACCTGATCTGAATCCCGATGGATCCAGATTGCACACGATAAAGGTATCCAGCCTCGGGTAGGCGATCAGCACGATGTCCCCAAGCTTGGCTGGTTGGCGAATATTCCCCGCAACAGGCCGATTTCACACCGGCATCACGATCGGGTCAAGCGCAACCGCCACATCTCGCATTCACGACGGCGGAACGGTATGGTTCAGGCCTCCTCCATCATGTCTCTATTCCCATGTTCGAAGGACTTCGTTTCAAGCATTGGCAAACCCAGGACGACGAGGGCGTGGTCACGCTCACGCTCGACCGCGCCGACAGCAGTGTCAATGCGATCTCCCGGGCCGTGCTGGACGAGCTGGAGCAGATCGTCGAACGGCTAGCGATCAACATGCCCGCAGGCGTCATCATCCATTCGGCCAAGTCGTCCGGCTTCGCCGTGGGCGCCGATATCCGCGAATTCGTCGAATACGCCAGGCAGGACTCGGTACGCGAGAACATCGAGCACGGCCAGCGAGTCTACGAGGCGCTGGCGCGGTTGCCCTGCCCCACGGTGGCGGCAGTGCACGGCGCCTGCATGGGCGGCGGCACCGAGTTGATCCTGGCGTGCCGCCAGCGTATCGCGGCTGACGATGACACGACCCGCATCGGCCTGCCCGAAGTGATGCTGGGCATCCATCCCGGCTGGGGCGGTACGGCGCGCCTGCCGCGACTTATCGGGGCTACCGATGCGATGCCGGTGATGCTGACCGGAAAGCCCCTTTCCGCACGTCGCGCCCTGGACATGGGCGTGGTCGATGCCGTGACGCGCCCACAGGAACTCCTGGCGGAGGCGCGCTTCCTGTTGCGTCGGGCTCCAGCACGACCGTTCGCGCGTCGCGCGAAGGCGTGGGCCAGCAATACTTGGCTGGCGCGCCAGATCCTGGCGCCGGTGATGGTGAAGCAGACCGCGGCCAAGGTGCGCAAGGAACATTATCCGGCGCCGTTCGCGCTGATTGCTGTGTGGAAACGTGGCGGCGGCAACATCCAGCAGCGCCTGCGACTTGAGGCCGGCTCGGTGGCGACGCTGGCGCAGACGTCGACGGCGCAGAACCTCATCCGGATCTTCTTCCTGCAGGAACGACTGAAGCAGCAGGGCAGTGGCATCGATCCGGCAATCAAACACTTGCATGTCGTGGGCGCAGGCGTGATGGGCGGCGACATCGCGGCATGGGCGGCACTCAAGGGCTTTGCGGTGACCTTGCAGGATCGGGAGATGAAGTTCATCCAGCCCGCGCTGGACCGCGCTCGCAGGCTGTATGAGAAGAAACTGAAGACTTCCGAAAAGGTTGAGGCAGCGATGCAGCGGCTGCGCGCGGATGTCGAGGGCAACGGTGTCGCCTCGGCAGATCTGGCGATCGAAGCGATCTATGAAAACGCCGAGGCAAAAGAGGCGCTGTACGCCATCATCGAGCCGCAGTTCAGGGCGGACGAGATCCTGGCCAGCAATACCTCCAGCATCCCGCTGGATGAGTTGCGCAGCAAGCTCGGCGCACCACAGCGCTTCCTTGGCCTGCACTTCTTCAACCCGGTGGCACAGATGCCGCTGGTCGAAGTGGTGCGACACGACAAGCTCGACCCCGCCACAGAGAAGCGCGCACTGGCCTTCTGCAAGGCACTCGGCAAATTGCCGTTGGCCGTCAACGGCACGCCCGGCTTCCTGGTCAACCGCATCCTGATGCCGTATCTGCTGGAGGCCATGCGTCTCTACAGCGAGGGTGTACCGGGCCCCGTGCTTGATCGTGAAGCTGAGAAATTCGGCATGCCGATGGGGCCGATCGAGCTGGCCGATACCGTGGGACTCGATGTTTGTGTCTCGGTCGGCAAGGAGCTGGCGCCATTCCTGGGCCTGGAATTGCCACCGGGCATGGACGAACGGGTCGAAGCGGGCAAGCGCGGCAAGAAAGACGGCCAGGGGCTCTACCTGTGGCAGGACGGCAAAGCGCAAAAGCCCGAAGTCGACAAGGATTACGTCATGCCCCCGGACTTGCAGGACCGCATGATCCTGTCGATGGTCAACGAGGCAGTCGCCTGTCTGGCCGAGGGCGTTGTCGACGACGCAGACCTGCTCGACGCCGGGGTGATCTTCGGTACCGGTTTCGCGCCGTTCCGCGGCGGCCCGATACAGTATGTGCGCAGCGAAGGCGTCGACATGCTGAAATCGAAACTGCAGCAACTGGCCACACGCTACGGCGAGCGCTTCACGCCGAAGGACGGTTGGGACCACCCTGCCCTGGTACAAACGAAGGACCACTGAATCGCAGGACGGCACTGACCGCCACCGGTGCGCTGCGGGCGAAAACTTCGCGGCGGATCAGGAGCCGGCGGCCGAGTAACCCCACACCAGGATCACCACATCAAGTCGTCCGGAACGCCGTCATCGTCGGCGCTGGTTGCACCCGGGTCGACCAGCAAGGCGAGCCGGCGTGGTTCGATTTCCCCAACCTGCCTGGCAATCTCGCGATCGACCAGCAGATAACGACCCGCGTGTTGCACCACCGCCAATTCGCCAACGTTGAGCGCGATCAATTGCCCAGCATCAACGTGGATGCGGCGGATCTTCCCCGCATATTCGAAGTTTCGCGCGTGGTCGGCATCGGCCTTGTTCAAGGCCTTGCCAGATAGCAGTTGTTGAATGCGCGCTTTTTGTTCGCGGCGCAGCTTCGCCTGCTCGGCTGCCTCGCGCTCGGCCCGCTTGCGCTCGGTCGCCTCGGTCTGGTGGCGCAACGCGTAAGCCTTGGCCAGGTCGATATCCTGCTGGCCCTGACGCTTTGCCGACGGCAACGGTGGCTTGCCGGCGGGCCGCGCGGGACGGCTGGATTTCGCAGGTGCAGGACGCTTTGCTTCGCGCGGCCTTTCCTGCAGGATCTTCTTGACGATACCGCTCTTGAGCAACTGGTCGCGCAGGGAATCGGCCATGAGTGTTCCGTGGTCGTGGACAGGGGAAGTCCGGGTCAATAGTGCGGCGGGGGCGGCTCGTCGCGCGAATCATCGGCCTGGGCGACGCGCATCGCGGACATCTCGCCGCGCAGCTCACGCAACGCGCGCTCCAACACGGCAATGCGCTGCGACTGCCCGGCATCCGCGGAGCTCAACGCCTGTACCGTGTCGTCGATGAACGTGAGCCTGACTTCCAGGTCGTCGACGCGTCGTGCCAGTGGCTCGTTGTCGTTGTTCATCGCGCAACCCGCAGGCTGCGTCCACGTCCGATGCCGTAATAAGCCAGGCCCGCCTCTTCCACGATGGCCGGATCGTACAGATTGCGGCCGTCGAAGATGACCGGCTCCGCCAGCGTGGCACGGATGTGCGCGAAGTCGGGACTGCGGAAAGCTTTCCACTCGGTGACGACAACGAGTGCATCGGCGCCTTGCAGTGCCGCGGCTGCCTCCTCGCACAGCACCAGGTCTCGTCGGTCACCGTACAGCCGGCCTGCCTCCTGTCGCGCTTCCGGATCAAAGGCACGGACTTTCGCTCCCGCCGCCCACAGCGCCTCCATCAGAAGACGGCTGGGCGCCTCGCGCATGTCGTCGGTGTTCGGCTTGAACGCCAACCCCCACACTGCAATCGTCTTGCCGCCCAGTTGCCCGTCGAAGTGGCGCGAGATCAGTTCGAACAGTTTGCCCTTCTGCGCCCGGTTGACCGCCTCCACCGCGCCAAGCAACTTCGCCTGGTAACCATGGCCGTGCGCGGTACGCTCCAGTGCCTGCACATCCTTGGGAAAGCACGAGCCACCGTAACCGGCACCGGGATAGATGAAGTGGTAACCGATCCGTGGATCGGAACCGATACCCTGGCGTACCAGCTCGACGTCCGCACCCACCCGCTCGGCAATGTTCGCGATCTCGTTCATGAAACTGATCTTGGTGGCCAGCATCGCGTTGGCAGCGTACTTGGTCAGCTCGGCGGAACGCTCGTCCATCACCACCATGCGATCGTGGTTGCGGTTGAATGGCGCATACAGCTTGCGCAACACCTCAACCGCCCGCGTGCTGGAAGCCCCCACGATGATGCGATCCGGGCGCAGACAGTCATCCACCGCGGCACCTTCCTTCAGGAATTCCGGATTGGAGACCACATCGAACTCGACACCGGAGCCACGCGCGTCGAGTTCCGCCGCGATCGTCTCGCGGACCTTGTCGGCGGTGCCCACCGGCACGGTCGACTTGTTCACCACCACAGCGTATTGATGCAGGTGCCGGCCGATGGTCCTGGCCACTTCCTTCACGTACTTCAGATCGGCGCTGCCGTCCTCGTCGGGCGGCGTGCCCACCGCGATGAAGATCAGCTCGCAATGAGCGATCGCCGCTTCCGGGGCGGTGCTGAAGTCGAGGCGTCCCTGGGCGTGGTTACGTCGCACGATGGACTCGAGGCCGGGCTCGTAGATCGGAATGTCGCCGTGCTTCAGGCGCTCCACCTTGGAGCTGTCGACATCAACGCACAGCACATGGTTGCCCATCTCGGCCAGGCAGGCACCTGTAACGAGCCCCACATAACCGGTACCGAAGATCGCGACCTTCATCATCTTCGTGACGATTCCCTTGAACGTGAACCGGCTATTCTAGCGCCAGCGCAGACGGCGGCGCTGGTCACAACGGAATAGCAGAGGGGCGCGAATCGCTTCGCGCCCCTCTGCGTGCCAGTCAGTACTTGCGTGCTTACTGGCCTTCTGGAGGAGCCGCTGCGCCGGCCGGAGTCGGACCGGTCTTGACCAAGGTCACGTCGAAGATCAGCGTGGCATTCGGCGGCATCGGCGGCTGCGGTTCGGCACCGTAGGCCAGCGACGCGGGAATGAACAGCTTGTAGTGACCACCGACCTGCATCAACTGCAGGCCCTCGCGGAAGCCGGGGATCACGTTGCCCACCGGAATCGACGCCGGCTTGGGGCCATGCTTGGCGGACGAATCGAATACCTGACCATTGAGGAACGAACCGGTGTAGTTGATTTCCACCGTATCGTTCGGACCTGGACGGGCGCCGGTACCCGGTGTGATCACCTGGTACTGCAAGCCGGAGGCGGTGGTCTTCACGCCAGGGGCGCTCTTGTTCTTGGCGAAGAAGGCGTCGCCTTCGGCCTTGTTCTTGGAGGCTTCCTGGGCACGCTCGGCCTCGAACTTGGCCTGCACCTTGGTCATGAAGGCCTCATACACCTGCTTGGCGTCGGCTTCGCTCACTGTCGACTTCTGACCGGACAGAGCTGCCTGCACGCCACGCGCCACAGCGGCCGGGTCCATCTCTTCACGCAGGATCGGCGGCACGCTCTCGCCCATCTTGTAATAGCCGAACACGTAGCTGGCCTTGGCCTTGTCGACCGGGGCAGCAGCGCCGGTCTTGGCAGCCTGGGCATAAGCGCCCGCAGTCATGCCCAGCGCAACGGCCAGCGCGACCGCCGTCAGCGTGGGACGCAGAAAGTGCTTCATTCGTAACTCCCTCGTGAAATGGAAATGCCGGCATAGCCGGCTCGAGCCCCCTCGGTGGAGGCAGGCCACGCATTGTGCGGCGCCAACCCTCTCTTGGCAACGACTGCACGCTGTGACCGTCAGTCGGGATAAAGGTTCAGCTTTCCCCGTCTTCCGGAAGCTCCGGCTTGTTGAGGGTATCCTTCAAGGCCGCCTGCAAGCGCGCGTGCATCTGCACCAGCCCGCGCCACAACACCACGGCCAGCACCACCCCCGCCACTACCAGGGACAACGCGACACCACGTGGCGGCAGGATCGCCGAGCTCAGCGCACTCAGCAGAATGCCAAGCAGCAACAGCGTGGCGAGCGGAATCAGCCGCGCCAGCACGTTGCGAATGGGGTGGGTATAAGAACCGGCAAATCGTTCGCGGATGCCGATCTCGGCCAGCAGCATGCCCAACGCCTCCGCCTTGCGGTACACCGCGATCAGCATCGGCAGGGACAGGAACAGCGCGCACGCCCAGATCAGGGTGTGGCGCATCTCGCGTCCCATGCCCAGGCTCGAAAACCAGCTCCAGCCATGCGCGTTGACGTAGGCACCGACCATGAAGAGTGTGACCACCAGCAGCACATTGACTCCGATATGCCAAAGCAGGCGACGGAAAATGGCCGCGAGCGCCGCGTTCTCATTGACCGGCTTGAGATGTTCCAGCCAGCCGCTGTAACTGGTTGCCAGCAGGCGCAGCGAACGCGGCGTCGCCGCGCGCAATCCGCTGGCCAGGCCATCAGCCGAGCGCGACATGTAGGGCGACACAGCCATGCACACCACGGAGACCGCCACGGCGATCGGATAAATGAAACTGCTGATCACGCCCAGCGACAGCCCCAAGGTCGCGATCACGAAGGAAAATTCGCCGATCTGCGCCATGCCGAGACCTGCACGCAGGGCAGTTCGCGGCTCATGTCCGACAAAGAAGATGCCCAAGCTGCATGCGGCCGTCTTGCCCAGGATGACCACGCCCGCGATCAGGAGTGCCGGCAACGCGTATTGCAGCAGCATGGCCGGATCGATCTTCAACCCGATCGCCACGAAAAACAGCGCGGCGAACATGTCACGCAGCGGTTCCACCAGATGCATCACGCGCCCCACGCTGCGCGATTCGGCTACCACCGCGCCCGCCAGGAACGCGCCCAGGGCGACGCTGAAACCCATCCACGCGGCCAGCAGGCTGGCGCCGAAACAAATCCCCAGCACGCTGACCAGCAGGGTTTCGTCGCGACCGAATCCCGCCACGTAATCCACCAGCCGCGGCAGCAGGAGCAAGCCCAGCACCATTCCCACCACCACGAACAGGCCAAGATGTCCGATCAGCGTGAACGCGGTTTCAGCCCGTACCGAGCCGCCGATTGCAATCGCCGTGAGCAAGGTCAGCATGACGATGGCCAGCATGTCCTCGGCCACCAGGAGCCCGACCACCAATTGGGCGAACGGCTGATGGCGCTGGCCATGCTCCGACAGCGTGCGGGTGGCCACCATTGTCGAGGAGAGCGAGATGATCGCCCCGAGAAACAGCGCATCCATGCCTTTCCAGCCGAAGGCGCTGCCGATGCCGAAGCCGATCCACAACATCAGTCCAACTTCGCCCACGGCCACCGCCAGTACGCCGATCCCCACCTCACGCAGCTTGCGCACGCTGAACTCCAGCCCCAGCGTGAACATCAGCAGCACCACGCCGAGATTGGAGATGTCGTTGATCGCCTGCGCATCACCGACCAGCACGCCGGGCGTATGCGGCCCAATCAGCACGCCCGCCAGGATGTAACCAAGCAGCACCGGCTGGCGCATGCGCTGGAAAAGAATGGTGGTGGCGCCTGCCACCAGCATCACCACGGCCAGGTCACGGATGAAGCCGATTTCGTGCATCGTCCACCTTTGCAATCGCACTCGTTTCATCAGCATAAACGAGTGTCGGGCAAGATCCCGTTTCATCGCCGGCTCGCAAGACACGAACGGGATGACGCGATTGGCCGCACCGGCGAGAAAAAG
>JBDTEG010000193.1:0-8852 GCA_039922695.1 Rhodanobacter sp. | reverse complement strand
TCGTCCTGAGCGTGCGCGATAGATTGCTATGCGCGCGGCCAGTGCTCTCTGCAACCTGGTTCAACGACTCGGGCTTCTTCTCCCGGATCAGACGCAGCAACGCGCGGTTGTCGTCCGACAACACTTCGGCCAACGACCGCATGGACGTGAACCATATCTTCGGCTCATCAGGCCGTGGTTGACGATCGCCGCTGGCAATCGCCAACGCGCGTGCCCGGATCGCTTGTTGTGACGCAACACCAATGATCATCTTCTTCATGACTTCGATGCCTGCAGTACGCGATTCACTTCGGTGAAGAAGTCTTGGAGCGACCGACACGAAACCCGATGAGGCTCACTTATCCAGCCGCCGCCAACACCTTCCGCACCGTCCTGGGTGCCGCCACTGCAACCTTCAGCAACGCCTTCGCCGCCCCGCTCGGCTCGCGCCGCCCCTGCTCCCAATCCTGCAAGGTTCGCACGGACACCCCAAGCATCGCGGCGAAGTCGGCTTGCGACTGCCCCAGCTTGATACGGGCCTCGGTCGCCTGGCTCACCTGCACGACGAACCGGCGGCCGCCGCCAGCCTTGATCTCGCGAATGGCTTCCAACACTTCCTCACCAATGTTGCGCTTCGCATCGCGGGCGTGGATCTCTTTACTCAGTTTTTTCATGACTTCACCATATGGTCTTTGATCAGCCGTATGACATGCGCCGGAAGGTTTTCCTGTCGGGTCTTGGCATAGATAGCCAACAGCCAGATCTGCCCTGCCTAGGAGACTTCGTAGTAAATCACGCGCACACCGCCACGCTTGCCTTTGTCTGCCACACCCCAGCGCATCTTGCGGCAGCCGCCAGAGCCTGGAATCAAATCGCCCGCTTCGACATGCTGGGACAAGTACCACTGCACGGCGGCGTACTCTTCGTCCGTAAGGTAGTCGTACACGTACCTGGCAAACACGGATGACTCGATGAATTCGTGCATCGCAGACTCCTTTCTGCTTTCGCCGAGCATACGGCAATGCCGTATGCTCGGCAAGATGGCCGATCACACCATCGGCAACTTCAACCCCATCTCCTTCGCACACTCCACCGCATCCTCATACCCCGCATCCGCATGCCGCATCACCCCCGTCGCCGGATCATTCCACAACACCCGCGCAATCCGCGCATCCGCTTCGGGCGTCCCATCACACACAATCACCAACCCGGCATGCTGCGAATACCCCATCCCTACCCCACCGCCATGATGGAACGACACCCAGGTCGCGCCACTGACCGCGTTGAGCAACGCATTGAGGATCGGCCAGTCGGACACCGCGTCGGAGCCATCCTTCATCGCTTCAGTCTCGCGGTTCGGTGAAGCCACCGACCCCGAATCCAGATGATCGCGCCCGATCGCGATCGGCGCCTTCAACTCGCCATTGCGCACCATCTCGTTGAATGCCAGCCCCAGCTTGTCACGCTGCCCCAACCCCACCCAGCAGATCCGCGACGGCAGGCCTTGCCATTGGATGCGTTGCTCGGCCATGTCCAGCCAGTGGTGCAGGTGCGCATCGTCGGGGATCAGCTCCTTGACCTTGGCGTCGGTCTTCAGGATGTCTTCCGGATCGCCACTCAACGCGACCCAGCGGAACGGGCCGATGCCGCGACAGAACAACGGGCGCACGTAGGCGGGCACGAAGCCGGGGAACGCAAACGCGTTGCTCAGGCCTTCGTCCTTTGCCATCTGGCGGATGTTGTTGCCGTAATCGAAGGTGGGGATGCCTTGCGCGTGGAAGGCGAGCATGGCCTCGACATGAATCTTCATCGAGCGCTTGGCGGCGTCGCGGGTGCGCTGCGGATCGTTCTTGCGGCGCTCGAACCACTGCTCCACCGTCCAGCCTTGCGGCAGGTAGCCGTTGACCGGGTCGTGCGCGCTGGTCTGATCGGTGACGGCGTCGGGGCACACGCCTCGACGTACCAGCTCGGGCAGGATGTCCGCAGCGTTGCCGAGCAGCGCGATGGATTTCGCCTCGCCGGTTTTCGTGTACTTCTCGATGCGCGCCAGCGCGTCATCAAGATCGTTCGCCTGCTCGTCGACGTAGCCGGTCTTGATCCGGAAATCGATGCGCGATTGCTGGCATTCGATCGCCAGCATTGATGCACCAGCCATCACCGCCGCCAGCGGTTGCGCGGCGCCCATGCCGCCCAGGCCTGCGGTGAGTATCCAGCGCCCCTTCAAGTCGCCGCCGTAGCTCTGGCGGCCCATCTCGACAAACGTCTCGTAGGTGCCCTGGACGATGCCCTGCGAGCCAATGTAGATCCATGAACCGGCGGTCATCTGGCCGTACATCATCAAGCCTTTTTTATCGAGCTCGTTGAAGTGCTCCCACGTCGCCCAATGCGGCACCAGGTTGGAATTGGCGATCAGCACGCGCGGCGCATCCTCGTGCGTCTTGAACACGCCGACCGGCTTGCCGGACTGCACCAGCAGCGTCTCGTCCGGATTCAACTCGCGCAACGCCTTCAGGATGGCGTCGTAGCATTCCCAGTTGCGCGCGGCGCGGCCGATGCCACCGTACACCACCAATTCGGCCGGGTTCTCCGCCACCTCGGGATCGAGGTTGTGCTGGATCATCCGGTACGGCGCTTCGATCAACCAGTTCTTGCAGGTGAGCTTGCTGCCACGCGGCGGACTGATCACGCGGGTCGTGTCGATACGGGTGGGTGCGTTCATGGCGAGGCGCTCCTGAAAGTGACCCGTTCGAGTATAGCGCCGGGCCGCAATCGCCCCGTCGCGGTCAGGCGTCGGCGGAGCGCCGCGAGCACCGGCACGAACTGTCGCCTGCAGCCAGGGCAAACCATCGTCGATCGCCGCCGTCTTCCGCGATTCCGTGGATCGGAAGACAACCCCCGCAACAGCGATACGACCGAGGCCGGGATGCTCCGCGACCGCCGCGGCGTGTGCCGCACGCCTCATTTGCATCGATGTCCGAAAACGGCGAGTCTGGCCGTGGCGGCAGTGCTAGCCTTCAGCCATGTCCGAAGCACCGATCGCCACCCTGCCCGCCCATGCCGTCTGCGAACAGGCCCGCCTGAGCCGCGATGCGCGCTTCGACGGGCTGTTCTTCACCGCCGTTACCAGCACCCGCATCTATTGCCGCCCGGTATGTCCGGCGCCGGCGTCGAAACCGGCCAACGTCCGTTACTACGCCAGCGCTGCCGCAGCCGAAGCGGCCGGGTTCCGGCCGTGCCTGCGCTGCCGGCCGGAACTGGCACCGGGCAACGCGGTGTGGCATCGCGGTGAACACGTGGTGGCACGCGCGCTGAAACTGATCGATGCCGGCGAACTCGCCAACCAATCGCTGCAGCAACTGGCGGCGCGGGTCGGGGTCGGCGCGCGGCAGTTGCGCCGGCTGTTCGTGGCGCATCTCGGTGCGCCACCGATCGATGTGTATACGACGCGCCGCCTGCTGTTTGCGAAGCAGTTGCTGACCGAGACGGCGCTGCCGGTCACGCAAGTCGCGCTCGCCGCGGACTTCAGCAGCCTGCGCCGCTTCAACGCCGCGTTTGCCAGCGCGAACCGGATGGCACCGCGCGAACTGCGCCGGCAACCGCGGGCGGTACTTGGGGCCGGCCTCGTCCTGCGGCTGGTCTATCGGCCGCCGTACGACTTCGACGCCATGCTGGCTTTCCTGCGCACGCGCGCGCTCCCTGGCGTCGAGCAAGTCACCGAACGCTCGTACATGCGCGTGTTCGGTCCTGCCGACACGGCGGGATGGCTGCAGCTCGGCGCATGGCCCGGCGACAAGCATGCATTGAAGCTGGAATTGCATGGTGCCCAACCCGCGCAATTGCTGCCGCTGGTGACGCGCCTGCGGCGCATGTTCGACCTGGATGCGGATCCCCGCGCGATTGCCGCGACGCTCGGCGCCAGCAAGCTGCTGAAACCGCTGCTGCGCAAGCGACCGGGCCTGCGCCTGCCCGGTGGCTGGGACGGATTCGAGATTGCGGTACGCGCCGTGCTCGGCCAGCAGGTCAGCGTGGCGGCCGCACGCACACTGGCCGCTCGTATCGTGCAGCGTTACGGCGAAGCGGTGAGCGCACTGCTGCCCGCCGGGTTGGAGCGTCTGTTTCCCACGCCGACGCAACTGGCGGACGCGGATCTGCAACAGCTTGGCCTGACCACCGCGCGCGCCGCCACGATCCGCGGCCTCGCCCAGGCGCTGCTGGACGGACGCGTGGACTTTCGCCCCGATCAGCTGCTGGAGGATTTCGTGGCGCGCTGGGTCGCCTTGCCCGGCATCGGCGCATGGACGGCGCACTACATCGCGATGCGGGCATTGAGCCATCCCGATGCATTTCCCGCGGCGGACCTGATCCTGCGCCGTGCCGCCGCGAGTGACAGCGCGGAGTTGAGCACCAAGGCGCTTGCCGCCCTGGCCGACGCGTGGCGACCGTGGCGCGCCTATGCGGTGATCCATTTGTGGCGCGCAAGCTCCGCTCACCCCGCAAAACCACCCCGCAGCAAGCCGGAGGCAGACACATGACGTCGAACACGATCCACTACGACGACATGGACAGCCCGGTCGGTACCTTGCGCCTGGTCGCCGACCAGCACGGGCTGCGCGAAATCCGCTTCGAGCATGAGCGCCACCCGAAGCAGGCACATCCCGGCTGGATTCGCGCCACGGCGCCGCTACGGTTTGCACGCAGCCAGCTCGACGAATATTTCGCCGGCGAGCGGCAGCAATTCGAGCTGCCGCTGCAGCCGGCTGGCACGCCGTTCCAGCTGGAAGTCTGGGAAGAACTGCGCCGCATTCCGTATGGCGCGACGATCAGCTACGGGGAACTCGCGCGGCGCATCGGCAAGCCGCAGGCCATGCGCGCCGTCGGCGCGGCCAACGGGCGCAACCCGCTGCCCATCGTGGTGCCGTGCCATCGCGTGATCGGCGCCGACGGCAGCCTCACCGGCTTCGGTGGCGGCTTGCCGACGAAACGCCGGCTGCTGTCCCTCGAGGAACAGGTCGCGCATGGCGACCTGTTCGGCGTTGCCGATTGACGGGCGCACCGTTCTGAGCCGAACCTTGTTGCCGGGATATTGACCGCGCGAAAATTCTACGTATACACTGTATACATGACGCGCCTGACCACCGCCGAGAAAATCCGCCGCGCCGCACTCAAACTGTTCGAACGCGGCGGCGCCGAGGCGGTGAGCATGCGTCGCGTGGCGGAGGCGGTCGGCATCACACCGATGGCGATTTACCGGCATTTTCCCAGTCGCGAGGCGCTGCTCAAGCGTCTGTCCGATGACAGTTTCCAGGCGATCGCGCACGAGTGGGAAGCGCAGGCGCGACATCCCGACGTGCTGCAGCGGTTGCAGGCGCTGATGACTCCTTATCTGGATTACGCGCTCAGACATCCGCACCTGTTTGACCACGCGTTTTCGCTGCCGCGCGACGACGCGCGCCGTTTTCCGGAGGGCTTTCGCGAGCGCCAGTCGCCCACGCTCACGGTGATCGCGGATGCGATCGCCGAGGGCATGCGCCTGAAGGTGTTGCGCAAGGCGGATCCGTGGGACGTGGCGATGACGCTTTGGGCGCATTCGCACGGACTGATCGCGCTGTACCGCGCCGGCCGTTTCAGCTACGACGAAGCACAGTTCCGCACGTTCTACCTCGAATCGCTGGGGAGGGTGATCGATGGCATCCGATATTGAGCGCAAGCGGCTTGTCCTCGGCGTTGCCGCGGTGATGCTTTCGGCGCTGGGCTGGTGGTTCGGCAGCGGCCTGCACCCGGCGTGGTGGCTCACCTGGCTGGCGCCGCTTCCGGTGCTTCTGCTCGCACCGCGCATCCGCGCACGCTGGGCTGCACTGGCTGCATTCGCGGCTTATGCGATCGGCGGTCTGAACCAGTGGGAGTACCTGCACGGCTATATTCGCCTGCCCACGAGCATCATCGTGCCAGCCATTGCGGGACCGGGAATCGCACTGGCGTTGTGCGTCCTGCTGTTTCGGCACCTGCTGGCGCGAGGACGCCCTGGCGCGGCGGTGCTCGCGGTGCCGTCGCTGTGGGTGACGATCGAATATGTCAACACGCAACTCTCCCCGCACGGCACGTTTGGCAGCGTCAGCTACACCCAGATGGACGCGCTGCCGATCCTGCAAGTGGCCGCGCTCACCGGACTATGGGGCATAAGCTTCCTGCTACTGCTGGTACCTGCTGCGCTGGCCGTCCCATGGTCAACGCACGCATCGAGGCATGCTCGCGCCGGGATCTTCACGATGACCACCCTGCTGCTGGTGGCGGTGATCGGCTATGGCGGTTGGCGCCTGCAGGCGCCGGCCACTTCGACCGTGCGCGTCGGCCTGGTGTCGCTTGAAAAACCGATCCGACCTGCCCTGCACGATGCGCAGGGGCGGGCCCTCGAGGCGCGCTATGTCGAGGCGATCGACCATCTCGCGGACCAGGGTGCCCGCGTCGTCCTGATCCCGGAGACTTCGTTCGCCACGACGGACACCACGATCCCCGCGTTTGCCGAACTGGCGAGCGAACGGCACCTGGTCCTGGATATCGGCATCGACGACAAGAGCGACCCGCAGGCCGAACGCAACAGCGTGATGGTGTTCCAGCCGGCCTCCGATATGCCTGTCACCTACGACAAGCATCACCTGATTCCCGGCTTCGAGAATCAGTACACGCCGGGCAACGGCTATCGGATGCTGGATGGCACGCCGCGCACCGGCCTGGCAATCTGCAAGGACATGGATTTCCATGACATCGGCCGGGCTTACGCGGCGCGCGGTGCACAACTGCTGCTGGTACCGGCATGGGACTTCAGCCTCGATGGCTGGCTGCACAGCCGCATGGCGATCATGCGCGGGGTGGAAAGCGGCTTTGCGGTTGCGCGCGCAGCGCGTTCGGGGCGGCTCACGCTGAGCGACGACCGCGGTCGCGTGGTCGCCGAGGCCTCCAGCGAAAGGCACGATGCCGAGCTGGTCGGCGAACTGCCGTTGCGCGAAACCCGCACGCTCTACAGTCGCTTGGGCAACTGGTTCGCGTGGCTGGACCTGGCGGCGCTGCTGATGCTGCTGGTGCAGGCCGTGCGTCCCCGCCGGACTGGATGAGCTGATCAGCCACCGCTGCGCGACGATGCCGGCGCGTCCTGCGGTATCACCCGCGGCAGCGTGGCTGCCTGGTTCCGATAGCGATCGACGAGATCCTGCTGCGCGGCGCGATCACGGTCGCGCTGCGCCTGGTCGGCCTGATCCAGCTGACGTTGCAAGGCTGGATCACTCGCGCCTGGCAGTTTGGCCTGGTCGGCCACGGATTGATGCAGTTGCTGCTCCAGCTGGCTCTTCTGCAACTGGGTAGTGACCTGCTGTTGGCGAGCGGCTTGCTGGAACTGCGCATCCGGCGGTGGCACGACAAGCCGAGGCCTCGCCGGTGGCGGGGCAACAGACTGCCACGCCCAGGCCAAGCCGCCGGGCGCCAGGACGAGTACGCTGATCAACAGCGGTTGAAGCATGCGGAACGAGACAAAACGTGCCATGGCCATGACTCTGCGCGATCATGTGGGGTGATTGACCCAAGTTTGAGGCTCGCTGTATGAAAATACTGTTTCGTCTGCTGCTTTGCGCACTTGCCGGCAGCAGCCTGGGCTGCGCGCACCAGCCGTCATTGCCCACCGTCACCAGCGCCGCCACCAGCCAGCCCACCCCGCTCCTGCTGATCTCGATCGACGCGTATCGCTATGACTACCTCGAGCGCGGCCTGAGTCCGACCCTGGCGATGCTGGCGCAGAGTGGTGTCCAGGCCGTGTCGATGCAGCCCTCGTTTCCTACCCTGACCTTCCCCAACCATTACACCCTCGTCACCGGATTGCGCCCCGATGGCAACGGCATCGTCGACAACTCCATGGTCGACCCGCGCCTGGGCAAGTTCTCGATGAGCAACCGCAAGGCGGTCAGTGACGGTCGCTGGTGGAGCGAAGGCACGCCAATCTGGGTGACTGCCGACCAGCACGGACTGCGCACGGCGACCATGTTCTGGCCCGGATCGGAGGCCGAAATCCACGGCTATCGCCCGGATTACTGGAAACCATTCAAGCAAAGCGTCACGGCGGATCAGCGGGTCGACCAGGTGCTGGCATGGCTCGATCTGCCACCGGCCAAGCGGCCCGTCTTCCTCACCCTGTACTTCGACGCGGTGGATCACGCCGGGCACAAATATGGTCCGGAATCACCCCAGGAAGATGTGGCCCTGCGTGTCACCGATGCCGCGCTGGCGCGCCTGGTGAAGGGCCTCAAACAGCGCGACCTGTTCCAGCGGATCAACGTGATCGTCGTCTCCGATCACGGCATGGCCGCCGTGCCCGAACCGAACAGCGTGCTGATCGATCAGCTCATCCCGCTGGACCAGGTCCAGGTGGTAAGCACCGGTACCCTGGCCGGCTTCAATCCGCGCTCGGACAGCGCCGCGGACCTGGCGAATTTCGCGGCCATCGAGAAGCAGCTCGAGCGGCCGCAACGTCACATGCGCTGCTGGGACAAGAGTCGGGTGCCGGCGCGCCTGCACTACGGCCGCAATCCGCGGGTGCCGCAACTGTCATGCCTGGCGAACGTGCACTGGCGCATCACCACCAGCACCAACCCGGCCAGGCTGAACGGGTCGCTCAGCGTGGGCAACCACGGCTACGACAACGCCGACCCCTCGATGCAGGCCGTCTTCATCGCCCACGGCCCGGCATTCCGGGTTGGCGCGAGAGTCCCGGCGTTTCCGAACGTGGATGTCTACCCGCTGATGACCCATCTGTTGGGCCTGCCCGCAGCGGCAAACGACGGCAATTACGACGCGGTGAAGGGAATGTTGAAGAAGGCGGCGCGCTGAAG
>JBDTEG010000192.1:0-6817 GCA_039922695.1 Rhodanobacter sp. | reverse complement strand
GCAGACGGGTGCGCCACACAAAGATGCCGCCGCCGAGCAGCAGCAGGATCAGCCACCACCACGCCTGCAAGGTATTGCCCAGCACCAGTACAGCCTGGGTGATCCACGGGATCGGCACCTGCATGTCTTCGAAGATCGGCACGAACTGCGGCACCACATAAGCCAGCAGCAACACCAGCGAACCCAGCACGCCGACCATCAGGAACGCCGGATAGATCAGCGCGTTGACGATGCTGCCGCGCAGCGCCTGCGCGCGCTCGAGGTAATCGGCCAGCCGGCGCAGGGTACCTTCCAGCGAGCCGCCGGCCTCACCCGCACGCACCAGGCTGATGTAAAGCCTGGGAAATACGCCGTGCTCCTCATCCAGCGCCGAGGACAACGTGGTGCCGCCGCGAACGCGATCTCGCACGCGCTCGATCAGTCTCATGGCCGACTCGCTCTCGGGCAGTTCGAGCAGGATGGTCAGCGCCCGATCCAGTGGCTGACCGGCACCAAGCAGGGTCGCCAGTTGATGGGTGAACTGGGCGAGCTGATCGCCGCTGAATGGACCGCGCTTGAACAGCGTCGCCAGAACGCTGCTACCCGGCGCGCCATCCGCCGGTCGCGCCTCCAGCGGCGTGTGGCCCTGGTCCTGCAGCCGGCCGATGACCTCTTCGATACTGGCCGCCTCCATCTGGCCCCGCAGCGTCTCGCCGGCGTCGCTGACGGCTTTGTAGCTGAACTGGGTCATGGGACCGCCATCCGCCACGCTGCAAGGAATCTCCTGTCCTTTCTCTCCCCTTGGGGGAGAGGATCGAGGTGAGGGGCGGGGACTCGCGGGAAAACTACAAGGACGAGAGCTTCAATTGGAACAGTTCCCGCGAGCACCCGCCCCTCACCCCTGCCCTCTCCCCGGATGGGAGAGGGCATCCCCGCATGACTCAACTCCGCGGCGGCGCGATTCTCAGCCTTCCTGCGTAACACGCATCACCTCCTCCAGCGTGGTGATGCCGGCGACGGCCTTGGCGATGCCGTCTTCGTACATGGTGCGCATGCCTTCGCGGCGAGCCTGCTTTTCGATGTCGCCCTCGTTGGCGTGCTGCATCACGAGCCGGCGCAGTGCGTCGCTCATGGTGAGGAATTCCATGATCGCGCGGCGCCCGTAGTAGCCGCTGGGGTTGGCGGCGCTGCTGCCCGGCTTCCACAGCTTGATCGGGCGCTCGTCGGTGTATTTCTCCAGTTCGAACTGTTCGATCACCTCGGGCAGCGCCTCGTACGGGATGGCCGTCTCCGGATCGAGGCGGCGCACCAGCCGCTGCGCCAGGATGCCGTTGACGGTGGAGCCGAGCAGGTAGTCCTCCACGCCCATGTCGAGCAACCGCGTGATGCCACCGGCAGCGGAGTTGGTGTGCAGCGTGGACAGCACCAGGTGACCGGTTAGCGCGGACTGGATCGCGATGCGGCAGGTCTCCAGGTCGCGCATTTCGCCGATCATGATCACGTCCGGATCCTGGCGCACGATCGAGCGCAAGGCGCTGGCGAAATCCAGCCCGATCTGCGGCTTCACCTGGATCTGGTTGATGCCTTCAATCTGGTATTCCACCGGGTCCTCGACGGTAATGATTTTCACGTCCGTGGTGTTGATCTGCGTCAGCGCGGTATACAGCGTGGTGGTCTTGCCGGAGCCGGTCGGGCCGGTCACCAGCAAGATGCCGTGCGGACGATTGAGCACGTCGACGAAGCGCGACTGGAAGCTGTCGGTGAAGCCGAGCGAGGCGAAATCGAACACCACCGATTCGCGATCGAGGATGCGCATCACCACCGATTCGCCGAAGCTGGTCGGCACGGTGGACACGCGCAAGTCCAGTTCCTTGCCCTGCACGCGCAGCTGGATGCGACCATCCTGCGGCAGGCGGCGCTCGGCGATATTGAGTCGCGCCATGATTTTCACACGCGAAATCACGGCAGCGGTCGACGACGATGGTGGCGCCTCCACCTCGTGCAGCACGCCATCGATGCGGTAGCGCACCTTCAACCGGTTCTCGAACGGTTCAATGTGTACGTCAGACGCGCGCTGTTCGACGGCGCGCTGCAGGATCAGGTTGACCAGGCGAATGACCGGCGCCTCGGAAGCGAGATCGCGCAAATGCTCCACGTCATCCTCTTCGGCGGCGCTGCCCTCGAGGTTCTCCACGATCGTACCCATCGCCGAACGACCGCTGCCGTAGTAGCGCTCGATCAGACCGTCGATTTCCGAGCGCAGGCCGACGCGCAGCGCAACCGGCCGGCCAGCGGCCAGTTCGACTGCCTGCAATGGATAGGGGTCGGCCGGATCCGATACCAGCAGCGCCAACCCATCGCTTCCGTCCTGCACCGGCACCACGTGTTGTTGCTTGAGGAAGCGCAACGAAAGTTCGAGGTCCGCTGGCGGCAGTTCCGGCGCATCGCGCGCGGACAACAACGGCACCTGCAGCAATTCGGCCCAGCCCTCGGCCAGGTCTCGCTCGGACACCAACCCGAGCCGCGCCATCAGCGTGGTCAGGGTGCCTTCGGTCGACTCTTCGTGCAGCCGCCGCGCACGGCCCAGGTCCGTGTCCTTGAGGCGACCGCGAGCAACCAGCCATGCGCAGACTTCCGCCTCCCGGTCGTCCACGCCCACGCCCGCTCCGCCGATCGCCGGCTCGATCGCTGCCGACATTGTCCACCCCGCTCATTGCAATGCGTAGACCACGTCGCACCCACCGGCGCCACGTGGCAAACGTCATTGTTATCACATCCCGACGATGACTGGCGAATATCGTCCAATGCTTTGCCGGACCTTGTTCACGTTCGCTGCAATCCGCGGCGACCCGCCCGCCGAATTCGCGCGCGGCCGTGCTGCAAGTCCGAACGCGATTACGCGGATGAGGACGGCGCACGGAGGGAAATCGGCGACTTTTCCGCCTTGTTCCCGCAATTATTTGCGGTAATGGCTCAGGCCGTCATGAAACCCAGGTTGCGCGTGGAGTAATTCGAGATCTGCGGCACCACGGTGGTGATATCGGTGTCCGATACGCCCATCCATTTACCCAGCGTACTAGCCAGCTGGTCAACCCCGGTGGTAGGCAATAAACGACCCTGTCCGACGTCGTCCGGACCGTTGACGCTGACGTCCGGCGCGACACCGTAGAAGCGCCCGCCGTTGACGGCACCACCCATGACCAGGTGATGGCTGCCCCAACCGTGGTCGGCGCCGTCGCCATTGGAACTGAGTGTGCGACCGAAGTCGGAGGCGGTAAACGATGTGACCTGGTTCGCCACGCCCAACTCGACCGTGGTGTCGTGGAAACTCGACAGCGCACTGGCGAGCCCGGCCAGGAGGCCTGGCTGTTTGGCGGCAAGGCTGTCATGCAGGTCGAAGCCGCCCATGGACACGAAAAACACCTGGCGACCGGCGCCCAGTGCCTTCCGGGCCGCAATCATCCGGGCAACCGTCTGCAGCTGCTTGGCGAGGGAGTTGGTGCTGTCGAAGGGCGTGGCAAATGGGGGAACCGCGGCAAGCGCAGCCGAAGAAGTTGCCTGCGCATCGATGGAACGACTCGCGATCGCGTTGATGTCCTGCTCCAGCCACTGGTTGCGCGGGCTGGTGATCAGGGCGCGCAGCGCGGAGGGCACACTGCTGGAACCATAGATGGTTCTGCTCAACCCATTGATGGCGACCGGGCCGGACGAGGACATCTGGTACTGGTTGGCCTTCTTGCCTGCCATGAACACCGCGTTGCTGGTCACGTTGACGCTGGAGAACGTCGGATAGGTGTTTGCCCCCATGACCAGGTCGGCGATGCGTCCGCCCCACCCCGTGATGACGCTGCTCGGGCCGCTCGTCTGCCACTCGGTTTGCTGGTCGGCATGCGAAAACAGCCTCGGCGGCAGCGGCACGGTGTTCGCCTTGTACTGCGCCAGGGTGGTGGGTTGCACCAGATTACCGACGTTGAGCATCACCGCGAGGTGGCCGGCATTGAAGATGGGCATCAACGGAGCAAGCGTTGGTGCCAGGGCCATGACGCGAGAATTTGGCAACGCCACCGATGGCTTCAACACCGTGCCAGCCAGCTGGTCACGCGCCGTGGCCAGCGTCAGGCGGATCGCGCTGTAGGCGTCGTAACTGGGCTGGTCATACGGGATCAACGTGTTCCCGTAATCGTTGCCGCCGTATAGAAATACACATACGAGTGCCCTGTAGTCGGTCGGAGTTCCGGCGGCGGATGCGGCACCGACCAGGCCGAGCGTGGAGACCAGCGGCGCGGCCAGGCCGTATCCGCTCATGATCATGGCGCGGCGCAAAAATTCGCGACGCTGCAAATCCGTGGTTTTGCCTATGTGCATGAGGGCCTCACTGCTGTATCAGATAGTCGGGTGCAGCCATCACCAGAAAAATGGCCGCCCAGACGCGATTGTTCAGGCCCGGATTTGGGTTGGTCGAATCCACCTTCACGTTCGTTACGGCGTCTGTGATCGTGGCGATCGTGTCCGCGCCCAGACCACCGCCGGCGAGCAGCAGGTTGTAACGTGCGACCAGGCTGGCCGGATCGCTCGCATAGGTGAGTTCGCCGGCATAGTTGGGCGTGCAGGAACTCTTCGAGCCCGTCACCGAACCGCTGGTTCCACCGCCGAGGCCATACTGGATCACGCTCTGCATGAAGTTCAGATATCCCGCCACCGTGGTTTCCGTGTAGATCTGGAATTCGGGTGCGGTGATGGCGTTGTCGCCCAGCTTCGAATTGGAAGGCACGTAATCGGGCGCGAAAAAATTGAATACGGACGGTGCACGCAGTGGGCTCTGCCCGAGCCGGCTCCCGGGATCTGACAGGTTGCCGATATCCCACAAGCCCTCGGGCGAGGCAAGCCCGAAGGTCCGCGCCCACTGCACGAAGCGCACGATGGGTTCGCGCAGCTTGCCGTTGGCGAGGCCTTGGGGCGCTGTGCGCGCCTCGGGATCCATCAACACCGCGTTGATCACCGCGCGCATATCGCCACGCACGCCCTTGCCGTTGTTGTTGAACACGGCGCTGACGCGACTGACATAGGCCGGGCTGGGGTTGGAGCTGACCAGGTGCTGGATCAGCTGACGCCCGACGAAGGGGCCATTGTTGGGATGGTTGGAAAGAACGTCCAGCGCCATGCCGAGCGCCGTCGGGCCGTCCACGCTGGCCGGGATGGCGGTGCCCAGCACGTCCTTGTCGCCGGTGGAGAACTTGGTCGGATCGTTGACCATGGGGCGCGTGGCGAAACCCGGATCATCCGCCTGCGCCACTCCTTTGGCCAGGTCGAAGTTCCAGCCGGTCAGTACCGCCGCGAACGCGGTCACCTGTTCCTGTGCATAGGTATAGATTTCCTTTTTGTTGGCATCCAGCTTCGATGTGCCATCGGGGTTGAGCTGCACCAGGCCGATGGTGAACAGCTGCATCACCTCGCGCGCGTAGTTCTCATCCGGCTGGCCGCCTGTTTTCGGATTGACCTTGATGCTCCCGCGCATATTGAGGAACGAGCCCATGGCGCCGGACAGTGATACCGCCTGGAGCAGTTGCCGGAAGGTGCCGAACGCGTTCTGTTCAAGCGTGTCCCAGAAAGCGGCCGCCAGTGAAGCAGGGTCAGTCACGCCGTTGAGTTGTCCGGTCGAGATGACGAAGATTTCCGAAAGCGCCAGCACCACACGCTGGCGCAATTGGTCGGGCGACGAAATGAGCCGGCGCCAGATGCTGAAGTCGAGATAGGCTTGCGTGTTTTTCACCGCCTGCGCCTGGACCCACGACCAGGCCGACGGCTTCACCACCGCCATGGCGAACTGGTTGTCCAGCCAACGCTGGTAACCCGTCGAAGTGATCGTACCCATGTCGGTCGAGTTGGCGGCGAACCCCGCCTGACCCAGGAAGCGTGCCGCTTGCGCTTGCGTTGGCTGCGGGGCGGATGGCGCGGGTGCAGGTGCGGGCCCCGAGCCCGCAGTTACAGGCGGTGCGTTCAGGCCCGCGCCGCCGCCGCAACCGGCCAGTGCCGCCGCGCCGAGCAATGCGGTCGCCAGCGCTGCGGGCGACGATCCTGCACGGCTTGGCGGCGGCGGTGAAGGCAACGGCCTATCGGTACCGGCCGCCGCGGTCGACGCGACGCCCGGATCGAGCACTTCACTCATGGTCATCCCCTGTGGCAGCACGTGGGCGCGCTGCTTCGTCATCGCCATTGTCGATGCCACGAGAGTGTAGCCCAATGCGATGATCCCGGAACGTGCTGGGTCTGGCACTTCAGCCAGCGAAGGCAGCGTCGTGCATGCGCTCATGCACGTGGCAAAAATAGTCATGACAGTTAATTCGGAGGCACGCCGCACGCTCGCCCATTGGAATAATTCCAGGCACCCGTCCACACTTCGTCACCAACATTCCACCCCCTTCTACCTACAGGCCGGACATGCAGTTACTGGATATTGGAGCAAACCTCACTCACGAATCCTTCCAGCACGATCTGGACGCCGTGTTGCAACGGGCACGCGCGCACGGAGTGGAACGGATGATCGTAACCGGCGCGTCGGGCGAGGCCAGTCGGCAGGCCACGGCGCTGGCTCACGCGTACCCGGGCAAGCTGTTTGCCACTGCCGGCGTGCACCCGCACCACGCGGTCGATTACGACGACACCACCGATGCGCTGCTGCGCGAGCTGGCACAAGGTCCGCTGGTGCGCGCGGTCGGCGAGACCGGGCTCGACTACAACCGCAACTACTCCCCACGCGAGGCGCAACTGCAGGCGTTCGAACGCCAGTTGCAAATCGCCGCGGATCTGCGCAAACCGCTATTCCTGCACCAGCGCGATG
>JBDTEG010000191.1:0-8239 GCA_039922695.1 Rhodanobacter sp. | reverse complement strand
AATAAATGGCGAGCAGGACCCAAAGCACGTGGGCGACGATGCGCAAACCGCGCAGAAGCCCGGACATCGGCAAGGCACTGAAGAGAGCGCTCAGAAAAACGAGCCAGCCACCGTAGCGCAGCACCTCGGCAAGCAGGATCGAGTTGACCGCCGCGGAGGGTTGCCACTCGGCATACGCGAGAAACGCGCCCCACCCGACGGTCGCCGCCATGGCCAGTATCAGCAACGTACCGGTGCGGTGGCCGCGCGAACTGATCGCCAGCAACACCGTGCCCACCAGGAACGCGATGGCGGCGGTCAGATAGCTGGCAATGACGATCATGTGCATAGTCGGACGATCCCCGATGCGTGACCCGGTGGCCTGCGCTCAACCGTGCGCGCAAGCTCTGCGGAATTCAGGCATTTCCCAGCGCATGCTGGCCGGAGGTTTCGGGGCCAGACGTTTCCTGAGCCCTGCCAGGCGAGGTGACCAGCAGCCGGCGACGGATGTCGGCCGCCACGCGCGACGCGGTGCGGCCGTCCCAGAGATCCGGCTTGCGTCCATGCGACCAGTCACCGGCGAGAATCTTGTCCACCGCTGGCACCAGCTCCAAGGCAGTCACCAGCCGGTTGCTGCCTTCGGTGACGGTAATCGGCCGTTCCGTGGTGGTGCGCAAGGTCAGGCAGGGTATGCCCAGGTACGTGGTCTCTTCCTGGATGCCCCCCGAGTCCGTGATGGCCAGGCGTGCACCACAGACGACGTTCATGAAATCCACGTAGCCCAGAGGCTCGGTGACGTGCACGCCGGGCGCTTCCGCCAGCTCCGTCCACAGACCAAAGGCTTCCAGATTCTTGCGCGTGCGCGGATGCACCGGAAACACCAGGGGCAACCTGGCCGCGACGCTCTTCAGTTGGCTGACCAATGCCGCAAGCGGGGCCGATGCGTCCACGTTGGAAGGCCGATGCAATGTCACCACGGCATACTCCTGCTGCTTCAGCCCGAGCCGGCGTCGCTCGCCGCTGGCATCGATGCGCTCGCGCATGAGTTCGTAGGAATCGATCATGATGTTGCCCACGCGCGTGACCTTTTCCGCCGCCACCCCTTCGGCGGCGAGGTTCTCGTCCCCGTCCGGTGACGGCGTCCACAGGATGTCGGCCAGCGTATCGGTCACCAGTCGGTTGATCTCCTCGGGCATGTTGCGGTCGCCGCTGCGCAACCCGGCCTCCAGATGAGCCACCGGAATGTGCAACTTCGAGCTGACCAGCGCGCAGGCGACCGTTGAATTGACATCCCCGACCACCACGACCAGGTCTGGCCGATCCGCGAGGCAGGCCGCTTCATAGGCAATCATCACGTTGGCGGTCTGTTCGGCATGGCTGCCGCTGCCCACGCCCAGATGCAGGTCGGGCGCCGGCAATCCCAGGTCACTGAAAAAAGCCTCCGACATGTTCTTGTCGTAGTGCTGGCCGGTATGCACCAGCCGCACGCGGCACCAGGGTTGCGCGTGCAACTCGTGAAACAGTGGCGCGACCTTCATGAAGTTTGGCCGCGCGGCCGCAATCAAATCGATCCTGAGCCGCTGCATGACAGGGCATCCCCGTTCCATAGATGCGCTGAGTGTAGCAAGACGCCGCCTGCGTTCCAGCGCTTCGGCCAGCGGTTGGCCTGGTCATTCCGACGCCAGCGGCAGCGGTTTGCGTGGTTCCGGTGCACGACTCGACGAAGCGCGGGATGCGGATTTGGTTCCTCGCGTGCTGACGACGCGTGCGACTCGCACTGCGCAAACGCTACACCGCGCGGGCAGGCCAAGCTCTCGATCGCTGCGCATCAGTCACGGCGTGGCTGGGTGCCGCGTGCGCGCGGCCGGGGAATCCTCCTGCCGACCCTCCGCCGGTTTTCTTGTCAACTGAGCCTGCCGGCCCAGGCTGGTACGCGTGTGGAGGGAAGTGGGCCCGCTCACCAGCAACGCGATCCGGCCAAGAACTCGCTCCGACGGGAACTCGTGTCCAAAGGCGAAGAACGCCAAAAGCAACAGACTTGCGATCATCCACTTGCGTATCAGCGGCGCTTCTGGCACCTGTCGCCAGGTGAGTACCAGAAAGGCTGTGGCGACTGCCGCACCCCACAAGGCTCCCGCCACGACTTCCGACAGGGAATGGTCGCGCAATATCCAGCTCGACACCGAAATGGCCAGCGCGAGGCCCGCGCCCAGCCCGATCATGGCGATACGCAGCCAGGTGCGGTTGCGAGCGGTGACGAGCGCGCCGGCGCAGGGCCAGAATAGAAATGACAGCGCCGCGTGGCCGCTGAGGCCGATGAAGTTCCACCCGGCCGGGTGCCATCCTGAAACCATGTATAGAACCTTGCTCAACGCCACGCCGCCGCCCACCAGCAGCACGGCAACCGCCCACCACCCACCGGTACGTCGGGTCGCCGGAGTCACGATCAACCACGCAAAAAGGAGCAGTGCGCATGGCATCAACACGGCGCCATCGCCGATGTAGCCCAATCCGTGCCAGACGCGAAGCATCGTCATGTCAAACCGTTGTCGGTTGGGGCCGAGTCCTCGGCCGGGGACTGCATCGGTGGAGAGCGTGGCCGCAATGGCCACATGCACGGCTCAGTATACGGAGGCGGGGAATGGCCGTGGTACGGTCGCGTGGTCGGGCGCGGATGATCCACCTCGCGAGCTCGCGGACCAGTCACTGCCACGTTGCTCGCCAGCGGTGCGTGCACGATGCCACGTTGCATGTGCTGTTGCAGCGGTGCAACCTGTGGCCCGAGCGCTGAGGTCCAGCATGAGGAGATGGTCGCTTGAAGGCACGGGCATTCTTCAGCGAAATCAAACGCCGCAACGTGCTGCGCGCAGGGACGTTTTACATGGCGGCCGGGTGGGCGCTGGCGCAAGGGCTGGCGCAGCTGTTGCCGGTGTTCAACGCCCCGAACTGGATAACGCAATGGTTCGTGATTGCCTGCTTCATCGGCTTTCCGTTCTGGGTCGTGTTCGCCTGGTTTTACGAGTTCACACCCACCGGGCTGAAGCTCGAGAGCGAAATCGAGCCAGGCAAGTCGATCCAGGAGCACACCGGCAAAAGGGCGGACCGCTGGATCATCGCGGTGCTGGGCATAGCTGTGGTCTTGCTGATCACCAACCAGTTTGTACTCCACCGCGACGCCGAAAGTGAGGCCGATGTCGCCGATGCCATGGCCATCGCCGCCGCGTTGGCGAAAGTCCCGAAACAGTCCGTCGCGGTACTCCCGCTGGCCAATGAAAGCGGCGATCCCAGGCAACAGTACTTCTCCGATGGCTTGTCCGAGGAGCTGATCTCCGACCTTACCCAGGTCAACGGGCTCAAAGTGATCGGCAAGTATTCCAGCTTCAAGTTCCGCGACAGCAAGGAAAGCCCGGCACAGATCGGTGCCGCACTGGGCGTGGCCCACCTTATCCTGGGTTCAGTGCAGCAGCAGAGCGACCGTATCCGCGTCATGGTCAGCATGATCAACGCCGGGGATGGCACCAGCGTGTGGTCGCACAGTTATGACGAGCCATTGAAGGACGTGTTTGCGATCCAGTCGCAGATCGGCAACGCCGTGGCCGCGGCGCTCAAGATCAAATTGTTTGGCAACGCCATCGTCTCAAGCGACAAGCCACCCGGCGGCAATGTCGAGGCCTATCAACTCATGCTGCAGGGACATGCGCTCGTTCTGCGCCAGACCGAAGCCGGTTTCAGCCAGGGCATCCCGCTTCTCCAGCAGGCAATCAAGCTTGATCCCGATTACGCTTATGCATGGGGCTCGCTGGCCACTGCCTTCGTCAATCTGGGGCAGATCACCCAGGTTGACGAGGCACGGCAGCGGGCCTATGTGCAAGCCCGCGTCGCGGCGAACAGGCAGCAGGCTCTGGCGCCGAATGTCGCGAGCACATACTCCGTCCGCGGCTATCTGTTGTCGACCATCGACGACGATCCGGCAGGCGCGCTGGCCGAATACAAGCGCGCGTTGGCGCTGGCACCGAACGATGGCAGAACGATGGTTTTCCTGGCCTTCGGACTGTTGAACGAGGGACAACTGCAACCGGCAGCCGAGTTGTTCCGCAACGCCATCGCTACCGATCCCCTGCAATACGGCTGGTACGCCGGCCTGGCTACCGCCCAGCTGGCACAAGGGCGGCTCGATGCCGCCGAGCAGGCGACGCGCACGGCGCTGGCCCTGCAACCGGATTATCCGGGACTGTATGGGAACCTGACGCAGATTGACGTCCTGCGCGGTGATGCCGCCGCCGCGCTGCGGGACGCGCAGCTGGAAACCGATCCGGCGCTTGGGCCGTGGGCACGCGCACTGGCACAACAGACCAGTCCCGACCACCGGCAAGCCGACGCGTCCTTGCAGGATTACCTGGTGAAAAATGGCAAGACCCAGCCATATCTTGTCGCCGACCTTTTCGCCCTGCGCAAGCAACCCGACAAGATGTTTCAATGGCTGCAGCGTGCCTTCGCGCAAGACGATCCGCAAATGGCTGGCTTGCTGTACGACCCCTTCGTGCTCGCCTACCAACGCGACCCGCGTTTTGTCGCCTTGCGCAAGCAGGCCGGTTTGAGCGAACCCTGATCCACGGCTGGCCAGATGAAGTGTGCGAGTACTGGGGTTGGCGTGTTCCCTGTGCCGAACCCTTGAATTCCGTGGCATGGAGACCTCCAAGGAACCTCAGCCGCCGCCATCCCTGTGAAGGCATGTCTTAGCGGACCCCGTAGGCAGTCGAAAGGGTTGGATCAATGAAAAGCGCCTCCGTTTCCGGAGGCGCTCAAGATCAAACGGTCATTGGATCTGGTTGTCAGCCCGTCCGGCGCCGACGCAAACCCACGAACAAGCCGAGCAGCAGGAGGCCGAATCCAAAGATGCCCAGTGCCTTCGGTTCCGGCACGGTGGTCAGGACGAAGTCTCCGCCCAACAGGATGTTCGCGTTGTCGGACCCGTCCGGGTTGGTCATGCTGGGTGTTACCCAGATATCGCTGATGCCAAGAAGGTCCGCATAGGTAAGCGTGAACGAGCAGGTGCCCGGAGCACCGGGGACGTTGCCGAAGTCGGTGCAGCTCGCCAGCTCGATCGGTGCGCAGCCACCGTCTACGGCACACTTGGCCCCGAGCAGATACCCGGTTTCGTCGCCAGCTGCGCCACCGCCGCTGCCGTGACCCGTTGCGTTGACCGAGCCAAGATAGAGCGTCAGGCTGCTCCAACCAGTGAGATGGCTGATGTTGAGGTCAAGCATCTGCCACGGCGTGGCGCCGATCTCTTTCTGGCCACATGCGTTATCCGTTGGGAACTGGTTGCATGCAACGCCCTCGCCAATTTCAGCACCGCCGCCATCCTTGTAGGTTATGGTGGCGCCGGTCCATCCGCTGTCGTCATATTCCCAGCCGCTGAGCACCACATAGCCGTGCGGATCACCGATGATCGGGGACTCCCAGGTCTGGTCGCCAGCAGCTTCCTTGAGCCCGACGTGGATGATGGTAGCGCTGGCGCCGAAGGCCGCGAGGCCCAGGAATGTGCCACAGGCCAGTGCCAGCGACGTGATTATCGAACTACGCATGCCTATGTCCTTGTCTATGCCATTGCCAGCTTCGCGACAGACTGTCCGCAACGTCTAAAAAGAGCAAATCACGTGCCAAATTTGTAAATATTTGATTCAGTTAAATATTCTATTTTCAATTCTCGCTAAAAATGTGTGGAAACGTAAGCTTCGTCGACAGTCCTGAAATCCCGGACGCCAGATTTTGGCCCAGAAACCTTGCTGCGCCTGACTTTTCTCCGAAATCGCAAAGCGTCAAGTTTTTCGACACGAAACAACTGCGTGTGGACGCAGTTTCAAATACGTTCCGCGATCGCACGCAAAACAACATGGGTGGGCGGAAGAGGATCGATTCCTCGACCTGCGCATGGCGAACGGAGCGCTCTCCCAGCTGAACTTCCGCCGCCGTGGGGTTGTTGTCTTCGGCAGGCTGTCCGCCGCACGACGCGACGCCGCAAACGGAACCGATCGGGTGGTGGGACCGTGGTCACGGATACTCACGCACAGGGCGGCTCCGATCGCGACCACGTGGATGAGGTCGAGCGGGATTACGTCGCCAGGCAACTCTGAGGACCAGCCTCCTTGGTTGCCGACTATCGCAGACTGCGCACCGAATCGAACGAGATGTTCGAGCGAGCGTTCCCGCTAACTCCGCGGGAAACGTGCAGGCGACGCGCCGCTCGGAGCTCGGTGACGCCGGGATCTTGCTCGAACGGACCGGTAGGAGAGAGCGTGCGGACAGGACGCCGCCGATGACCACACCGCGTGGTCGGCCAGATTGCACGGCTGCCAGACATGGGCGAGGCTGGCGCGCCGCTCGATCCGCGGGCGTTCGATTCGGTAAAGCCAGGTTGCGCGAGCTCCCGTGGCGGTACAGACTGTGGCGCTGGCCTTGGAGCCGCTCGCCCGGGACCACCATATGAAAGCTGGGGCGTTCTTCAGTGAACTCAAACGCCGCAACGTGCTGCGTGCGGGAACGTTGTACATGGCGGCGGCGTGGGCGCTGTCGCAAGGCTTGGCGCAACTGCTGCCGGTGTTCAATGCCCCGAACTGGATAACCCAATGGTTCGTGGTTGCCTGCGTCATCGGTTTTCCGTTCTGGGGCGTCTTTGCCTGGTTTTACGAGTTCACGCCCACCGGACTGAAGCTCGAGAGCGAGATCGCGCCCGGAGACTCGATCCAGGAGCACACGGGCAAGAGGGCGGACCGCTGGATCATTGCGGTCCTGCTGGTGGCTGTGGTGCTGCTGGTCACCAACCAGTTCGTGCTCCACCACGATGCCGACAGCCAGGCCAATGTCGCCGATGCCAAGGCCCTCGCGGCCGCGTTGGCGAAAGTGCCGAAACAGTCGGTCGCAGTGCTGCCGCTGGGCAATGAAAGCGGCGACCCCAAGCAACAGTATTTCTCCGACGGGTTGTCCGAGGAGCTCATCTCCGAGCTTACCCAGGTCAACGGACTGAAGGTGATCGGCAAATACTCGAGCTTCAAGTTTCGCAATTCCAAGGACAGCCCGGCGCAGATCGGCGCGGCCTTGGAGGTGGCCAACCTGATCCAGGGCTCGGTGTTCCAGCAGGGCAACCAGATCCGGGTCACGGTGAGCATGATCCGCGCGGTGGACGGCACCAACGTGTGGTCGCACAGCTATGACGAAGAATTGAAGGACGTGTTCGCGATCCAGTCGAAGATCGGCCAGGCCGTGGCCGAGGCGCTCAAGATCAAACTGCTGGGCAAGGTCGTCGTGGCGAGCGACAAGCCACCCAGTGGCAACGTCGAGGTCTACCAGTTGATGTTGCAAGGGCGCGTGCTCGCTCGCAGCGGCACCGAGGACGGTACGCGCCAGGCGATCACGCTGTTCCGGCAAGCGCTCAAGCTTGATCCGGATTACGCGTTTGCCTGGGGCCTGCTGTGCAATGCGTTGATCAATCAGGGCCAGGGATTCCTGACCGGCAATGCGCGCCGGCAAGCTTACGCACAGGCCCGTGCGGCGGCGGCGAAGGAGCAGACGCTGGCGCCAGATGCGGCTTTTACCCACACCGATCGCGGTTACCTGATGGCCGTCGTCGACAACGACCAGTTGGGTGCGCTGGACCAGTTCAAGCGGGCGCATGCCTTGGCGCCCAACGATGCGACCGCGATGAATTTCCTGGCCGGCGGGCTGGCGGCTGTCGGCCAAATGCAGCCTGCGGTCGAGCTGTTCCGCAAAGCCATCGCCACCGACCCTCTTCGACCGGGCTTCTATGCCAGTCTGGCCAGTGTCCTGCTGGGGCAGCACCAGCTGGATGCAGCCGAAAAGGCGATCCGCAAGACGCTGGTTTTGCAACCCGGATTTCCGGTGGCGTATACGCTTCTGACCACGGTCGACATCCTGCGCGGCGATGCCGCCGCCGCGCAGCGCGACGCCAAGGAAGAGTCCGATCCGGTTTACGGTCCTTGGATACAGGCCATGGCGCAACAGATCGGTCCCGATCGGAAGCAGGCCGATGCGGCGCTGCGCGACTACATGGACAAGAACCACAAGGACCAGCCGTATCTCATTGCCGACCTGTACGCGCTGCGCAAGCAACCGGATCAGATGTTTGACTGGTTGCAGCGCGCCTGGACCCAAAGCGACCCGAGTATCAATCTGCTGACCGATCCGTTCGTGCTTGCGTACCAGCACGACCCGCGTTTTGCCGCCTTGCTTGACGCAGCTG
>JBDTEG010000190.1:0-8937 GCA_039922695.1 Rhodanobacter sp. | reverse complement strand
CGCGCTGCGACACCGCTTCGGGAATCAGCCTGGTCAGGTCGAGCGGGCGAGGCACCTCCACTTCCAGCGGCGATGCTTGTGCGCGGGTGAGTGCCAGCAGCTGCGACGAGGTACGGGCCGCGCGCCGGGTCAGCCGTTTGATGTGGCCAAGCGCGTCGGCCACGGTTTCCGGGCTCGGGTCCGCGAGCGCGCGGTCGACGTGCAGGCTCAGCCCGGTCAACGGTGTGCGCAACTGGTGCGCCGCGTCGGCAATGAAGCGGTCATGCAACGCCAGCACACCGCGCAGACGGCTGAACAGGGCGTCGATGGTGCGCGTCAGCGGCAAGATTTCCTGCGGTACGTCGGGGCCGCCGATCGGGGTCAGCTCGTGCGACCGGGCGGCCAGCCGGGTGGTCAACGGATCGAGCACGCGCAGGCCGCGACCGACGCCGAACCAGACCAGCGACAACACCGCGGCGATCAGCGTGGTCTGCACCAGGATCGACAGCAACAGGATTTCGTTGGCCTGCTGGTGGCGGTCGCGCAAGGTTTCGGCAACGGTGACGACCAGGCTGTCGGTGGGGTCATCCGGGGCTGCCGTCCGCACCGACGATGCACGCAGCGCATGCCCGTCCAGGCGTGTGCTGTAGAGCTGGGGCGTGCGGTCCGGCTTGGGCCCGTCAGGCGCCGCCGGCAGCTGCGCGCTGCCGGCAAGCAGGCCGTGGCGTGCGCTGGTCACCTGGAAGTAGCTACGGCCTTCGCGATCGTATTCGAGCAGGAAGCGTGCCTGCGGACTGAGCTGGCTGCCGACCCCGGAGTTGGCCAGCATCTTCGCCAGCATCACGGCATCGTCGCTGAGATCGCGGTCGTGCACCCGGTTGGCATAGGCCAGCGCGACGCCGTAGGTGAGCAGGGCATCGAGGATCAACAAGATGGCCATCGGCACCAGCAGCACCAGCAGCAGTCTTCGGCGCAGGCTGGGGCGGCGCTGCAGCGCTGGCGAGCCGCTCACCGGGGGTCACCCGCGGTCTCGCCGGTTTCCTCGAGCAGGTAGCCCAGGCCGCGGATCGTGCGCACGCCGGTGCCGCTGCCATCCAGTTTGCGGCGCAGGCGATGAATTGCGATGTCCAACCCGTTGTCGGTCAGCTCCTGGTCCCAGTCGCACAGCGCGTCGATCAGTTGCGCGCGGCTGGTGACACGCTCCGGTCGCAGCGCCAGCGCCTCCAGCAGGCCGAACTCGCGCGCGGTCAGTTCCAGCGGAACGCGATCGATCCAGGCGCGGTGACCGGGGACATCCAGCCGCAGGCGACCGATGACCAGTTCGGGCTTGCCCTGGCTACCGAGCCGGCGCAGCAGGGCGCGGACGCGGGCCTCGAACTCGGCCAGGGCAAAGGGTTTCACGAGATAGTCGTCGGCGCCCAGGTCGAGCACGCGGATGCGCTCAGGCAGACCATCGCGCGCCGTCACCACCAGCACCGGCATGCCGCTGCCGCGGCTGCGCAGACGCTGCAGGACTTCACTGCCGTCGAGCCCGGGCAGGCCAAGATCCAGCACCAGCAAGTCGTAGTCGTGATCGCGCAAGGCGGCGTCGGCGAGGTTGCCGGCAGCTGCGTGATCCACCGCATGTCCGCCATGACGCAGCGACGCGCAGATGGCCTCGGCAATGGAAGTGTCGTCCTCGGCCAGCAGAATGCGCATCAGGAGTCTCGGATCGGCATGTGTAAGGAGTCTCGCACTGGCGTACTCGCATTGCGTGTCGGAAGTGCGCAGGTGCAACCCACACTTGCAACGTGCCGTTCCCGCGGAACCGGGTGGCGCGAAGTCGGCGGCTGACCTGTGATACCCGCGACCGCTCAGGCGTACGCGCGCTTGTGCTCGCGCTGCGGCGGATAGTACGCGAACACGTGGCTGTTGCTGCCGTAGAAATCCATGTTTTCGATGTGTTCGCCGCCGAGGCGTTCGGCCAGTCGGTCGGAGGCTTCGTTGCCGATGCGCACCAGGCTGATCACGCGGCGCGCATGCAGCTGTTTCCAGGCGAATTCGAGTACGGCGCCGCCGGCCTCGGTGGCGTAGCCCTGGTGGTGATAGTCCGGTTTGAGCATCCAGCCCATTTCCAGATCCGGCCAGCCATCGGGGTACATCAGGCCTGCACGGCCGATGAACTCGCCACTTTCCCTGAGCTCCAACGCCCACATGCCGCAGCCGCGCAGCTGCCAGTGGCCCAGCAACATGGCCAGGGAACGCCAGGCATTGGTGCGGTCCAGCGGCTGACCATCGCCAACCCAGCGCGTGCTGTCCGGATCGGCCAGCATGGTGGCGTAGTCGTCGAAGTGCTGCTCTGTGAGCGCGGTCAGGCGCAGGCGCGCCGTTTCAATGGTAGGTATTTCAAACATCACGATTGACTATCAGACAAGGCCATCACGCCCGGGTCGGAGTGGCTGCCAGCAGTTCGGCAAGAGCCCGGGTACTGCTGGCCAGGCTCTCTTGCCAGGACAACCCGGTAATTGTCTCACCTGTGGCCGAATCGACAAAATCCTCCGCCTGGCCGGGCGGCAGCAGGTGTCGGTAGTCCACCGTGATCTCGCTGTCGGGCCGCAAGGCCGCCAGCGCAAACACAAAACCCAGGTGCCACAACGCGTTGGGGGTGAAGCTGTGGTTGATGTAGCACTCGTCCGGCCAGTCCGGCGACAGCGTGTAGCGGTCTTCGAACCAGCGTGCGGCGGCGTGCCACTGGGTGTGCAGCTCCGCCGAGGCATCGATTTCGGCCTGGCGAAACGTCTGGTCGATACGGTCGGGCGCGGTGATGATGCGGCCGGCCTCGACGGTTTCGTCGACGAACAAGCCCTTGCCCGCGCCGCGGATGGAGGATGCGGCAATGTGATAGCTCGGAAGGATCATGGCGACGCGGCGGCAGATGCGGCGCGCGAGTGTAACGCAGGCGACGCGTTCGCTGCGCGCCGCCTGCCAGGAGTCCGTCGGACTTTGTCATGCCGGTCTGCGACTCCGCCTGTGCGGTCCATACCCCGCCGTTTTTGGGCCCATGGAACCTCGATGGGCCTGCAAATCGCCAGGAGTCTGTCCTCGCAAAGTCAAATTCTCGCCTCGACAACCAAAGCCTGCCAGGCTCCCGGGAACAGCCGGGTTCCGGAACCGGCTTACTCGGCGTCTGCGGTTTTGCCGTGCCTGGCCTCCGGCGTGGCCGCGGCATCGTTCCCGGCAGCCGTATCGGAAACCAGGATCGCACTGCGGTTGCGTTCGATCGTGGCCTTGCCGATGCCTTTGACGTGCTTGAGGTCGTCGGCCTTCTTGAACGGGCCGTGCGCGTCGCGCCAGGCCACGATCGCCTGGGCGCGGGAGGCGCCGATGCCGTCGAGCGATTTGGCGATGGTCTTGGCGTCGGCCTGGTTGATGTTGACCGGCGTGGCCGCGAACAGCAGGCCCGGCACGGCGAGGGTGAGTGCAAAGGCGAGCGTGGCGAGTTTGTGGAACATGGCTTTCCTCCTTGAATGGTACTGACGGTGGTGTTGCGGCAGGTCGAGGCCGCGTTGCCACGATGCGCGGCACTGACGGCGCGCGCAGTCGGGAGCACCGCCCGGCCACCGTGCGGATTGCGCGCATGTGGCTGTGGGCGGCGACCGTCTCGCGTGTCGGGGCGCCCGGAGCGCGCTGCTACAATGGTCCATTGTTCGCAAGCCGGAGTGTGCTCCATGGATACCAGCCGCCTGTCCTGTTTTGTCAGCGACTTGTGGGATGCCGAGATCGTGCCGCAATTGGTGGAATACATCCGTATTCCCAACAAGTCGCCGATGTTCGACAAGGATTGGGCCAGCCACGGACACATGGATGCCGCGGTGAAGCTGATGGAAACCTGGGCACACTCCAAACTGGACCAGTTGCCGGGCGCCATGCTGGAGGTGGTGCGCCTGGAAGGACGCACGCCGCTGATCTTCATCGACGTGCCGGGGCAGGGCGACGACACCGTGATGCTTTACGGTCACCTCGACAAACAGCCCGAGATGACGGGCTGGGCCGAGGGCCTCGGGCCGTGGACGCCCGTGATCAAGGGCGACAAGCTTTATGGTCGCGGCGGCGCCGATGATGGATACGCTATCTTCGGCTCGCTGGCTGCGCTGCTGGCGCTGCAGGAGCAGGGCATCGCGCATGCACGCTGCGTGATCATGATCGAAGCCTGCGAGGAATCGGGCAGCTACGACCTGCCTTATTACGTCGATCACCTGGCGTCACGCATCGGCAGGCCCTCGCTGGTGGTGTGTCTGGATTCGGGCTGCGGCAACTATGAACAGCTGTGGCTGACCACGTCGCTGCGCGGCATGACCGGCGGCAACCTCAGCGTGCAGGTGCTGGAGGAGGGCGTTCATTCGGGTGACGCCTCCGGCGTGGTGCCGTCCAGCTTCCGCATCCTGCGCGACCTGCTGTCGCGGCTGGAGGATCCGCAAACCGGCAAGATCAAGCCGAAGGAGCTCTACGTCGAGATTCCCGCCGAGCGGATCGCACAGGCAAAGGCATCGGCAGAGGTGCTGGGCACTGACATCTTCAGCAAGTTCCCGTGGGTCGAGGGCATGCAGCCGGTGACCGACGACTTGACCGAGCTGGTGCTCAACCGCACCTGGCGCCCGCAACTGGCCGTGACCGGCGTCGGCGGCATCCCGCCGCTGGACAGCGCCGGCAACGTGCTGCGTCCGCTTACGGCGGTGAAACTCAGCCTTCGCGTACCGCCTACGCTCAGCGGTGCCAAGGCCGGCGCCTTCGTGAAGGAACTGCTGGAGGCCGATCCGCCGTATGGTGCCAAGGTCAGCTTCATCCTGGAGAAGGACAGCAGTGGCTGGAATGCACCGGCGCTGTCGCCGTGGCTGGCCGCGGCGGTCAGCGAGGCTTCGGAGCATTTCTTCGGTGCGCCGGCGACTCACATGGGCGAAGGCGGCAGCATCCCCTTCATGGGCATGCTGGGCGAAAAATTCCCCGAGGCACAATTCCTGATCACCGGCGTGCTGGGTCCGCATTCCAATGCGCACGGCCCGAACGAGTTCCTGCATATCCCCACCGGCAAGAAAGTCTCGATGGTGGTCGCCGAGGTGGTGGCCCGCCATCACCAGCAAGGTGGCAAGGCCTGAGATCGGTCCGGGCATGGAAACCGACACGGGCTGGTTGCTGGAGAACTGGGCGCGGATCCGCCGTCGCGTGGATGCTGCCTGCGTCGACGCCGGTCGCGATCCATCCGAAGTCACCATCCTGCCGGTCAGCAAGACTTTCGGCCCGGAGATCATCCGTGCCGGCGTGGCGCTGGGCATGCGCCGTTTCGGCGAGAACAAGGTGCAGGAGATCCGCGACAAGGCTGCCGCGCTGGCGGACTGCGGCATCGACTGGGCGATGATCGGCCACCTGCAGACCAACAAGGTGAAGGATGTCGCGCGGCTGGCCAGCGAGGTGCAGTCGCTGGACCGACCGGAACTGGCCGAAGCGCTGGACCGACGATTGCAGCTCGAAGGTCACGCGATCGATGTGCTGGTGCAGGTGAAGACTTCGCCCGAACCCAGCAAATACGGACTGCCGCCTGAACAGCTGCCCGGTTTTCTGGACGCCCTCCGCCGCTACGACACCTTGCGGGTTCGCGGCCTGATGACCTTGGCAATCCTGTCTACCGAGCCGGGGGAAATTCGTGGCTGTTTTCGGCTGTTGCGCGAGCTGCGCGATCACGCGGTGGCCCAAGGTCATGATTTGCCGAAACTTTCCATGGGCATGAGCGGGGACTTTCCGCTCGCCATCGCCGAGGGCGCGACCGAAGTGCGGATCGGAACCGCAATTTTCGGCAAGCGGCCCTACCCGGATTCATATTACTGGCCGGAAGTGCCGTCTCAGGCATAAGCCAAGCCGGATCAAAGGCTTGTGCACGATGTGTCGTGCATCCCGGTTTTGTGAAACGACAGGGTTCACTTAACGTCGATCCAACATCCAAGGCACTCCCCTTTGGTAAGTTCACGACTCCATCACGTCGTCAGCGTCTGCAGGCGGCAAATCCTGTGACTATTTGGGGATTTTCCCTGCATGCCCATCAATCGACTGACCGTGTTCGCCGTGCTGCTCTCGGCGCTGTTCGTTTCCGGCCCCCTCCGGGCCACTGACGTCAAGACTGCCCCCGCGCCGGTCATCAGTGCCCCCGTGATCGCCAGTGTGACTTCACCGCTGTTGCACCCGCTGCCGGCGTTCAATCCCGCCTCGCGCCTGGGGCAATCCGTGCTTCCGGACAACGTCCAGGCATTGCTTGCAAGCGCCGCGACGCCCGACCCGAACATGGTCGCCGGGTCGGATGGCAAGTCGGATGTGGCGACCAGCAACGTCAAACAGAACATCACGGATCTGCGCAAGGCACTGCTGGCAGCCGCCATGAGCCTGCGTGATACCCGCTACGTGCGCGGCGGCCACAATCCTTCCACCGGTTTCGATTGCAGTGGCTTCGTGCGGTATGTGTTCGCGCATGCCATCGGCCTGCAGCTGCCGAACACTTCGGCGACGCAGTTCATGGCGGGGATCAAGATCAATCGCGCTGACATCAAGCCTGGCGACCTGGTGTTCTTCCACACCAGCGGCCGGCATCGGATTTCGCACGTGGGTATCTACATTTCCAATGGACGTTTCATCCATTCGCCGGCTACCGGCAAGTCGGTTGAGATTTCCAGTCTGGACGACGGCTACTGGGCCAAGCGCTTCGCCGGCGCCAAGCGGCCTGAAGCGATGGAACTTGCTGCCAACAAGGGTTGAGTCAAGTCCTTGCAATGACAGCCAAAGCCGCCTTCGGGCGGCTTTTTTGTTGGTTCCGCTGTTTGCGATTTAGCCAGGGTCGCCATCGGGTGAACGATTGCCGGCGTGTCGGGTCAACGCAGGGCGTGTCGCTCCGATGCCGTACTGGTCGCATGGCCATCAGCGCTCATCACCGCTACGCTTGCCCGAACCCATGGAAGCTGCTTGATGCCATTTGATCTGCCACCCGTTACGCGCAACCTGCTCATCGCCAATGTCGTGGTGTTCCTTCTACAAATGCTGTTGCATGACTCGACCAGTTTTGCGCTCACCCAGCATTTCGCGTTGTGGCCGCTCGGGCCAGATATCAGCGGAACGACATCCGATGGAAACGTGGTTACAGCCGGTTTTCGGATCTGGCAATTGGTCACTTATGCCTTCATGCACGGTGGCTACATGCATATTGCATTCAACATGTTCGCGTTGTGGATGTTCGGTGGCGCGATCGAGCGTACGTTTGGCGCACGGAACTTCATCATCTACTACTTCGTCTGCGCCATCGTGGCGGCACTCGCCCAGTTGATGGTGGTGCACTGGTTCACCCACGGTTTCTACCCGACGCTGGGCGCTTCGGGGGCGATCTTCGGTCTGTTGCTGGCGTTCGGCATGTTGTATCCGCACGAGAAGATGATGCTGATCTTCCTGCCGATCCCCATCCCGGCGTGGCTGTTTGTTACCGGTTATGCCGCCGTGGAACTGTTCATGGGAGTAACCGGCACCCAGGCCGGCGTGGCCCATTTCGCCCATCTCGGCGGCATGGTCGGTGGCATCCTGCTGATCGAGTATTGGCGCGGCAAGTTTCCGATCAAGCCGAAGCGGCGCCTGATGCGCTGATCTCGCGCGGGCACCTCGCGTCTTGTTTCTGCAGGAGCGCACCCTGTGCGCGATTGCTCTCCGTTGCCTAACGAAAGAACATCGCACACAGGGCGCGCTCCTGCGTGACTTGAGTGCTCAGCGCAACGCGAGGAAGTCCGCGCTGACCACGAAGCGCACCGCATCCAGGCGCAGTCGCGCGGAGGGCAGGGCGACGAGCAGGGCGTTGCGTTCGTCGGTGACGGCGGTGATTTCCGCATCGCTGATGGATGGATTCACCGCGCGCATGGCCAGCAGGCGCGAGAGCTCGGCATCGAGGGTCTCGGTGGCCAGGGTCACGGCCGAGTCAATGCTCGCCTGACTGCGTGCACTGGCCACCACCTCGGTGCGGGCGAGCATTGGCGGCACCAGCTTGCCCAGGAACTTGCGGTAGCGCGCCACCTCGATGTTGCGGCCGGCCGCCTTCTGCAGCGCGATCTCGCTGGGCGCAAAGTCGGTCCTCTCGACCAGGCGGGTGTCGACGGTGACCACGATCGGCAGCGGCGGCAGGAAGCGTTCGGCATCCAGCCGACGATCGGCCACGCATTCCAGCACATATACCGCCTGCAACAAGGCCGTGCGTGGTGGCAGCACGTCATCGACCATGAAGGCGGCATTGCCCAGTTCACCGGATATGGCCAGGTCAAGCGCGCCTGCAATCAGCGGATGGTCCAGCCGCAGCAACGGCAGATCCTCGCGTGCCAGTGCCACCTCGCGCGCGAACGTCACTGATTGCGGGCCTTCGGCAAAGCCGGGCAGGGCGTCGGTGGACAGGTATTGCGGATCGAGCAGCAGCACCTGACCGCCGAGTTCCTCGACGTGGATGCCGAATGCTTCGAGCAGGCGCTGGATGAATGCGTCGCGGGACGGGTCGTGGTCTTCGCGGGCGAATGCCTGTGGTAGTTCGTCGGCATGCAGGTCGCGACTGGCTGCCAGTTCGAGCAAGTGGTCGCGGCCGCCACGGATCAGCTCGGCCATCTGTTCGTGACCGGCCCGTGTCTCGGCCAGCAGCGCGTCCAGCTCCTGGTCGCGGTTGTCATCGCCGCGTGCGTGTTCGTCGGCCAGGCGGGCCAGCGGCTCGCCAAATCGGCGCAGCAATTCACGGCCGTCCGCGGGGCTCATGTGGAACGCATCGACGCCCTCATCGAACCAGCGCGCCAGCACGTGCTGCGCGCTGTCGGCGACGGCGAGGATGTGGATGTCGATATCGTGCTGCTGTCCAATGCGGTCGAGACGTCCGATACGCTGTTCCAGCAGGTCCGGATCCAGCGGCAGATCCCACAGCACCAA
>JBDTEG010000189.1:0-22720 GCA_039922695.1 Rhodanobacter sp. | reverse complement strand
CGAGGGCATCCTCAACGGCGGTAGTGCGAGGGCAGGCTGGCCCTTGCCGGTGCGAGTCGCGTTGAATGCAGGGAGCTCCGTGCTCTTCACCTCATCCCACTTCGCCATTACCGCTTGCGCCTGGGTCGTGGCGCGCACGGTTGCCGCGGTTTGCGCGGCGGTGGGTGCGGTGTCTGCAGACTGCAGCGACATCAGCGCGGCAAGTGCCGCATTGCTCACGCCATTCAGCGAGGTTGCCGCCTGGTAGCCCCTGCCGAATCCACGGAACCCACGCGTCTCGTCCGGAGCCACGGCAGCGATTTTGGCCTTGAATGAATCGCTGGCTGCGCCTTGAGCCGATCCCAGCTTCGCGACTTCCTGGCCGAGATCGTGTGCCTGCCCATATGCCATGCGGGCATCGCGCGCCAGCTCATACATCTCCATCGACAATTTGTTGTTCTGCGCCAGATCGGACGCGGAGGTCGTGACGCGTGGATCGAGGCGCAACGTCAGCGGTTGCGTATAACTCTGGCCGCCGACCGTGAGCCGCACGGTGTACTGTCCGGCAGGCGCCCATGGCGAACTCGGTGGTGGCGAGCTGCGCTTGGGCACGGCACCGTTAGCGTCCACTTCCTGGCGCTCTGTGGCCAGCGGCTGATAGCGCAGGTTCCAGCTGATGCGGTGCATCCCGGCGCCGGTAGGCATGGAGCGGATGCGGGCTGGCCAATACAGCGGCACGGAGCAGTCCGGGGCATGCGGCGCGGCTTGACAAACCTTGTCGTAGGCGACGGAATCCACCGACGGGTCGGTATCGCGCTTGAGCTCGCTCGAGTAGGTGCGCACGAGCTTGCCGGCAGAATCCAGGATGTCGATCGTCAGCGGTCCAGTCAGGTCGGCGGCAAGGTAGTAGTCGACGATGGCGCCGTTCGGCGGATTCTCCCCGGCCGGCAGTTCAGGGGGCCACGGCGTCGGATCATTGGTTCCCATGCGGATGCGTACAGCCGTCTGCGGTTTGAAGAGATAAGCCGCCTTGGCGCTGCGCGCTTCGGCCATCTGGCGCAGTGGCGTGACATCGTCGAGGATGTAGAAGCCGCGGCCGTGAGTGGCGGCGATCAGGTCTGAACACATGCAGGTGGCATCGTCCTTCAGTTCAAGATCGCGCACCGATATCGCCGGCATGTCGAGCCGGAGCGACTGCCAGTTGTCGCCATCGTCGAAGGAGACCCAGACCTGCGTATCGGTGCCCGCGTACAACAAGCCGGGCTTGCGTGGGTCTTCGCGGATGGTGTTGGTCACCGACCCCGGTGCGATGCCGTGGTTGATTTCAGTCCACGTCTTGCCACCGTCACGAGTGCGCCACAGGTGGGGATTCATGTCGTCGATGCGCATGGTGTTGGCCGCCGCATAGGCGGTCTGCGTGTCGAAATGGCCAGCTTCGATGTTGAAAATGCGCGTCCACGGCTTGATGACGGTGGGGGTCACGTTGGACCACTTGGCGCCGCCGTCGGTCGTCACCTGTATCTGGCCGTCGTCAGTACCCGCCCACAGCACGTTGACGGCACGTGGAGAAGCCGAGAGCGCAGTGATGCTGCCTGCTGCCGCGGGCTTGACGCCGCTCGCATACTTTCCCGTGGTGGCGGGCGCCTTCCAGGTCTGGCGGGCGAGGTCGGGGCTGATCCGGGTCCAGCTATGCGCCTTGTCGGTGGATTTCCACACCACGTTGGATGTGTAGTACAGCACCGATGGATCCACCGGTGACCAGAGGAGGGGCATCGTGCGCACGTTGCGGTTGAATTCGGTGCCGCGCGCCTCGGCATCCGGACCTACCTCGGTGGTCTGGCCGGTCTTGCGGTTGTACAGGGAGACGTTGCTGCGCTGGCTGCCGAAGACCAGATCGGGATCACCCGGATCACTGGCGGCAATGCCGTATTCCTGGATATTCACCGGATGCCAGTCGTGGAAGGTGATCCTGCCGTCCATCGAACGACTGGCCACACAGGCCGACCCGGAATCCTGCTGCCCGCCGCAGACGCGATAGGGAAATGCGTTGTCCGTCGAGACGTGATACATCGCGGCCGTCAGCTGGTTGTACCAGTTGCTCCAGGATGCCCCACGATTTCCGGAAACAATGGCGCCTTGATCCGCAACGATGAGAATGATGTTGGTGTCGTTTGGATTGATCCAGATGTTCTGGTAATCGTCACCGCCTGGAGCGCCGCGCACGGCACTCCAGGTCACACCACCGTCCTCGGTGCGCCAGAGTACGGTGGAGTCGCTGTACACGACGCTGGAATTTTTCGGATCGACGGCTATCGTCGGCAGATCACCGCCACCAATGCGTATGGTCGGGCGGGGATCCACCGTGGCAGTCGGCGATGCGGCGGACGTGTGCGGGGCGTGTGCGGCAAGATACCAATGCTCGCCAGCGTCCGTTGTTTTGTAGAGATTGACCGTCCCCGTCGTGCCTTCCTTGGCCGTGGCAACTTTCCCGACGGTGCCGGCGACCATTGCGTAGATCGTGCCCGGGTCGCTCGATGAGAGGCTGAGGTTCGCTTCGATGACGCCGGCGGGCAATCCGTTGGTCAGCTGCTTCCACGTGCTGCCGCCGTCAGTGGACTTGAAGATCCCGCCTTCGGTACCGCCAAATTCGGCGCCTTCCAGATAACTCTGCTGCTGCTGCCACAACCCGGCGTAGACGATGTTCGGATTGCTGGCATCAATCCGCACATCATTGCCGCTGACATACTCGTTTTTGTACAGCACCTTGGTAAACGTCTTGCCACCATCGGTGGAGCGGAATATCCCGCGCTCCGCATTCGGCCCGTACGGATGACCCAGGGCAGCGACGAACAGCCGGTCGGGATTCCTGGGATCCACCACGATGTTTGCGATCATCTGACTGTCGCGCAGGCCCAGGTGGGTCCACGTCTTGCCGGCGTCGGTCGACTTGTAGACTCCGTCGCCCACCGCGAGATCCGGACGAATGATCCCGGCGCCAGTTCCCACGTAAATGATGTTGGGATCCGAAGGTGCCACCGCGATGGCACCTATCGATCCGGTCGGTTGATCGTCAAACAATGGCACCCAGTTCGCGCCGTAGTCGGTCGAGCGCCAGACGCCACCATTGTCGTAACCGGCATAGAACACGTTTGGCTGGCTGGGAACTCCAGACAACGCCCGGGCGCGACCGCCACGAGTCGGTCCGATACCCCTCCAATGCATTTCTCCGTACAGCTTGGAGGACTGGGATGTCGCAGTCGTATTCCTGGACTGGGCACTGGCTACCGACGGCAACGCAACCAGGCCGAATACCGTGGTGATCAAGCCGATCGAGGCAGCCGTAAACGAGCGGAGAATAGACATGGGTCTTGCCTTCGGCTTCAGTTGGGGGCGGGTTTGTCGCGGAACACTATCATCGAAAGTCCGGGTGGCCAACCCGTCGCCTTTCCGATGACACATGACCGCTGCGCATGGCGAGCAACAGAGTCGCAGCACTTGGGCGCATGTCAGCGGCAAACGCAAACTGCACCAGGCAACGGGGCTGACCTGGAGGAACAGGCGGCACGGCAACCGTTGACCTTTGCGGGCTCCCGCCGGCGGTCCCGACCAGCACCGACATGCTGGAGCCGTCGGCCTCCTCCAGCAGCTGTCACCGTCAAGTCAGCATGTGCTGAGCCTGCAGCTCCGCTGGCCGCGCCGCTGGCTCTCGTGCTGGACCAGTCCGCTTGCCGCGCGACCCCTTATTGGAGGACTTCCGGCATATTGTGCGATGGGCAAGCTCTGTCCCACCATTGGACGGGGCCGACAGTTTGAGCACTACGCGGCGCGGGCGGCTGTGTGATGCGTGACGCGCGTTGTGTCGCGCGTGCGGGGCATTCGGAACCTTGAGGCGCTTTGGGTGACCAGCAGGGGAGTCTCGCCTCAAGTCTTCCGCAAATTCGACCAATCACTATCTTCAGATGCCCGTGGCGTTCGTGTCGCAGGCCGTACCGGACCCGGATTGAGGACAGATTCATGCGATCAGCGCACAACTCTGCGACAAAGCTGGTTTCCGCGTTGCTGCTTTCGGCACTGACCCTGCTGGCATTTCCGGTGTGGGCGCAGCAGCCGGGGCCGGACAAGCAAAGCGGGATGCAGTGGCGGTTGATCGGCCCGTTTCGGGGTGGCCGCACGGTGGGGGTTTCCGGCACGGCAATGCAGCCGAATGTCTTCTACATGGCGCCCAACAACGGCGGGGTATGGAAGTCCGAAAACTACGGTGTGACCTGGGAGCCGCTGTTCAAGGGCGATGAAAACAATTCGGTGGGCGACCTTGCGGTGGCGCCGTCGGATCCGAACGTGATCTACGTGGGCTCCGGCGAAGGCCTGTTGCGGCCGGATCTTTCCACTGGCGACGGCATGTACAAGTCCACGGACGCCGGCAAGACCTGGCAGCACCTGGGCCTGCGCGAGGGTCAGCAAATCGCTTCGGTGGTGGTGGATCCCCATGATGCCAACCGCTTGTTTGTGGCCGTACTCGGGCATCCCTACGGCCCGAATGCCGAGCGCGGCGTGTTCCGCTCGACCGATGGTGGCAAGTCATTCCAGAAGGTGCTCTACAAGAACCCGAATGTCGGGGCAGTGCAGGTCGCCCTGGACCCGAAAAATGCGCAGATTGTCTACGCCGTATTGTGGGCCGGACGCACGCCGCCGTGGTCGATGAAGTCAGAGAATACGTCCATCAATGGTCCTGGCAGCGGCGTGTTCAAGTCTACCGATGGCGGCAACACCTGGAGTCAGATCGGGCAGGGCCTGCCGAGCGTGGCGCAGGGGCTTGGCCGGATTGGTATCGGCATCGCGCCAAGCGATCCCAGGCGCGTGTATGCACAGGTGCAGGCGCCGCCCGATTTGGGTGGAACATACCTTTCCGACGACGCAGGCCAGACCTTCCGCCGCGTCAACCACGAGGAGCGCATCTACGGTCGCGGAGCCGACTTCGCCGAAGTCGCCGTCGCGCCAGACAATCCCGACGAAATTTATGTTGCCAGCACGTCTTTCTATCGCTCGATGGATGCAGGCAAGAGTTTCAATGCCATCAAGGGTGCGCCCGGTGGAGATGACTATCACCGCATCTGGGTCAACCCCTCGAACCCGAAGATCATCCTGCTGGGCGTGGACCAGGGCGCCACACTGACGGTTGACGGCGGCCAGACCTGGAGCTCCTGGTACAACCAGCCAACCGCGTCCTCGTACCACATCATTACCGATAACGTCTTTCCTTACCGCGTCTACAGTTCCCAGCAGGACAGTGGCTCAGTGGGAAGTTCGAGCCGAAGCAATGACGGTCAGATCACACTTCGCGACTGGCATCCGGTCGGCGCGGGGGAGCATGCGTACGTGGCACCCGACCCTCTGCATCCGAACATCGTCTATGGCGGTGATGTCACCCGTTACGACTGGGTCACCGGGCAAAGTCAGTTTGTGGGCCCGCAGGTTGTCGGAAACCAGTACCGTACCAACCGAACGGCGCCCTTGCTGTTCTCACCGGCCGATCCGCACCTGCTGTATTACGGCATGAACGTCCTGTTCAAGACCACCAATGGCGGCCAGAGCTGGCAGAAGATCAGCCCCGACCTGTCACGCCCCAACCCGGGGTTGCCATCCACGCTGGGAGTGTTCGGTGGCCACGAGAACCCGCTCGATCACCGCGGCGTGATCTACAGCATCGGGCCGTCTTTCAAGAACGTGGGTACGATCTGGGTCGGTACCGATGACGGTCTCATCTGGATCACGCGTGACGCTGGCAAGCATTGGGACAATGTCACGCCCAAGGGCATGACGTCGTGGAGCAAGGTGTCGATGCTGGTCGCCTCGCATTTCGACGACCAGACCGCGTACGCCGCTGTCAACCGCTTCCGCCTGGACGATCTGAAACCGTACATCTACCGTACCCACGATGGCGGCAAGACCTGGAAGCTTATCGTCAATGGCTTGCCCGACAATGCCTCGGCGAACGTGGTGCGCGAGGATCCCGAACAGAAGGGACTGCTGATCGCAGGCACGGAACGCGCCGTGTGGTACTCGGCGGATGATGGCGATCACTGGCAGTCCCTGCAGCTCAACCTGCCACAGACCTCGATGCGCGACCTGGTGATCCACGACAACGATGTGGTGCTGGGCACGCATGGTCGTTCGTTCTGGATCCTGGACGACATCAGCCCGCTGCGCCAGATCGCAGCTGCCGAGGCCGCCGATCCTGGCTATCTCTACAAACCGTCCGCTGCCTACCAGGTTTTGCGCAACACCTATACCGACACCCAGATGCCGAAGGAGACCCCGGCAGGCCAGAATCCGCCTGACGGCGCGATCCTCGATTATTACCTGAAAGCAGCAGCCCGTGGACCGGTGACACTGGAGGTCTACGACGCGGCCGGCAGACTCGCGTTCCACCTGTCCTCGGCAGATCAACCCAAGCCGGTTGATCCGGGCACACTCAACTTTCCGACCTATTGGCTGCGTCCGCCCCTGGCACTCCCGTCGAACGCAGGCATGCACCGCATCGTCTGGGACCTGACCTATCCGCGGCCGAAATCGTTGCGCCGGAGCGCACCGATTTCAGTCATCCTGCATGACACGCCGCTTGGACCTTCCGGGCCCTCGGCCGTGCCTGGCGAGTACACCGTCAAGCTCACTGTGGGCGGTAAAACCCGTACGCAATCACTGACGTTGCACATGGACCCGCGAGTCGATACACCTATCGCAGGGCTTGCCCGGCAATTTGACCTGGCGACCCAGCTCGTCGACGACATGAACCGCACGTATGACGCCTTGCAGGAAGCAAACGCCAAGGGCAGCAAGGTCGATGCCTTGCGGAAACTGAATTCGGCGCTTGGCGGAGCCTACGGCTCCATTTATGGCGGGCAATATGGTGCCGTGTCTGCATTGGCATCACCAACGACGCAGCAGATGTCGACGGTCGCGGACCTGCATCGGCAGGTGCTTGCCGCGCTTGGCCACTGACCGCAGCGCGTTACGCCATGTTCCCTTTTTAAGGATACGCAGGAAAAACAGGTCTGCTGCTTTGCGCGTCACGGAAAAACCGGTCCAGGCGGCAAGCATCGATGTGCAGCGATTGGTTGTTGCCTGCCGCTGGCATGCAACAACGCCGCAATCTGATTTCTGCGTGGGCCAATCTTTGTACCTGATTCGATCGGGAGAGCTCACATGACTATCGGAGCCCACGCACGGCGTTGGCTGTGGATTGCATCGGCCGCTGTCATGGTTGCCGCGATGCTCCCACTGGCCGTCAGTGCCCAGACCTACGATCCCAGCCTGCTTTCCGGCCTGCAGTGGCGCTTGCTCGGACCGTTCCGCGCCGGTCGCACCGTGGCCGTGGCGGGGGTCCCCAGCCAGCCCAACGTTTTCTATTCCGGGGCAGTCGACGGTGGTGTTTGGAAGACCGACAACGCGGGCATCACCTGGGACCCGATTTTCGATGATGCGCCGATTGCCTCGATTGGCGCGATCGCGGTGGCGCCATCCAATCCCGATATCGTCTATGTGGGCACGGGCGAGCCCGATCCGCGCTCACAGATTTCCTATGGCGACGGCATGTACAGGTCCACCGATGCGGGCAAGAGCTGGACGCATATCGGCCTGGACAAGAGCATGCACATAAGCCACATCATCGTGGACCCGGCCAATCCGAATCGCCTGTTTGTTGCGGTACCTGGAAACCTGTATGCCGCCAGTCCGGAGCGGGGAGTCTACCGCTCGAACGACGGCGGCAGCTCGTGGCAAAAGGTGCTGTACAAGAATCCGGATGTTGGCGCGATCGATGTCACGTTCGCGCCGGACAACGCCCAGGTGATTTATGCGGCGCTGTGGGCAACACGCCGTCCGCCGTGGAACGTGTACCCGCCCGCGAATGGCCCTGGCAGCGGGATCTACAAATCCACCGATGGCGGCACGAACTGGACGCCTCTTGCCAACGGTTTGCCAACTGCCGGCCTGGGCAAGATCGGACTGGCCGTGGCACCGACCAACAGCAATCGTGTCTACGCCATTCTTGATGCCGACCAGGGCGGTCTCTATCGCTCCGATGATGCGGGCGCGACCTGGAAACTGGCCGATGGCGAGGCCCGCATCTGGGGGCGCGGCTGGTACTTCGACCGGGTTACGGTGGACCCGAAGAACCAGGACAAGCTCTATGTCATGAACACCTCGGTCTATCGCTCGACCGACGGCGGCAGGAGTTTCGATGCGATCAAGGGCACGGCCGGTGGCGATGATTATCATCGCCTGTGGGTCAATCCCGACGATCCGGACCGCATGGCGCTCAGCAGTGACCAGGGCACCATCGTGAGTGTGAACGGCACGCGCAACTGGAGCGATTGGCATAATCAGCCCACCGGCCAGTTCTATCACGTGATTGCCGACAACCGGGATCCGTTCTGGGTCTATGGCGCACAACAGGATAGCGGCCCCTGGGGTGTGGTCACGGACGTGCCCGACGGACGCATCACCTATCGTCAGTGGGCCCGTACCTGCACCGGAGGTGAAAGCGACATGTTTGCCTTGGATCCGGACAGCAAGGCGGACCTCTACGCCACGACGTTGCTATACGATCTCAATGACAACACGCTGACGCGCTGCAACCAGATCACCGGGGTAAAGAAAGTCGTGACACCGTGGCAGGCCTATCCGGGCGTGGCATTCCGGCATACGTGGACCTTGCCGACGGTGTTCTCGCTGGCGGAAGGGCACGCGCTGTACTTCTCCAACCAGTTCATGTTCAAGAGCAGCGACAAAGGGGAACACTGGCAAAAGATCAGCCCGGATCTGACCCGGGCACACCCTGGTATCCCCGCCAATCTCGATCCGGCCACCGCGGCCGATACCAGCTACCTGCAAAAGACCGGGGACTCGCACTGGGGCGTGATCTATGCGATTGCGCCTTCGCCGCTGCAGGCCGGCACGGTTTGGGCAGGTACCGATGACGGCCAGATATGGATTACCCGTGACAGCGGTGGTCACTGGCAAAACGTCACGCCACGCCATGTCACCGCCTGGAGCAAGGTGATCATGATGGACGCCTCGCATTTCGATGCGGACACCGCTTATGCGGCGATTGATCGGCATCGCCTCAACGACTTCACACCACACGTGTTGCGAACGCGTGATGCGGGCAAGACGTGGCAGGAAGTGACCCATGGCCTTCCTGCCCATGCTTATGTACAGGCGGTTCGCGAGGACCCCGATCGCAAGGGCCTGCTGTTTGCCGGTACGTCCATCGGTGTCTACATATCCTTCGATGACGGCAACCAGTGGCAGTCATTGCGATTGAACATGCCGGTGGTGGAAATTCGGGATTTCGCCTTCCATGGCAATTCCGTTGCGATTGCCACCTTCGGCCGTTCGCTGTGGATGCTGGACGACCTGAACCCGTTGCATCAGCTCGACAGCGCCATTGCCCTGTCGAGCGTCCACCTGTACAAGCCGGAAGTGGCGATCCTCAGGCCGGGCGACGACCGGCCCAACCGCGACACCAACCTGGTCGTAGCCACCAACCTGACGCCACTCGATGTTGCGTCGGGTGCCCCGCGCATGAAGGGTGCGCTGCTGGCCTACTACCTGAAGTCCTCGACCCAGGCTCCAGTCACGCTGGACATCCTCGATGCGGGCGGCAAGGTCATCCGGCACTACTCGAGTGACACGAAGTACCCCGAGGTAGATCCGAAGAGCATGAACGTGCCTGCGATTTGGCGAAGCTATCCGCCGCCGCTGCCGGCCGCGGCCGGCATGCACCGCTTCAGTTGGGATTTGCGCGCCATGGCCACGGGAGCCCACGGCTTCGGCGGCCACCGGGTTCTGCCCGGTGAGTACACGGTCAAACTGACCGTGGACGGGAACAGCTATGTCCAGCCGTTGACAGTCGAGCAGGGTGCCGGCACCCGACAGGATCCGGCCGCACTCCAGGCGCAAACCCGGTTGATGCAGCAGATCATTGATCTGCAGACCGAGGTGGCCAAGGCACAAATCGATGTGGCACATTTGCGCACGCAATTTCAGAATCTGCAGCGGCAGGCGTCAGGCAAGAAGGGAATGGCCGCTGACATCGCTGTGGCGGACAAGCAGGCACGCGAGATCGAGGGCCATGCTCCTCCGCCGCTCCCGGATACGACCGGCGTCGGTGATGCGGCGCCGGCCACGAACAGCTTGATGGGACTTGCACAGATCCTGGGTGGAATCTCGAAAACAACCCGGGAGAGCAGCGGCGCGCCCACCGCTGCAAGAGTCTCCGGCTTGGACAAGGTGCGACAAATCGTCAGCGCGACCCTTGCCCACTGGGACCAGTTCAAAACCAGGGATGTGGCACAACTGAACGTCAAGCTGCGGCGTGCCGGACTACCGGAGGTCGACCCAGCCCACTGACGTGGAGGGTGGCGACCGGCGACGGCAGCGGGCGCATGCATGAGCAAGCATGGCCGTCTGCTTTCACCCAACACGAAGCGGGCCCCGCTGACCGACGACAGGTGAACCTTGTTTTCCGAGTCCTTGCTTGCAAAAATTGATCGTAGCTGCCATCAAAGCAACGAAGACGAGAGGCAGGGCGATCGGGCAGGTGGCGAGACAGCGGAATCGCGTCCTCACGCGTGATGGAGCCGGATGCGGTCCGGTTGCCCCGGAAGCCGGTCACCAACGGGGTCGGGCAACAGTCGTGGAAGCCGCGAACGCTTCACGAGAACGCGACCCGACCGCCGTGCATTGACGGCTCGTGCGGGCGTCAATGCACGGCGGGGTCACGTCGAAACATCCGGCTCCCATGCAAACGGGCGCAATGACCCGTTTACGACTTGTTGAGGATCGCCGTGGCCTTTTCAATCTGCGCTCGATAGCCATCGATCACCTTGGCGGTGACGCCAGCGTACTTGTTTGCCTCATCCCAGCGGCGCGACTCGAGGGCTTCACGCACGCCTGGCAGGGTCTTCACTCCATAGCCGGTGAGCATGCCAGGCGCATAAACCATGTGCTTGAACCAGGTTCGCCCGGGAAGGCCGGCAGGATCGGTCAACGACTCCTCCATGCGCCCGATCAACTCATTCAACTGCCGCTCCTGCTCCTTTGGCATCTGGTAGCCGGCATCCTGCACCTTCCTGTAGGCCGCGTCGTAGGCTTGCATGCTCTGCGCCAGCTTCTGGATCGACTCATCCAGCGGCTTCAGGTCAATTTGCGGCATGTCGGATTCGCGCACCGGCGGAGCCACCGGATCCATCGGGTCGGCCGCGAGCTTGAACGCGTCGCTGTCCAGCAACTTGTGCTGATGCTCGGTCGCCTCACGCGTCTTGGCGACGAGTTGATGCAATTCGCCCATGTACTCGGTGAGCTTGGTGCTGAAGTCGCTGAAGCGCATCGGCAAGACGTTTGCATCCGCCATCCGCATGACCAGTCGACCAACAACCTTGGCCAGGGTCACCCCGTACTCGAATTTAGGGTCACTGAAGCGCGCGTAGTGGTAGAACGTATCGTAAGCGGAGTGATAGACGCCGCCTCCACCTTCGCCGCCAAAACCGACGTTGAGCGAGGCAATGCCGAGGTGTTGCAGGAACGGGGTGAAATCGGAGCCTGATCCCAGGGCCTCGATCGGCAGGTCACCTCCCGAGGCCGCAGCCTTGGCCCGGGCCTTGGCTTCGGCAGAGCCGCCTTCCTGGCCAGTTGTCATCAAGTGAGCACGCAATCGCTTCTCGACGCTCACGTTGGTTTCCGGATCGATGACGTCTGCTGCCACCTGGTTGACCAGATGCTGCAGCGAGTGGCTGCCGCCAGCTCCAAGAAAGCCGCGGGAGGTGCCGTCCGTATTGATGTACAGGACCGCCTTCTGGCTCAGTTCCCTGGCATGGGTTTCGACCCATTCGGTCGAACCGAGCAGGCCGGGCTCTTCGCCATCCCAACTGCCGTAGACGATCGTGCGTTGCGGCCGCCAGCCCTTCTTGTACATGGCGCCCATCACCTTCGCCTCTTCCAGCATGGCTACGTGGCTGGACAGCGGGTCCTCTGCGCCAAACACCCAACCGTCGCGATGGTTGCCACGTATGATCCATTGGTCGGGCATCGTCGAGCCCTTGAGCTTGGCGATCACGTCATAGATTGTCTTCTGACTCCAGTCCGATTCGACCACCATGTGCACCTTGGCCGGGCCGCTACCCATGTGATAGGCCATCGGCAGCGAACCGCGCCAGCTTTCCGGGGCGATCGGTCCGCCAAGCGCAGCAAGCAGCGGCGTGGCATCACCATAGGAAATCGGCAGCACGGGGATCTTCAGGATCGTCGCGGCATCCTTGATCGCCAGACGCTTGGCATCCTTGGTGGAGCCGACATTCGGCGTCAGCGGGTCACCCGGATACAGCTGCATCTTGGCTACTGAGCCACGTTGCACACCCTGGTCGGGACGCCAGCTGCCCTTGGGATAGACATCACCCTTGAAGTAGCCGTCTTCATGTGGGTCGGAGTAGATGAGGCAACCTATCGCGCCGTGCTCCTGTGCGAGTTCCGGCTTGAGACCACGCCAGCCGCCGCCGTAGCGCGTGATGACGATCTTGCCGCGCACGTCGATGCCACGCCTGGCCAATTCGGCGTAATCGTCCGGCAATCCGTAATTGGCGTAGACCAGTTCGCCAGTCACATCGCCATCGCCGCCGTAAGCGTTGTAGGGCGGCAACACATTCTTGGTGATGTCGGTCGACGGATCGCCCGGAATCGGCGTCTCGTGCAACACGGCCTCATAGTGGGTGGGTGCGATCAGCTGCAGCTGCACCTTTTTCGGGGTGGGATACAACACGCTGAAAGTCTCGATATGTGCGTCCCAGCCGAACTCCTTGAACTTCGCAAGCACGAACTCTGCATTCGCCTTGTCATGCGGCGAACCTACCTGGTTCGGCTCCGAGGACATGCTCTTCAGCCAGCTCTTGATGTCCGACGACTGCAACTGGGCGTCAAAGCTCTTTTCCAGGTCTTGCTGCCTGGCCGCGGCATTCGCGCTGAAGCCGAGCATGTCGCCCACTGACTGATCGCCGTTGGCCCTGGAGGTCGCACCCAGCGCAGCCACCAGGCAAGCCACCAAAAGCAGGGGCTTGGTCGTCATTCGAATCATGGTCTCACTCCAGGTTGAAGATGAAGGAACGGGTTGTCGGACAGACAGGTCACAGTTCACCGCCGGACAAAAATCTCAAACAAGGCAGCGCTCTTGCGGCGGCGGTACTCAGATGGCGCCCGCAAGATCAGCAATACAACCATGGATGCATCCCCTCACCTCGTCTCACTTGCATGTCATGACGCGGCAGGATTCAGCCAAACGGGTGTTCAAGCCAGCGGCGCTGGAACCAAACCAGCGCGCGCCATGCTCAGGGAAGTGCACCCCGTATCCCACAAAGCCGGGTCACGGCCGAGTTGATTGCAGACCTCTGGAGATTAAAACACAAAACCTGACGCCGGAGTCCGGGGTTTCCCGATTCACGGCAGGCGTCCCGGTTATCCATCTGGCGCGCTCAAGGCACGCAGGGCCGAGGAAGACACCGGGCGGCCCATGGGGCACAAGGCAGCTGTATGCCGAGCACGGATGCCTGCTTGCGACATCTTGGCCGGTGGCTGTCACGTGACGCGATGCCCGGCTCTCGTGACGATGCCGGAACATCGGCGAGTCATGCCGGTACGCATTTCCAACTGTCGAAAGGGCGGGCAGCGCGAGAGTGAATCGCGGTTGATGCCGGCATCTCTTCCGCTGGTGCCTGGTGCGCGTCAGCTGATCACGCCGCAAGCTCAGTTCATGCGGAGCGAGAAGTCGTTCCACGATCTGAGCTCTCGTCATGACCGGCAGGGCTCCGGGGGCAGCTTCACACGTCCGGGGTTGCACAAGTAAGCGCCACTACTGCGCACTGCGATGGCGGGGATGCCTTGGCGTCGGCACGACTTGCGCTGTCCGTGGTCAATGGCTGGCTTGCGTCGCTTCAGTCGAAGCGACGGCCTTGGTCGTTCAGGCGACGAGGCGCGCGGCGTTCGTGCGACGATGTTCGAGTACGCGCTGGAGCGAACTCATTGATCGGCTTCCCGGATCAAGTTCACAGGTATGGCCATTCAGGTGTGTCGGCATGAACGTGGAGAAGCCTGAGCCTCCGACCAGGGTTTCGCTACAAAGGGATAATCGTGGGAGCTTGGACGGAACAGTCATTTCCAAACATTCGACTGCTGCACGGAGACTGCGGCGCGCCAGCTGTCGGTCACCCCGGGGAGATGATCGGACAGGTGGCGGTCCCGAAAAGATGTCATGACGTCAAAGTGCAGCGATGCGCTGACTGGTCAGGCTTCGCGCAGTGGCACTTGCGCGCCAGCCACCGCTTCTTTCTGACACTGATCCCCGGCCAGCGCACGCCGCATATTCAGACGATCTGGCCTGCTGATGCATGCATCGGCCCTCGGTTGACAAACATCAAAACCCTCGTCCACTATCGAGCGTCATCGATCAAAACCGGGGCCTCCATGAAACGACCTGCCGATTCAACAGGATTCGACAAACACCTGTATGCGGCAGTCTTTGCGACTGCCGCTTTTTTTATGCCCATGCTTGCGGTCGCGCAGACGGCCACGCCGCTGGTCGTGCCCATGAGCGACACCGAGCAGGCCGATCCGCAATTGCCGGCGATTCTGCCGCTTCGCGATCGCGCCAAGGTCGTCAACGAAATTCTGGCCGAGCGCCTGGATACGGTCGTGCCGAAACTGATGCGCGACAACAACGCCAGCATGTGGATACTGATGGCACGGGAGTATTTCGAAGAGCCCGTCGTGGCGACCATGCTTGATGCGGAAAGCCTGCATGCCCGCCGCCGCACCATCCTGATTTTCTACAATCCCGGCAACGGCCAGCCCATCGAGAGGCTGACGGTCAGTCGCTACGGCGTTGGCGGGTTGTTCAAGCCGGCCTGGGATCCCGACAAGCAGCCCGACCAGTGGACAGCGGTAGCCGATATTGTCGAGGCGCGTGATCCGGCGAACATCGCGATAAACACGTCCAGCATGTTCGCGTTCGCCGACGGGATGACCCTGAGCCAGCACCAGCAGATGATGGCGGCATTGCCACAAAAGTATCGCTCTCGCGTGGTCTCCGCCGAGCCTCTGGCCATTGGCTGGCTCGAAACGCGCACGCCGAGCGAGCTGCGTATCTATCCGGGCATCGTGCGCGTCGCCCACGCGCTTATTGCCGAAGCGTTCTCGCGCAAGGTGATCACCCCGGGCAAGACCACCACCGACGACGTGGTCTGGTATTACCGCCAGCGCATGGCGAATCTGGGCATCGATACCTGGTTTCAACCGTCCATCGCAGTCCAGCGCAAAGGGGCCAGGAAGATGCTGGAAGGCGACACGGTGATCCAGCCGGGTGACATGCTGTGGACGGACTTCGGCATCACCTACCTCCGCCTCAACACCGACACGCAACACCTCGCATATGTGCTCAAGCCGGGCGAGACCGACGCACCGGCCGGACTGCGCGCTGGCCTGAAGGCAGTCAATGGCGTGCAGGACGCCTTGCTCTCCTCGTTCAAGGCCGGCGCCAGCGGCAACTCGATACTCGCTGCTGCACGCAAAAAGGCGATCGCCAACGGACTCGACCCTTCGATCTACTCGCACCCGACCGGCTACCACGGTCATGCCGCCGGATCGGCGATCGGCATGTGGGACAATCAGAACGGCGATGATCACGGCGAATATCCGGTGCATGCCAATACAACTTGGTCGATCGAGCTGGTCGCCTACAAGGGCGTCCCGGAATGGGATGGTGAAAAGGCCGAGTTCCGCCAGGAAGAAGACGCCTGGTTCGATGGCGAGAAAGTCCATTTCCTGGACGGTCGGCAAACCAGGTTCACCCTGATTCCATCGGACTCCTGAATTTCATGATCAACAACCAGAGGCCGTATGACCATGCACAAGACACTAGTCAAACTGGCGACCACAGGACTGGCGCTGCTGGCAACTTCCGTAACAGCCGAAACCTTTCGTGTAACCATTCCCTCATCCGCCGCGAAGGGCCCGTTTGACGGCCGGGTCATCCTCATCCTGACCCCCGACGGCGCCACCGAACCACGCACGCAGGTAGTGCCGGGTGTCAAGGCCGCCCAGATATTCGGCGTTACCGTGGATGGTCTCAAAGCGGGGCAAAGTGCGGAAATCGACACCAGCACCTTTGGCTATCCAAAGGAGGATCTGAAACAGGTCCCTGCCGGGCGTTATTTCGTCCAGGCAGTGCTGCACCGCTATGACACCTATCATCTGGCCAACGGGAAGACGGTGAAGTTGCCTGCGGCTCGCGGCGCAGGTCAGAACTGGCGAATGGAGCCTGGCAACCTGGTCAGCACGCCGCAGCAGATCAGCTTCGATCCAGCCAGGAGCGGCGAGATCAACATTACCCTCGACAAGCTCAACCCGCCGATCGCGGCCGAGAAGGACACGAAGTTCATTCGCCACTTCAAATTCCGCAGCGAAAAGCTGTCCAGGTTCTGGGGGCGCGACACCTATATCACCGGGCACGTTCTGGTACCGAAGGGATTCGACGAACATCCGAACGCTCGCTACCCGCTCATGGTCAACCAGGGGCACTTCCCGATGACGGTAGGTGGCTTTCGCACCACGCCACCCGATGACAACCTGAAGTGCGAGTACAGCGAGCGCTTCAACTTGCCCTGCTACAACCGCATGGAGCAGGAAGAAGCATACAAGTTCTACCAGAAGTGGATTTCGGACGATTTTCCGCGCTACCTGGTCGTGGAGATCGATCATTCCAATCCGTATTACGACGACTCCTACGCCGTCAACTCGGAAAATCTCGGCCCTTACGGTGATGCGATCACCTATGAATTCATCCCCGCGCTCGAGAAGAAATTTCAAGGCCTCGGCCAGGGCTGGGCGCGTTTCCTCTACGGTGGCTCGACCGGCGGCTGGGAAGCGCTCGGCGTGCAGGTGAAGTATCCGGACCAGTACAACGGTGCGTTCGCCGCCTGCCCGGATCCGATCGATTTCCGCAAGATGATGCTGACCAACATCTACACCGACAAGAACATGTACTACAACATCGGCACATTCAACAACGTCCAGCGCCCGGCCCACCGCAACTACCTCGGCGAGGTCCAGTACACGACCCAGGACGAGAACCACCTGGAGTTGGTGCTGGGCGACAAGAACCGCTCCGGCGGGCAATGGGACGTCTGGGATGCCGTGTTCTCGCCCAGGGGCGACGATGGCTATGTCAACCCGCTGTGGAACAAGCGCACCGGCGAGATCAACCCGACGGTCGCCAAGTACTGGCAGGATAATTACGACCTGCGCCACATCATGGAACGCGACTGGCAGGCCCTTGCACCCAAGCTCAAGGGCAAGATCCACATCTTCGTCGGCGACATGGACAACTACTATCTCAACGACGCGGTGTATCTCACCGAGGACTTCCTGAAGAACGCCAAACCAGCCTACGAGGGCGTGGTGGAGTACGGTGATCGTGCCGAGCATTGCTGGAACGGAGAAAGTCCCAACGCGCTGGGACGCCTGCATTACAACACGATGTATCTGCCCACCATTCTGAAGCAGATGGAAGATACCGCGCCGAAGGGAGCTGACCTGACCAGCTGGAAATACTGACCGGTACAATGCCAGCAGTGAGGCACGGCCCGGAATGACCGATGAAAGGCGCCCTCTACGGCGTCTTTCATCGTCCGAAGCATGTGCAAGTTTCTGTAACCCCAGGATATCCAGGGCAGACGGGACGCCGCACGACTCGGACTGTACTGGTCCTGAGCCCTTCTTCCGGAATTTCGCCTTATGTCATCCACGTCGGCAAAATCGCTCGACCGCAGGCTCGGTCTCATGGGCCTGGCTGCCACCGGCATCTGCTCGATGATAGGCGCCTCGATCTATGTGATTCCGTTCATGATCCAGCGGAATGTGCCCGGCATCGGTCCCTACGTTTTGCCGGCGTTCCTGCTTGCCGCGATTCCCGCTGCACTTGCCGCCTTTGCCTACGCGATTCTCGCCTCGGCCATGCCGCGCGCCGGCGGGAGCTACGTTTACGCAAGCCGCGCACTCGGTCCCTATTTCGGCTTCGTGGCCAGCTTCTCGCAATGGTTTGGCTTGTCCATTGCGATCGGGGTGGTGGCCTATCTGGTAGTACCGTTTTTTCGCGACGTCGCGAGCTTGCTTGATCTGAACCAGCTCGCTGGTGTCCTGGACAGGGGCGCAGTCCGCGTCGCTGTCGCGCTGGTCATCCTGTGGGCGTTTGTCTGGCTGAATATTCGGGGAGTCAAGCTGTATGAGCGCATCGTCATACCGCTCATGATCCTGATGTTCCTGTTAGGCGGGGTCGTGATAGTGGCCGGGCTGTCCTTCAATCACCAGGATTTTGCCGCAGCGATCCTGCACAAGGAAAACCGAACCCTCGTGCCGACGGGCGCCGCCTTTCACTGGTCTACCCTGGCCGCCGGTTCCGCCGTCTTGTTCTCGAGTTTCATCGGCTTCGACTCGATTGCGCAAGCGGGCGGTGAAGCGAAGGATCCGTCGCGCGCGCTGCCGCGGGCGATCGGCATCGCGATCGTCGCGGTCACGCTTTTCTATGTCGCGTTCACGTTCTCGGTGTACCACACGGTGCCCTGGAGTTTTGTGGCCGAGCAGGCGCGCAGCGGGGACGTTACCGCGCCTGGTCTGCTGGGTTACGTGCTGTCTTCGGGTTGGGCTGTGCCCATCGTTCTCGGTGCTTCCATCGCGTTGTTGAACGATTTGCCCGCAATGATCCTGTCGGTGTCCAGACTCATGTTCGCGTGGGCCGAGGACGGGATATTCCCTGCGCCCATTGCGTCGATCCACCCAACGCACCACACGCCATACATGGCCATCCTCCTGAGCGGACTCATGGCGACCGTCGGTGTCCTGGGCAGTCATTTCGCTGGCGATTTCTTTCTCGGCATCGACATCATGGTCACCTCGATGCTGGTCAATTACCTGTTGATGTGCGTCTCGGTCTTGTGGTTGCCACGGAACAACCCGGAGATTGCGGCGAGAGTCACGGTGGTGCGGTCGCTGACCCTGCAACGCTTACTGGCCGTTGCCGGGATTTCATGTCTTTTGCTCCTGCTGATTGTCCACATTGTCAGCGACCTCGGAACGACGGTGAGCGCGTGGTATTTCCACTCGACAGTTCCGTGGCTTCTCGTGATGCTGATTGCTTCGGTCATTTTCCTGTACTACTGGAGAGGGCTCCGCGCTTCGGGCGTGGATACGACCGAGCTCTTTTCCAGATTGCCCCAGGGTTGAAGGATTCCGATGAACACCAACACAAGCCGCGAGCCAGCCCCGGGTCTGGTGATTTGTCCGGTCGTCACGGGCCTGTGGCAAGTTGCCGACCTCGAGCGCGACGGGCGCGTGCTCGATCCTGTGCAGGCCGCGCTGTCCATGAAGCAGTACCTGGATGCCGGACTGACCACGTTCGACATGGCCGACCACTACGGATCGGCCGAAGACATAGCCGGTGTGTTTCACGCGCGTTTCGGTGGGAGCAATGCGCAGTTGCTGACCAAATGGGTGCCCTCGCCAGGCGTGATCACGAAACAGGATGTACGCGCAGCAGTGCAGAAGTCACTGCGGCGTTTGCAATCCGAGCGGATAGACCTGCTGCAGTTTCACAGCTGGAACTATGCGGACCCGGCGTGGCTGGATTGTCTGTACTGGCTGAACGAACTGAAGGCGGAAGGGCTCATCGCCTGCCTGGGACTGACCAATTTCGATACTGCACATCTCGAAATGGTAGTGCACAGCGGCATCGAGGTGGCCTCGAATCAGGTGTGTTACTCCTTGCTCGACCAGCGCGCGTCCGGGCCAATGACTGCGGCTTGCCTGCGCCACGGCGTCAAGCTGCTTGCGTTCGGCACGCTCGCCGGCGGTTTTCTGTCCGGGAAATGGCTGAACCAAAGCGAGCCGCGTCAAGACGATGCACTCACGTGGTCGCAGATGAAGTACAAGCGCTTCATCGATACAGCCGGCGGCTGGACAAGGTTCCAGGAACTTCTGCAGGTACTTCAGGAGGTGAGCCTGGCAAGCGGCATGTCAATCGCCAATCTGGCCAGCCGTTACATACTCGAACAACCCGGCGTGGGCGGCGTGATCGTTGGCGCACGGCTGGGTTGGAGTGAGCACATCACGGAAAACAAGGCGTTGCTCACGCAGTCGCTGGACGACGCCAGCAAGAGCAAAATTCGAAAGGCCGTGTCGGGAATGAGCCGGATACCCGGCGATTGCGGCGATGAATACCGAAAGCCGCCATTCCTGACCGCGTCCGGCGACTTGAGCCATCACTTGGATGCGATGGCGACGCCGTATTCGCGTCAGTCTGCTGGCGTTGATGGACGGCAAAAGGTGCTCACGGGGACGACGTGGGAAGAAGTGGCCAGCTTCAGCAGGGCGGTGCGCGTGGCGGATCGAATCCTGGTGTCGGGAACCACGGCCACGCAGGGAGCCCGACACATCGGCGGCTCGGATCCAGCGTCGCAGATGCACTTCGTGATCGACAAGATCGAGGGCGCCATCCAGTCCTTGGGAGGCAGCCTGCAGGATGTCGTGCGTACCCGGGTGTTCGTGAAAAACATCGCAGACTGGGAACCGATTGCCCGGGTTCATGGTGAGCGATTCAGGGGAATCCAGCCTGCCAATACGATGATCGGTGCCGATTTGATCGGGGAAGAGTACCTCGTGGAAATGGAAGCGGAAGCGGTGCTGCCACAAACGAGGCTTCCCGCAGGCTAAAAAGTGGTCACCTGGCGGCTGGTATCAATAGCCCTGCACAAGCTCTACTGCAGCAATGCGTCTTGCCGCTGACCATCAGCCACTGTGTCTCCAGCAGTGCTGCGAAGCACCTGTCGCCGTTCTCGAGCGCCAGCCAGGTGACGCACTTTGATCTGGCATGACAGCGGAAGCGTTCAGTTTTCCGCTGCCGTGAGTGTCGGCGCTCTATTGTTCCCGCTCCATCAGGTTGCCGTTCTCGTCGCTGGGCAGCGGCGCAGGCATTCTGAGCGGCGGCAATGCCAGCGCTGGATGGCCCTTGCTCGTGAGCCGGGCGTTGAACGCTGACAGGCCCGTGCCCTTCACCTTGTCCCACTTGGCCATCACTGATTGCGCTTTTTGGCGCGCCTGTGTGCAGGCTTCGATTTGCGCCGCCGTGGGTGCGGTGTCCGCCGTCTCCAGTGCCAGCGACGCGGCCAACGCGGCATCGCTCACGTCCTTCAACGTCGCTGGTGTCGGGTAGGGCAAGCCGTACCCGCGCGGACCACTGCCATGGGCCACGGCATCGACGCTGGCCTTGAACGATTTGCTGGCAGCTGGTTCGGTCGATTCCAGCTTGCCCAGTTCCTGGACAAGCTCCTGGGCCTGGCCATAGGCCATCAGCGTGCTGCGTGCCAGCTCGTACATTTCAACCGAAAGCTTCTCTGACTGGGCCAGTGCGGCGGCAGGCGTGATCACCCGCGGATCGAGGCGCACCGTGAGCGGCTGCGTATACGTCTCGCCACCGACCGTGAGGCGTACGGTGTACTTGCCGGGAGGCGCCCACGGTGAGCTCGGCACCACTGAGCTGCGATGCGGGATCACGATCGGACGCTGGATGGGAGAACGTTCCTGGGCGAGCGGCTGGTAGCGCAGGCTCCAGCTGATGCGATGCATGCCGGCGCTGGTCGGCATGGACTTGATCGGCGAGGGCCAATACAGCGGGATGCTGCAGTCCGGTGAATCGGGTTTGGCCTGGCAAACTTTGTTGTAAGCAGCGGGATCCAGGGCCGGGTCCGGATTGCGCTTGAGTTCGCTCAAATACGTCCGCACGACATTGCCTGCTTGATCCAGAATGTCGATGCTCAGCGGCCCGGTGGCGTCGGAGGCGAGGTAATAATCGATGATGGCGCCGTTTGGCGGATTTTCGCCGGACGGGATTTCCGGCGGGAACGGCATCGAATCGTAGGTCACCAGACGTACGCGCGTGGCCGTCTGCGGCTTGAACAGATAGGCGGTCCCGGCTTTGCGTGCATCGGCCACCTGCCGCAAGGGCGTCACGTCGTCGAGGATGTAGAAGCCGCGGCCATGCGTGCCGGCAATCAGGTCGGCACATCCGCACTTGGCATCATCCTTCACCTGCAGGTCGCGCACTGACACCGCCGGCATGTCGAGGCGCAGCGATTGCCAATGATCGCCATCGTCGAACGACACCCATACCTGGGTATCCGTGCCCGCGTACAGGAGTCCGGGCTTGCGTGGGTCTTCGCGAATCGTGTTGGTCAATACGCCCGGGCTGATGCCGTGGTTGATTTCGGTCCAGGTCTTGCCGCCGTCATGCGTACGCCACAAGTGCGGGTTCATGTCGTCGATGCGCATGGTGTTGGCGGCCGCATACGCGGTTTTCGCATCGAAATGGCCGGCCTCGATGTTGTAGATGCGTGTCCACGGCTTGATCGCCGGAGGCGTCACGTTTGACCAGTGGGTGCCACCGTCCATGGTCACCTGGACGTTGCCGTCGTCGGTGCCGGCCCAGAGTACGTTCACATCAAGTGCGGATGCAGAGAGCGCGGTGATGCTGCCTTGGGGACCTGGCTTGACCTTGTTTGCATACTTGCCGACGGTGGCTGGAGTCTTCCATGTCTGTCGCGCGAGGTCAGGGCTGATGCGCGTCCAGCTGTGGGCCTGGTCGGACGAC
>JBDTEG010000188.1:0-48394 GCA_039922695.1 Rhodanobacter sp. | reverse complement strand
GTGCGCGAATGCTCTTGATGTCGACAAGAGCGAAAAGCTCGCGCACAGGGTGCGCTCCTGCACGAAGCTGCGGGGGTCAGCGGGCTTTCAGGAGGTGCGCCAGGGTGTCGGGCGTGCTGTCGTCACGGACCAGGTGCGGGTATTTCAGACCGCCGTGGTAGGCAAGGTGCACGGTCTTGTACTCGTTGAAGTTCTTCACCAGCAGCTCGATATCCTGGCTATTGTCCTTGGCCGCTGCGGTGACGACATCCTTGAGCTCGTCGGCATCGTAGTCGTGGCCGTTGACGGCCACCACGATCATGCCCGGTGAGATGCCGGCCTTGAACGCGGGGCTGTCCCACACCACGTCGCCGATGCCGCCAGCCTTGTTGATCGAGAGGCCCAGCGAGTAGGTGAAGTCGCCGTAGCCGCGGCGTTTTTCGCTGGCTTTCACCGCGTCGGATGGCTTGTCGGTGTAGACCAGCTTCCAGCCGTGCGAGGCGATGCCGCCGATCAGCGGGCCGTGACCGTCCAGGCGCGTGCGCAGGTAGCTGGCCCAGTCAAACGGAGCAAGCTCGTTGAGAGTCTTCACCACGTCCGGGAACGTGTAGGTGTCGACGTCCCACTTGCCCGGGTTGATGCCGAAGAACGCCTTGCCGAAGTCGTCGATGTTCTTCTTGCCGTGGCTGAGTTGGCGCAGCTTGCCGTCGACGTCGAGCCAGATCATCATGCCGGCGGCGTAATAGTCCTCGCTGCCCTGGTAGTTGCGGTAGGGCAGCGGTGCGCGCTGGGCGATCACCGGGTCGTTGGTGGTGTCCTGCACGTTGCGCCAGCTGGCCAGTCCGGGACGGCCCTTGTCGTAGGTGGCGGCAACAAGGGCCAGCATGTCGTGAGTCTGCGCGTCGTTCCACAGGCCCGAGCGCGCGGCCATGACATAGCCCCAGAACTGGGTCTGGCCTTCGTACACCCACAGCAGGGTGTCGCTCATCGGCACGTTGTAGTTGGGCGTGTACAGATCGGCGCCGCGCCGGTACTTGCCGTCCCAGGAATGGTTGAACTCGTGCGAGAACAGGTCGCGACTCAGCGCATTCTTCTTCCACTCGGTGAAGAAATCGGCCGAGGTGCCGTCCTCGCTGGAGCGATGGTGCTCAAGACCGTTGCCGCTCATCTTGTCGCTGAGCGAGACCAGGAAATCGTAGTGGTCGTAGTGGTGCGCTCCATACATCTTGTACATCTGCTGCACCAGGTTGCGGAACAGCTGCAGTTGCTCCGGCTTCACTTCCAGGTACTTCGGCGCGTCGGCGACGATGTCCATGTGCACCGGTGCCTTGGCACCGGGGTCCAGGTCCAGCCGCTTGAAGTACTTGCCGGCGTAGATCGGCGAATCCACCAGATCCTCGTAATCGATCGGCTTGAAGTGGAGGGTGTCGCCATCGCGCGAGGCCACCTCCAGCGCGGTGCCGGCCTGCCAGCCGGCGGGCAACTTCACGCTGGGCTCGGTGTTGATCTGGCGGGCGTAATAGCCCGCCGGATACAGGGTCACCGTATTCCACTGCAGGTTGAGCATTTCCGGCGTCATCACCACGCGACCTTCGCGCCGATCCTGCGACGACAGGTACTGGAACTGCGTTTCCACCTGGCTGGCCCCCGCCGGCACCTCGACCTGGAACGCGTACACGTTCAACGGGTCGCGCTTCCACGCCAGCGTCTTGCCGCTGGCCGTGACGACCAGACCGGCCAGCTTGTCGATCGGGCCGGTCGGTGAATGGTTGCCGGGAATCCACTGCGGATACAGCAAGGTCAACGGGCCGGGCTGGGCCGGGATCACCTCGTGCACGCGGAAGATGCGATGCGCCACGTCGGTGGCGTCCACGGTGATCTTCAGAGTGCCCTGGTACGGCACATTCTGCGGTGCCGGGACATCGGCAATCGCGTTGAAACTGACCAGGGCAAAGGCGCTGGCAGTGAGGACGGCGGTGAGACGAGTGAATTTCAAGGGAGTCTCCAGAAGAAACGGGAGGAGGACGCAGGCTTGGCCGACGCGTCAAGACAGACGCACGTGATGGGAGAGAGCCGGAGAAAGCTGGCTTTGCCTTGCCACGAAACACCCGACCGGGTTCCCGATGCTAGTGCCCCGAGCCGGCGCAAACCCCTGCCGAAGGTCATGCTCGTACCGGCCGGGCCCGCTTCGACTGACACGGAGTCTCGCGTTGGCACCGCTCGTGCTTGGTTCAATGACATTCCTCGTCCTCATCTGTGTCTTCCGACCCCATGCCACTCCCACTCACGCTCTGGCAACCACTCGATGACGCGGCCTTCCGCCGCGACTATGCGGGCTATCTTGCGCAGCGGATGGGCCCGATGGTCCATGCATTGATGGCCGTCGCTTTGTGCGCCTATCTGCTGGGCGTGGCGATGCGTGGCCTGGTCGGCGCCGCGCCCAGCGAACTGATATGGCAGCTGGTCCCGGCTCCGCCGTTGTTGCTGATGATCATGATCGCCCGGCAATGCCGCGCGCCGCTGCCACTTCGGATGCTGACGTTGCTGTGCGTGGTGCTGCTGGAAATCGGCATCAACCTCAACGGTTTCGCCCGCACCCCCGGCACACACCAGCCGCTTCCCGGACTGTTGCTGCCGGTGGTCTCCTCCGTGATCTGGTTCGGACGCTGGGACTTCCTGGTCGCGATGGCATTGTGTGCGCTCGGCCCGCTACCGTTGCTGCTGCACGTGGGCGATGGCGCCAAGACGCTGCAGTTCGCCGTGTACATGGCGATCTCGGTGTCGCTGGCGACGGTGTTGCGCGCCTTCATGGCACGTACCCTGCTCGAACAGTTCAAGCTCGAACGCCTGCTGCGCCAACGTGCCGAAACCGATGGGCTGACCGGCTTGCTGGTGCGAAACCGTTTCCTCGAGCTGGGCCGAGTTGCGCTGCAGGAGGCCCGCGACCAGCACCGACCCGTGGCCATGCTGTTCATGGATGCGGATCATTTCAAGCGCATCAATGATGACTACGGCCACGCCGCGGGTGACGCTGCCCTCGTCGCATTGGCAGCGCGACTGCGCACGCAAGGGCGCAAGGAGGACCTGATTGGTCGCATCGGCGGTGAAGAGTTTGCGGTGCTTTTGCCTGGCGTGAATCACGCGCAGGCGCTGGCCCGCGCCGAGCAACTGCGCCTGGCCGTGCGTGGCAGCTACCATCCGGGCGGAAATCTCAGCGCGAGCATTGGCGTGGCCAGCTCCGCACCGGACGGTAGCGACAGCATCGAGAACCTGCTGGCCCACGCCGACCACGCCATGCGCCAGGCCAAACGCGATGGCCGTGACCGGGTGGTCACGGCCATCGTCTCCGCCTGAGTCGACTCAGGATTTCCCAGTCAGGCCGAGTCTGGAATGACGCATGCCGTAGGCGAAGTAGATCACCAGGCCGATGGCCATCCAGATAACGAAACGCCACATGGTGACGATGTCCAGGCCACCGATCATGTGGAAATGTCCATTGGTGAACCAAGGCCAGCCAATGATCAGGAACAGCGAGAACACGACGCCCAGCGGAGCGAGCAGCCAAAGCATCGGGGTGCGGAAGCGCCGCTGGAGCTCGGGCTGGCGGATGCGCAGGATCAGCACCGAAGCGCAGATCACGATGAATGCCGACAGCGTGCCGATGTTCACCAGCTCGGCCAGCTCGCGGATCGGCAGCAGGCCGGCCGCCAGCGCGGTGAAGATGCCGAGCACCATGGTGGGACGGTACGGCGTGCCGTACTTCGGATGCGACCTGGCGAACCAGCGCGGCAACAGGCCATCGCGTGCCAGCGCGAACCAGATGCGTGCCGCACCCAGCATGAAGGCGAACACCACGCTGGCGATCCCGGCAACCGCGGCGATGTCGATGATGCCGCTGATCCAGTGCAGGTTGCGCGCGGCAAACACGGCACTCACCGGCGCGTCACTGGCCAGAATCATCTGCTGACACTGACCGGCCACTTCGGATGGGTTCATGCAGCCGTTGTAAGGCACCATGCCGGTGAGCACCAGCGAGATGGCCAGGTACATCGCCATCGCCACGCCCAGCGACGCCATCACCGCCAGCGGCAGGTCGCGCTGCGGGTTCTTCGATTCTTCCGCGGCGGTTGTCAATGTGTCGTAGCCGAACACGGCAAAGAATACGATGCTGGCCGCGGCAAGCATGCCGTCCACGCCATAACGCGTGCCGCCGGTGGCCAAGGTGTCATGCACCAGCGGCGGAATGAACGGCGACCAGTTGGCCGGGTTCACGTAAAACGCACCCACCACGATCACGATGCCTACACCGATGACCTTCAGCCCTACCACGACGGTGTTGAAGCGCGCACCCACTTCGGTGCGCGCGATCTGCAGCGCGGCAATGCCCAGTGCCACGATCATCGCGATCAGGTTGACCCCGCGGCCGCTGTCCGGATGCGCCGGGTCGTACGCCCCCTGCAGGAACACCGGCAAATGCAGGCCGGTGACCTGGGTGATCAATGATTGCAGGTAGTTCGACGTACCCGCCGCCACCACGCCCACGATCAGGGCGTACTCCACCAGCAGATCCCAGCCGATGATCCAGGCCGGCAACTCGCCCAGCACCGCGTAGCCGTAAGTATAGGCGCTGCCGGTCACCGGAATCATGCCGGCAAACTCGGCGTAGGAAAGCGCCGCACAGGCACTGCCTATGCCCGCCACCAGGAAACTGAGGATGATCGCCGGACCTGCGTTGAGCGCCGCTTCGTTGGGCGCCAGCACGAATACGCCCACGCCCACGATCGCGCCTACACCGATGGCGGTGAGCTGCCACACGCCCATCGTGCGGCGGAAATCCTTGCTGGCGCCAGCCTCTGATTGCAGTTGTTCGACAGACTTGCTGCGCACCAAATTGCGGAAGAAACCCATATGGAGCTCCCCTTGAAAACAGCGCACAGCATAACAAGTCGAGCGTATTTGGCTACGTCCAGCCTTTCGAATCAATTATTTACGAGCGTATGGACGTCCATACGCAAGCCGGCGCACGAGATATTTCGCCGCCATGAAAAGGGAGCTTCGAACTCAAGCCTGCACGTCCCATTGCCGCCGGTCCCCGCAGAACCGGCAATCTCAGCCCGCAACGGCGTCATGACGCAATCCTCCGCGCGGCTGCAGCCCTGCAATCCAGGGCAACGCCAGCGTGCTCGCGCCGAACAACACTGCAATAGCCAGCGCCGTATAACCGTCCAGGTGAGCGATACCGAACCAGCGCCCCAGCAACACGGGCACCGCGGCCGTCAACACGGTGCGCGCGCCTTCCAGCCAGAACGCGGTGCGCCGGCTTTCCATCAAGGCACCAAGTACGCACAGGCTGATCATCATGTACAACGCGTACCCGATCAACGTGCCGAGACTGGCGTGCGCGGTCAGCCCCAAGAAGTGCGTGGCTATGCCCAGCAACAACGCGAACTGCACCAGGCAGTAGCCGGCCAGCACTGGCGTCATCGGCGGGTTGTAGATCTCGCGCTGGATGTCGTAATCCTGCTTGGGAAAGCGCTCCGCCACATCGCCCGGGCGCCAGCCGGGGCGACGGAACCAGATCTGCGCCTTGTCGCGCCAGCGCCTGGCATGCCAGGCGTCGACCGCTGCTGCCGCATACACCTCGACGTTGGCCCACAGCGGGTTCCAGCTACGCAGCGGCGAGCGGGTGCCGTAGACCGGACGGTCGAGGTCATCTTCCTCGACGAAGGTGCCGAACAGGCGATCCCAGAGGATCAGGATGCCGCCGTAATTATGGTCGAGGTAACGATCGTTGGTGGCATGGTGCGCACGATGGTTGGACGGCGAGCAGAACACGCGATCGAACCAGCCCAGCTTGCCGATCTGCTCGGTATGCACCCAGAACTGGTACAGCAAGTCGATCAGCGCGATCACCACGAACACTTGCAGCGGATAGCCAAGCAGCGCCATCGGCAGGTAGAAGATCCAGCCGAGCAGCCCACCGGTGCTGGTCTGGCGCAGCGCGGTGGACAGGTTGTACTCCTCGCTCTGGTGATGCACCACGTGGGCGGCCCACAGGATGTTCACCTCGTGGCCCATCCGGTGCAGCCAGTAATACAGGAAGTCGTACAGCAGAAGACCGCTGATCCATACCCAGATGCTGCCCGCCCGCAACGCAAAAAGCGCGAGATGCTGCACGCACCATGCATAGACGCCCAGCGTGAGCAGCTTCATGAACACCCCGGCGATCTGCGACATCACGCCCAGGCCGATGCTGTTGATGGAGTCATTGCTGCGATACGCGCGACGCCCGCGCAGCCGCGCCACGATGAATTCGATGGCGATCAGCACGAAAAAGAACGGCGTGGCCCAGGTGATGATGAGTTCAGAGGTATTCACGCCTTGCCACCCGTCTGCAGCGGCCCCGACTCGACAGCACCCGCGTCCTGCGCGACCGAGCGGGCGATGAACCACAAGGCCGCATAGTAACTCCCGAGTACCCACAACGTCGCCAGCGGCAGCTCGCCGTGGAAGCGGTTCCACGCCAGCAGACTGTCGCTGAGCATGAACAGCCCAGCGCCGATGGCTGCCCGTCGTGCGGGCCGCGCCAGGACATGGCGGGCATGGAACCAGGCGCGCCCCAGCGCTTGCGCACCCATCGCTGACAACACCAGGCCGTAGACCGCCACCGCCAGGTGCAGCGCAACAGGGATGGAAGGCCACAGCAGCGCCAGATTTGCGCCGCCAATCAGCAGGCAGATGATCCATGCCCATGGGCGGACGGCGAAACGGCTGTCACCGAGAAACGCGGTGATGAAGCAGGCGTGCCCGCACAGAAACGCCAACAGCCCGGCCACGAACAAGTCGGCCGGCAACATCAGGCATATGTCGCCCACCAGCGAGAAGAGCATGCCCGCCACGATCCAGTTCCGATAGCGCCGCGACACCGGCGACCAGGCACAGGCCGCGGAAGCGAGGACCAACAGCGTGGCCAGCGGCTTGGCGATCCAGTGCAGCCATTGCCATGGCGCACCGCCTTCGCCGCCAGCCAGCGCGCCGCCGAGGATGGCCACAGCGGCGATACCAGACACGACAAGCGCGAGGCTGCGCGTGCGTGGCGCTGAAACGACGGAAGAACGAATGGCGACCATGGCTGCCGAGGTGGTGGGAATGCCCCGATCATAACGATCTTCCACGCGCTCCTCAGGCGTGGGGGTGTTCATTGCCGACGCGGCTCAGCGCGCGTCGACTGCCTGGCGCCCGCTCGCCGGATCGTCGGTGAAGAACGCATCGATGCCGGCATCGAGATAAGCACCGATCTGGACGACCAGACCCGCCTGGTTGAGCGTGCGCGGATCGCTGCCCTGCCAGAAGTCCTTTGCCAGGAACTGGTTTTCCGGACGGAACGTATAGGGATGCACTTCCAGACCCGCCGCGTGTGCATCCGGGACCAGGCGGGTCGGTTGGCCGAGCCGGCCGTCGTGGGTATACGGCATGATCGCACCGATGCCCGGGCCGATCGCATCCGCATAGCGTGCAACCTCGCGTAACCCGGCCGGCGTCATCATCCCCGCGTAATCCAGGTCGCCACCGGCAGCGACCACGTCAGAGGGTTGCGCTGTTGGCACATCCAGCAGTTGCAGCAGGCGGATATTGGGGTGTCGCTCGTCCAGCTTCCCGTGCAGGTATTTCAGGTTCGCAATCTCGAACGACTGGATTTCCACCGGCGCCGCACGCGTATACGCATGTGCGGCCAGCGTCGCCAGCAGACGATCCTCCATCGGCAGGCCGATACCCTGAAAGTGGCTGCCGTGCTTGATCTCCGGAATGATGCCGACGGGACGACCGGCCAGCGTCGACTCCGCCGCCGCGAATTCGATGATCTCCTCCAGCGTCACGATCTGGAACTCGCCGTCGAATTTCGTGCCGCGCAGCTGCGGCAGGCGCTCGCGCGCGCGCAATGTCTTCAGCTCGACGAGGGTGAAGTCCTCGGTGAACCAGCCTGTCACGGGCTTGCCGTCGATCATCTTGGTGGTTTCGCGCGCGGCAAACCCGGGATGGCGGCCCACGTCGGTTGTGCCGCCGATCTCGTTTTCGTGGCGCGCCACCAGCACGCCATCCTTCGTCATGACCAGGTCGGGTTCGATGAAGTCCGCGCCGTCCACGATGGCCCGGGCATACGAGGCCAGCGTGTGCTCGGGCCGCCACGCCGGCGCGCCGCGATGACCGATGACCTGCACCCTTGGCACCAACGGCTTTTCACGATGAGTGCGGGCAACCGGCACGAACCGCCTTCCAGCAGGAAAACCAAGGGATCCAGCATAAGCGCTATGCGGCAATCGCGCCGGGAGCGTCAGTCCGGCCGATACAGCTGCTGGTACACGCGGCTGACGTGCTGCTGCAGATCGCCGGCCTGGTGCGCCTCGTCGAAAGCCTCGTTGAGCTGCCGCTCGGTCTGGTGCAGCGTGCGCAGGAAGCGCTTGTCGGCCGCGGACAGGTCGAGTTCCACCATCTGCTGCTCCAGCGATTCGGTCTCGTCTGGCGCGCTGGCATGCGGGTCGGTTGATCGGGTCATGGCGAGCATGGTTGCGTCCGGACACGGCGATTCGTGTCGCAAGGTCAAGCAAGACGCCTGCCAGCAACGGGTAGTCGTGCCAGTGGCAGGTCCCGGCGGCCGCAACGCCGCCAGCACAAAGACGTGGCAGGTCGGACAGCGCCTTGCAGCCGTGTATTCGGGGGCCCCGGACAACGACACATCAGCGTCTCTTGCTGACGCCAGGGGTCAGTTGCATGACGCGGAATGCGTCCTGGGCACAACCGTCAGCGGAATTCGTGCTGATGCCCGAAAATCCAGCCGTAGTAGGTATCGAGCAGGCCCGGCACGGCACAATCGTCGTACCGCCCGTCGCAGCGGTTCCGCAGCTGCGTCAGCGCCGCGAAATAGGGATCCTGCGGCACTCCCGCCGCCTGCAGCACCATGCTGGGCATGAACGCGATGTCGAGCATTGGATATTGCGGCAGCGGCGGTCCGGCGAAGTTGCTCTTGATCATGTAATAGGTGAGGTAGTCGCGGTACGGCTGCAGCGCGGGCGGCAGGCTGCGCGGCAGGTCGCGGATCATGCCGTCGAAAGACGGCTGATGGTCACCGAAATGCACCAGCACGGTCGGTTGTGCGCGGTCCAGGAAATCGCGTTCCAGCCCCCGTATGGCCAGGTCCGAATCGTGCAGGCGCGACAGATAGGTATCGAAGTTCAGCGCGACCGCCGGCTTCAAGCCGTGCAGCAGGTTGCGGAACGGCACCGGGAGGCTGGACATCGGATCGTCGTCATGAGGACCGTGCTGGTTGAGCGTCAGGATCATCACGAACACCGGCTGGCCCGGCTTCCTCACCTTGTCATACACGCGCTTGGCCGCGTCGAACATCTGCCGGTCGGTTTCCTCCCACTCCTCCAGGCCCAGCTCGTTGACGTCGTACATGTGGTCGAAGCCATAGGCGAAGTAGGCGTTGCGGCCATTGATGAAGCTGCCGGCGGTGGGGTAGATCGCGATGGTGAGATAGCCGAGCCGGCGCAACGCCTGCGGCAATGCGTCGCGTACGCGCGGAGCCAGCACGTAGGGCGCATACATGCCACCGGGGCCGAAAATGTCCTGCGGCATGCCAGTCAGCACCGCGAACTCGCTGACCCAGGTGCCGCCGCCGAAGGTGTGCGTGCGCAGTATGCCGGTACCGCGGGTGCGCGCATCGGCCTGGAACATCGCCACTCGGCAAGCCGGCACGTTGCAGTCACCGTAAATCGAGGGATCGAACGTGCTCTCCTCCAGCACTTGCACGATGTCCGGATACGGCGGCGGGCGACTTGCCGGCGTGCCTTGCGCGGTCGCCTCCCACGCCTTGCTTGCCATCGCGTCACCGCTCATCGCCGGCAATGTCACTTCGGCATCGCGGAAGCTGACGAAAAAATTGGTCAGGTGTGCGTCATCGGACAGCTTCTCCCAGGCATTGCGCGCGTGCAGCGGTGCGAAGGGTCCGCTGGGCAACATGCACCACCAGAACGCCAGCACACTGAGCGCCAGCCCTGCGCACCGCACGATCAGCGCCCGTGCCGGCGACAGCCTGTTCAGCACGCGCCAGTCGAAGCGCCAGGTCACATACAGCAGGGGCGGCAGCAGCAGCACAAGACAGATGCCCAGCAGGTACAGGTGTGGGTAGTGGCGCAGGGTATCGAGCAGACTGCTGCGCACGTAATAAATGAAGTCAGACGGCATCAACTGCTCATCGAGATAGCGCAACTTCATCACCGCGATGAACTTCAACGCGAGAAACACGCCGCCACCAACCAGCAACGCGGTCGCGAAGCGCGCGAACAGGCACAGCAACGCGCCGGCTGTGCACAGCATCAGCGCCGCGATGAAGGCGCGCTGCAACGGCAACGGTTCCTGCCATGCCGTAAGCGCCAGGCATGCGACAAACACGGCGACCGCCCCCATGCCTACCGCCGGGCCGCGCACGCGATGCCATGGAATTCGACGCATGAGTTTGGAAAGTCCCCTGCAGGGCGGCATGCCACCGAAGCGCATCTTACGATCTTGGCGCGGTCGCGGGCAGTGTTGCTGTTCAGCCGCTGTCCTGGGCGACGGCGCTGAACACGCCCACCCAGCCGCGATCTGCTAATTTTGACGGCCTGACTGCGCAAGCCCGGAAACACCCATGCGTGCACGCCCGACCTCCACCATCCTGCTGCTGGCCCTGGGCACCCTGTTGTTTGCCGGCTGCTCCAGCCTTCCCTGGAAAGCGGGTAAGGCCCCCAATGGCGCGCGTGCCAAGGTAGCGATCCTGGAAACCACCGACATCCACTCCAACGTGCTCAGCTACGACTACTACAAGCTGAAGCCCGACCCCACGGTGGGCTTCGAGCGCACCGCCACGCTGATCCTGCGCGCTCGCCAGGAATTTCCCAACAATTTCCTGTTCGATGCCGGCGACACCATCCAGGGCAGCGTGTTGGCCGACTACCAGGCGCTGGTGAAGCCGGTCACGTGCGATCAGGAGCTGGCGGTCTACCGGGCGATGGACGCTATCGGCTACGACGGCGGCACCGTTGGAAACCACGAGTTCAACTACGGCCTGGGCTTTTTGTCGCAGGTCACCGGCACGCCGATGAACGTGGACGGCGGCCACAGCGACCGCTGCGCCGGCCCGCACAATCCGCTGGTGCTGGCGAACGTGGTGAGCGCGCGCGACGGCAAGCCGATCTTCAAGCCATGGACGATCGTGACCAGGAACATCCAGGCGTGGACCCCCGACGGCAGCGAGATCACGGTACCGCTGCGCGTGGGCATCATCGGCTTCACGCCGCCGCCGATCATGCAGTGGGACCAGCACAACCTGGCCGGCAAGGTCAGAGTGAGCGGCGTGGTGGAGGCGGCGAAAAAATACGTGCCCGAGCTGCAGGCCCGGCATCCCGACCTGATCGTGGCGATTCTGCATGGCGGGCTCGATACACACTCCTACACCGCCGACATGGAAAACGCGGGCTGGTACCTCGCCGGCGTACCCGGCATCGACGTACTCCTGCTCGGGCACTCGCACACCGAATTTCCCGGTCCACGCTACGCCGGCATGAAAGACGTCGACGCGCACCGCGGTTTCGTGCGCAACGTGCCGGCGGTGATGGGCGGTTTTTTCGGCAAGGACCTGGGCGTTGTTGCGCTGGTACTGAACCGCCGAGATGGCCGCTGGGTCGTCGACCTCGACAACACCCACAGTGAAGTGCGGCCGATCTGCAGCAAGACCGGCGACCCGACCAGGCCGGGTGCACAACTTGTGGAGTGCGTGCCGGCCGATCCCACCATCGCGCCACTGGTGGAATCCGTGCACCAGGCCGCAATCGCCTACGTCAACACGCCGATCGGCAACAGCACCGTGCACATGAGCAGCTACTTCGCTGACGAGGGCGACATGACCGCGCTGGCGCCGGTCAACGCCGCCCAGATCGCCTACGTGCGCAAGGAGCTCCCGCGCACGCACCCCGAGCTGGCGAACGTGCCGGTACTGTCCGCCGCGGCCGCCTTCCGCACCGGTTTCGGCGGCCCCGACGACTACACCGACGTCGCCGCCGGCCCGCTCACCCTGCGCAGCGCGGCCGACCTTTATTTCTATCCCAACACGCTCGCCGCGGTGAAAACCGACGGCGCCGGCCTGAAGGCGTGGCTGGAAGAATCCGCATGGCGCTTCAATCGCATCGACCCGCGCAAGACCACGGCGCAGGAACTGATCAACGGGCACTTCACCGGCTACAACTTCGACCAGATCCAGGGCGGCATCCACTACGTCATCGACGTCTCCAGGCCGGTCGGCCAGCGCATCACCTCACTCACCTACCACGGCAAGCCGGTCACACCGACCGAACCGTTCATCATCGTCACCAACAATTACCGCGCCAGCGGCGGCGGCCGCTTCCCCGGGCTCGACGGCAGCAAGATCGTGCTGGCCGCACCGGATGGCACACGCGAGATCCTGGCGAAGTGGATCGAAAGCAGGAAGCGGATCACCGCCAGCGATCTCGAGCCCACCCCGTGGAAGTTCGCGCCGTTGCAGACGCGGGGTTCCGTGGTGTTCACCGGGCGGGCCGGCAAGCTTGATGTGGCCAGGTCTGCGGGACTGAGGAACATCCGGATGCTGAAGGACAACGGGGATGGCACGGCCGTTTATGCGATTGATTTGTCGCACTGAGTACGGTGCAGGCGCGCTGGCTGACAGCCTCGGGTAACGGGCGCTGGCGCATGTCGCTGTTGCATGCGCGCTGATTCAGTCGAGCGAGTGCCGGGACGATTCACCGTCATGTTGCGCGTGCATCTTGAAATCGCCGTGTTCGGTGTTCGGTGTTCGGGACACTGAACACTGAAAACCGAACACTGAAATCCTCGTAAAGTCTGCGCCGCCCGTCCACGCCAACCCACAATCAAACCGACAAATACCCCCCATCCACATTGAGCGCCGCACCGGTGGTGTAGGACGCAGCGGCCGACGCCAGATACAACGCAGCGCCCGCCATCTCCGAAGGCTGCGCCACGCGGCGCATGGGCACGTGCGCCAGCGCCTGTTGCAGGATCGCCGGCGTGTTGACCAGCAGCGAGGCGAAACGGGTATCGGTGAGACCCGGCAGCAGTGCATTGCAACGCACGCCGGATTCGGCGCATTCCACCGCGAAAGCCTTGGTCATCGAGATCACGGCGGCCTTCGTTATGGAATAGATGCCCTGCTGGAATCCTGGCACCACGCCGTTGACCGAGGCCACGTTGACGATGGAGCCGCCGCCGTGTTTCGCCATCAATTTCGCGCCATGGCTGGACATGTAGAAGTAGCCGCGGATGTTCACGTCGACCGTCTTCTGGAAGATCGCCGGATCGGTTTCGGTGATCGGGCCGAAATAGGGATTGGTGGCGGCGGCGTTGACCAGCACGTCCAGACGTCCGTGTGCCTCTGCCACGTGGGCGAAAAGGTCAGCGATCTGCTCCAGTTCGCCGATGTGGCAGGCGAACGCTTCGGCCGAGCCGCCCTCGGCAACGATCTCGTCGACCACGTGCTGGCAGTCGGCCTGCTTGCGGCTGGAGACGATGATGTGCGCGCCGTGTGCGGCCAGCAGCTTGGCGATTTCGGCGCCGATGCCGCGACTGCCGCCGGTGACTACAGCCACCTTGCCCGAAAGATCGAAAAGGTCCGGGATTGCCATGGTCGATCTCCCCCAGGGTAAAGTCAGTGACCGCAAGCCGGGCGTGGCTTGCGCGCTCCACTCGTCTTGCCGGGCGATACGTTGGCGCACTCCCGATGGCGGAAGCATCCGTCGACATGATCGTTGATCATGCCGGTCGCCTGCATCAGCGCGTAGCAGATGGTGCTGCCGACGAAGCGGAAGCCGTGCTGCTTCAGCACCTTGCTCATGCGGTCGGATAACTCCGTGCTTGCCGGTACCTCGGCAGGCTCACGCCAGTGATTTGTGACGGTTTCGCCGCCGACGAATGACCACAGAAAGGCGTCCAGAGTGCCGAACTCCTCGATCACACTGAGTGCGGCGATGGCATTGTCGCGGGTCGAGAAGACTTTCAGCCGGTTGCGGATGATGCCCGGATCGAGCAGCAGCCGCTCGAGCTGGCGATCGCCCAGGCTGGCGACGCGGGCGATCTCGAAGTCGTGGAACACCTTGCGGTAGTGCTCGCGCTTGGCCAGCACGGTGCGCCAGGACAAGCCCGCCTGGGCGCCTTCGAGGCAGAGGAACTCGAACAGCGCACGATCGTCGTGCAGTGGAACTCCCCACTCGATGTCGTGGTAGGCACACATCAAGGCATCGTTGTCGGAAGCCCAGTGGCAGCGGATCGGCGAAGCGCTCTTGCTCATGCCGGCATCATGCAGGTGGCCTGCCGCAAACCGCAACCGGCGCCGCTACACTTGTCGCCTTCCCTCTGGCCCACTCCTGATGCCGCCTTCTTCGTCACCCCAGCGCGGCGCCGTACTGGCGATGCTCGCTACCATCGTGCTTTGGGCCTACAGCTGGGTCGTGATGAAGCAGGTACTGGCATATGCCGGACCATTCGACTTCGCCGCGCTGCGCTACCTGATTGGCGCAGCCGTGCTGTTCGCGGTGTTGCTGGCGTTGCGGCAATCGCTGCGTCCGCCGCCGTTGCTGGCCACCATCGTGATCGGCCTGTGCCAGACCGCCGCGTTCCAGGGGCTGGAGCAATGGGCCCTGCTCGATGGTGGCGCCGGCCATGTCGCCCTGCTCGCTTACACCATGCCGTTCTGGGCGGTGCTGCTGGCGTGGCTGGTTCTTGGTGACACACCGACCGCGCGGCACTGGCTGGGACTGGCGCTGGCCGCCGCCGGGCTACTGTGCATCATCGAGCCATGGCATGCGATGGGCAGCCCGCTGAGCACCACGCTGGCGATTACCGGGGGGTTGGCGTGGGCCGCCGGCACCGTGTTGAGCAAGCGCATGTTCCGCCGCCACAACCCCGGTGTGCTCAACCTCACCGCGTGGCAGATGCTGGTCGGCGGCGTGGCGCTGGGCCTGTTTGCGCTTGTCGTGCCGCAGCGACCGATCGTCTGGAACCTCGCCTTCATCGGCGGCCTGGCGTACAGCGCGGTGCTGGCCTCGGCGGCGGCATGGTGGCTGTGGTCGATCGTGCTGCAGCGGCTGCCCACGACGGTGGCCAGCGTGTCCAGCCTGGGCGTGCCGGTGCTCAGCGTGCTGCTGGCGTGGTGGATCCTGCATGAGCAGCCGTCCCTTCTCGAGGCAGCTGGCATCGTGCTGGTGCTGCTGGGCCTGCTCGCGGTCAGCGGCGTCGGAGCGCGGCAGCGCGTCTGAGCGGGCATTCAGTCAGCGCGATCCCTGCCGGCGATATGATGAGCGATCGCTCAAATCCGAACACGCGTAATGTTTGATCTTTCCTCGTCCTGGCAACATCTGGTTGGCTGGCTGAGCACGCATGCCGTAGTACCGTTGCTCGACCTGCTGCACCTGACCGGCCTCTCCGGCGATCCCCGGGAGATCGCCGCCGCCTTGCTCATCGCCGCGCTCCAGGTCGGCATCATCGGCCTGGTCTTCCGCCCGCTGGAGACCTGGTTTCCCGCCGAAAAGTGGAACGACCGCAAGCTCACCCTGGTCGATCGCAACTACACCTTGCTGATGCTGCTGGGCATCTTCCCCTTGTTCACCTACCTGGTGCTGACTCCGTTCAGCCATCTGTTTGGCGGCGTCGACAGCGCCACCTCGAGCACCGGTTCGCCGCTGGCACTGACCCATTGGATACCCTGGTTCAACCAGCATCCCTACCTGTTGTTTGCGGTGTACTACGTGGTCTACGACTTCGTCTATTACTGGATGCACCGCACGCAGCATGCGATTCCCTGGTGGTGGGCGCTGCACAGCATGCATCACAGCACACGCCAGATGAGCTGCTGGACGAATGACCGCGGCAGTCTGGTCGACGGTTTCATCCAGTCCATGATCCTGGCCACGGTGGGACTGGCGATCGGCGTCGACCCGGACCAGTTCGCCTGGCTGATGCTGATCGGTGAGCTGGTGCAGAATTTCTCGCACATCAATGCGCGGATAGGCTTCGGCCGGGTGTTCGAGCGCATCTTCGTCGACCCGAAATTCCATCGCCTGCATCACATGCTGGTCGACCCGGAGCGACCGACCCTGCACCACTGCAACTACGGCCAGGTGTTATCCGTCTGGGACGTGATCTTCGGCACCGCGCTGTACGGCATGGCGCCGCGACCAACCGGCGTGGGCGATCCGATGGTGGATGCGGACAACAACTACGGCCTGATCGGTCTGCACTGGGTGGCGCTGAAACGCTTCTGGGGTGCGGTGCGCCGCCCCGCCGGCTGGAAGCCGGGTGAGGTGGCGTTCGGCGAAGACTACCGGCCGATCCCGGTCAGCCAGCTGGACCTGCATGCGTTCAGCCATGCGCCAACCGCCGGCAGCGCGACGACGACGAGCGCGACCAACCACACCACCGTGGAAGCGGCGGCGGGCTGAGCGCCGGCTACCAGGGCAGTGCCTGCAGATCGACGTTTCCGCCGGTGATCACCACGCCGACGCGACGGCCGGCGAAGCGTTCGGGCTGCTTGAGGATCGCCGCCAGCACGGTGGCGCTGGACACCTCGACCACCTGTTTCAGTTCGGACCAGAGCAGCTGCATCGCAGCGATGGTTTCGGCGTCGGTGACCGTGATCATCTGCACCTGATGTTGCCGCAAGGCATCGAGATTGGATCTGCCGATCAGCGCGCGCAGGCCATCGCACAAGGTATCCGGCACAACGTCCGTGACGCGTTCGCCACGGGCCAGCGACTGCGCGGCGTCGTCAGCACCTTGCGGCTCGGCGCCGAAGAGGGCGATGCCTGGGTTCAGCGCATGCGCGGCGATGGCCACGCCGCTGGCCAGCCCACCGCCACCGACCGGCGTGAGCAAGGTATCAATCTCCAGCGCCTGGTGCAGCAGCTCCAGCGCCAGCGTGCCCTGACCGGCCATGACACGGGTATCGGCATAGGGATGCACCAGCTCGGCACCGGTCGTACGCTGCACCTCGGCACACTTCGCCTCGCGCGCCGCCTGGGTTGGCGCGCAGCGATGCAGGATCGCCCCGGCGCGCTCGATCGCCTCGACCTTGGCGCGCACCGCGCCTTCGGGCACAACCACATGCGCGGCGATGCCACGGGTGGCTGCCGCCAGCGCCAGCGCGTTGCCGTGATTGCCGGAGGAATGAGTCACCACGCCGTGTGCGGCCTGGGCGTCGCTCAATGCCCAGACCGCGTTGCAGGCACCGCGAAACTTGAACGCGCCACCACGTTGCAGATGCTCGCACTTGAAATGGAGTTCGGCGCCGCTCATTGCGTCCAGTGCGGCGCTGTGCATGACCGGGGTAATCCGCGCATGCGGCGCAATGCGCGCCGCAGCGGCGCGGATCTGTTCGATATCGGGCAAGCTGTCGGTTGGTTTGTTCATGCGCTGCCGACCTCCACGCCACAGCGGAATGTTCGTTCAGAACCCGGCTCCAGGTGGATCGCCCCGGCGCACTCTGGTCGATTGAACGCATCGGCCATGCATTCCATCGGTTCCAGCGCGATCGCGCGGCGCGCATCGCGGGCAAGCGTGTCTGCAGTGAAAGCGTGCATCACGCCGCGGTCTTGCCACACCGCCAACGCCATGCCGCTGGCCGGGTCGTGCAGGCGCGTGCGGATGCGGCCATCGGCGTCGGCCTCCAGATGGGTGTAGCCCTGGTCAAGGATACTGTCGTCGACGCGACGCGGCTCGCGAAAATCCAGCGCAGGCGCGTCGTCCAGCGATACATACGCGGCATCGCCGGAAAGCGCGATGAGGTCCGCGCCAGTGCGGATCAGGGTCTGTGCGGGTATCTGCAATTCCCAGTCATCAACCAGGCCATCACCGGGCATCCGGAAGTACGCGTGCCAGCCGAAGAAGCACGGCGCGGGGGCGTCGCCCACGTTGCGCATCCGCGCGTCCAGGATGATGCCGTCGTGTTCGAGCGTGAAGCTCACGCCGAGATCGATCGCGTGGGGGTAGCCCGGACGGGGCCGGATCGCGTTCGTGGTCAGCACGACCCTGGCTCGGTGGTCATCAGCGCCCAGGTCATCGATCGCAAAGTCCGCGTCGCGCACGAAACCGTGCCGGCTGGCGCGCTCGCTGCCCACGACGCCGGGGTCCAGATCCTCTGACGCGCCGTCGAAGCGATATCGCGCATCGGCGATGCGTCCGGCAAACGGAGCCATGATCGCGAAGCGCGAACCAGGCCGATCACGCACCTCGTCAGCGTCGCGGTAACCGTCGGCCAGATCATGCAGGCTGCTGCCGAACGGCACCTCGAACCCGAGCAGCGCAGCTCCGTGCAGGGCGATGCGAAGCCGGCGATGATCATGCCGGTCGTGCAGCACCACGATCGCCTGCCCACCCAGACTTGAACGCTCCACGCCATACCGTGTCATGCCTGATGCCGCCACCGGATTCTCCCGCCGTTGAACCACCTCATGTTAGCCTGATATGTCACCAATCCAAGCCCCAGTCCCATGCATGCAATTTCCGAACAAGGCCCCGCGCTGATCCGGCTGAGCGACTACCGCGCACCCGCATGGCGCGTCGAAACGATCGAGATGGAGGTCGACCTCGGCATCGACACCAGCGAGATTTCCACACGCCTGCAACTGCACCGTGATCCAGCGCAGGCGGTACCGTTGCGACTGGATGGCGAGAACCTGCAACTGCTGACAATCGTGCTTGATGGCCAGCAGTTGCCCGCCAGCGCCTACCGCTACGACGGCCGTGTGCTGGAAGTCGATGGCGTGCGCGACGGCAGCGTGCTGGAAACGCGGGTGCGCGTACGCCCGGCCGCGAACACCACGCTGGAAGGTCTGTACCTGTCCGGCCCACCCGAGACCGGCTTTCTGCTCACGCAGTGCGAGGCCGAGGGCTTTCGCCACATCACCTTCTTCCCGGATCGGCCAGACGTCCTTTCGCGCTACACGGTCACCCTGCGCGCAGAGCGCGAGCGTTTCCCGGTGCTGCTCGCCGGCGGCAACCCTGACGGAACAGGCGAGCTGGAAGATGGCCGGCACTGGGCCCGGTTCGTCGACCCGCATCCGAAGCCGAGCTACCTGTTCGCCCTGGTGGCCGGCCATCTGGAGCGAATCGAGCGCGACTACGTCACCGCCGATGGCCGTGCCGTGAAGCTCAACATCTGGGCCGAGGCGGACGCGATCGATCGCTGCCATTACGCGCTCGACGCACTCGAACGCGCGATGCGCTGGGACGAGCAGGTCTACGGCCGCAACTACGATCTGGACGTGTTCCACGTCGTGGCCACCCACGATTTCAACATGGGCGCGATGGAGAACAAGGGCCTCAACATCTTCAATGCGAAGTACCTGCTGGCCGACCCGGACTCGACCACCGATGACGAGTACCGCCATGTCGAGGCGGTAGTGGCACACGAGTACTTCCACAACTGGAGCGGCAACCGGGTGACCTGCCGCGACTGGTTCCAGCTGTCGCTGAAGGAAGGACTCACCGTGTTCCGCGAGCAGAGCTTTTCCGCGGACATGAACTCGGCGCCGCTCAAGCGGATCGAAGACGTGTCGCTGTTGCGACGCGCCCAATTCCCGGAGGACGCCAGTCCGCTGGCGCATCCGGTACGTCCGGCGCAGTACCGCGAGATCAACAATTTCTACACCGCGACGGTGTACGAGAAGGGCGCCGAACTGGTGCGCATGCTGGCCGGCCGGCTGGGACCGGACCGCTTTCGTCGCGGCATGGACCGCTACTTTGAGCACAACGATGGCCGCGCCGCCACGCTGGAAGATTTCCTGGGCGCGCTGGGCGAGGCCAACGACGCCGACTTGATGCCCTACCTCGCCTGGTACGGCCATGCCGGCACGCCGCGCCTGCACGCGCAAGGCCACTACGACGCAACGCGGCGGGAATACACACTGACGCTGCGCCAACAGGCCCCCGGCAGTGCCGACAAGACGCCGCGCCCGGCGCTGCCAATTCCGGTCAAGCTCGCGCTGTTCTCCCGCAACGGCGACATGCTGCCGCTGCGGCTGGATCGCACTTCCGACGGTGACGTGTGCGAACGGGTGGTGGTGCTCGGGCAGACCGAGCAAAGCCTGGTCTTCGGGGATATCGACGCGGCGCCGGTGCCTTCGCTGCTGCGCGGCTTCTCCGCACCGGTGATCCTGGAATGCGACTACACACCGACCGAGCTGGCCCTGCTGCTGGCACATGATCCCGACGGCTTCAATCGCTGGGAAGCAGGTCAGCTACTGGCGATTCGCGGCTACGAAAACCTGCGCGACGGCGCGGATGTCGGGGCGCTGCGCGCGTGGTGCGACGCGCTGGCCGGCCTGTTCAACGATCCGAGCGTGGAAGACGCGCTGCTGGCTGACCTGCTCACGCCGCCTGGCGAGATCGAGCTGGCCGAACGCGAAAGCGCGGTCGACCCTGAGCGCATCCACGAATTGCGCATCGCACTGCAGCGGCAGCTGGCCGAACGACTCGGTACCGAATCGCTGGAGCAGCGCTATCGCGCGCTGGCTGCGCAGTCCACGATCGAGCTGGACGCACCAAGCCAGGCGCGACGCCGGCTCCAGCGCCGGGTACTGGAATTGCTGGAGCTGGGCGACGCCGAGCTGGCGCGCCGACTGGCCGCCACCCAATACCACGAAGCACCGGGCATGACCGACCGACTCGCGGCGCTGGCCGTACTGGTTCGCGGACAGCCCGCCGAGAGTGACGAGGCGTTGCAGGACTATCGTCAGCGCTACGCCGGCAACGCGCTGGCGCTGGACAAGTGGTTTGCGGTGCAGGCGCAGAACCCCGGCAAGACTGCACTGCCACGCGTGATGCGGCTGGAAAAGGATGCCGCGTTCACGCTGCAGAACCCGAACCGGGTGCAATCACTGCTGGGAACCTTCGTGCGCGGAAATCCGAGCGGATTCCACCGTCTCGACGGTGCCGGCTACCGCTTCCTGGCGGAGCGTCTGGCGGCGCTGGACGCGCTCAATCCCCAAGTGGCGGCGCGACTGGCCACCGCGTTCAATGGTTGGCAACGGCTGGAACCAACGCGACGTGCGCATGCGCAGGCGGCGATCTCGGATCTGGCCGGACATGCCGACTTGTCGCGCAACCTGGCCGAAATCATTGGCAACGTGCTGAGTCACTGAGCTGGTGCATGCGGGCCGCTGCGGTCAGCACGAGCATCCGTCTTCTCTCACTCGCGTGCGCGTGGCAGCGCCATGCAACGGCACGGGATGCTTCATCAGACCGCCAAGTGGTCAAGCGCTTCGAGCAGGCTTTCCATGCGTGACTCCAGGTCCGGCTGCAGCGAATCGCGATCACTGCTTTCGTACTCGTTCAAGTGATCCATCGCCATCTCCACTTCACCGATCTCGACCAGCAGGTCGTGGTGTGGGTAGACGGGTTGGAAGTCGAAGCTCGTATCCATGGTAGTTCCTCGGTGACTTGGTGCTGGATGGGGTCGTGCTGGAGGCAAAGCATCACCCGTGCCAATGTGTGATCCCGATCACAAGCGATCCGGGGTTCGCCAGCGGCGCTGACGTGCCACGTCAGCTGTTGCCGTCGCCCGGCACAAAATTCCTTTTCAGTCACTCTTTGTTCACGCGTTGACGACGAAAATCGCGTATAAGTCTGGCTGCAAGTCATTGCAACAGACGCCAGCATCTCCAGTTTCTGGCGCCCGGCAATACGGTCATCCTGGATTCCCCCTGTTCCTGAGACCGCCTGGCGCCAGATCTATCAGCACAAAGCCCCGCGTCTTCCAAGACGCGGGGCTTTGTCTTTGTGGGGACTGCGCTGTGGCAGCCCGCAAAAAGCCTAGCCCGCAAAAGACGACGGCACCCCGAAGGGTGCCGCCTTGCTTCCTCTCACGGTACGCAACCGAGCCCCTGTCCGCTCGATCTCAGCACGCGATCCTCGCGTAGCCTCTGCCCGTGAAAGTGCAAATTGGATCAAGCATGTTCCATGCCAAGAACTGAAGAGCCTGGAAGATATCCTGATGGCGTTACCATAGCGCCCCGTTTCGTCACTTTTTGCTTGCTCAGGGCAACCGCATGCGTCACCCGACCCACTACGACGTCATCGTGATCGGCGGCGGCCACGCCGGCACCGAAGCCGCGCTCGCCTCGGCGCGTGGGGGAGCGCGCACCCTGCTGCTGAGTCACAGCATCGAGACGATCGGCCAGATGAGCTGCAATCCAGCCATCGGCGGCATCGGCAAGGGACATCTGGTCAAGGAGATCGATGCGCTGGGCGGGGCCATGGCGCACGCCGCGGATCGCGCTGGGATCCAGTGGCGCACGCTCAACGCCTCCAAGGGCCCGGCCGTACGCGCCACCCGCTGCCAGGCGGACCGCGCCTTGTACAAGTCTGCGATTCGCCACATCGTGGAGACCCAGCCGAACCTCGAACTGTTCCAGCAGGCGGTGGACGACCTGATCATCGAAGGTGGCCGCGTCAGCGGAGTCATGACCCAGATGGGACTGTCGTTCAGCGCCCGCAGCGTGGTGTTGACGGCCGGTACCTTTCTCGCCGGGAAGATCCACATCGGCCAGGCGCAGTACGCCGGCGGCCGGGCCGGCGATCCACCGGCGACCACGCTGGCGCTGAGACTGCGCGAACTGCCCGTGGCGGCGGCTCGCCTGAAGACCGGCACGCCGCCACGCATCGATCGTCGCAGCATCGACTTCAGCGGCCTGCAGCAACAGCCGGGCGACACGCCGACACCGGTGTTCTCCTATCTCGGCTCGCGCGACCAGCATCCGCGCCAGGTCAGCTGCTGGATCACCCATACCAACAAGCGCACTCACGAGATCATTCGGGGCGCGCTGGATCGCTCGCCGTTGTACAGCGGCCAGATCGAAGGCGTCGGCCCGCGCTACTGCCCGTCGATCGAGGACAAGGTGGTGCGCTTTGCCGAAAAGGACTCGCACCAGATCTTCATCGAGCCGGAAGGGCTCGATACCTTCGAGATTTACCCCAACGGTATCTCCACCTCGCTCCCCTACGACGTACAGCTTGCCCTGGTGCAATCGATTCCCGGCTTCGAGCGCGCCCATATCACGCGTCCCGGCTACGCCATCGAATATGACTATTTCGATCCACGCGGACTCAACCCCTGGCTGGAGACCAAGGCCATCGGTGGCCTGTATTTCGCGGGCCAGATCAATGGCACGACCGGCTATGAGGAGGCCGCCGCGCAGGGATTGATCGCGGGCCTCAACGCTGCGCTTGCCGTGCACGGCAAGTCCCCGTGGTATCCGCGTCGCGACGAAGCCTACATCGGCGTGCTGATCGATGACCTCACCAGTAACGGCACCATCGAGCCGTACCGCATGTTCACCTCGCGCGCCGAGTACCGTCTGCATCTGCGCGAAGACAATGCCGACCTGCGTCTGACCGAAATAGGTTTCGAACTCGGCGTGGTGCCCCAGGCACGTTACGACTCGCTGCGCATCAAACGCGAGTCGGTCGAGCGCGAAATGCAGCGCCTCGGCGCACTGTGGGCTGCGCCGAACAACGCGTTGGGCAACGCCGTGGAACGCGAACTTGGCGTGACAGTCAGCCGCGAAACCAGCGCGATCGAGCTGTTGCGCCGTCCCGAACTGGATTACGCCAGGCTTGCCCGCGTGGATGCGTTCGGGCCATCGGTGGAGCGCGATGACGTGGCTGCGCAAGTCGAGGTGCAAGTGAAGTACGCCGGCTATCTCGAACGCCAGCGCGAGGAGATCGAACGCCAACGCCGGCACGAGCACACCGCCATTCCCGACGGTTTCGATTACGACCGGGTGCGCGGCCTCTCCTCCGAGGTACTGCTCAAGCTCAAGCGCACGCATCCGGCCACGCTTGGCCAGGCCGCACGCATCAGCGGCGTCACGCCGGCCGCCATCTCGCTGCTGCTGGTCCACCTGAAGCGCCGCGCCACAGCGTGAGCGGTTCGCGGATCGGCAGTCCCGTGGCATCATGCGCACTTCGAACGGCGTGGGGAGCGAGCAATGGAAATCTGGATCGGCCGCGACGGCGAGCGACATGGCCCTTACAAGGAGGACGACGTGCGCGAGTGGCTGCGCAGCGGCAAGGTCAGTCCGGCCGATCTCGCCTGGTATGAGGGCCTGGCCGACTGGCAGCCGCTGTCCGTGTTGTTCCGCGACGAAGTGCCGGTCGCCAGTCCCGCGGCAGAGAATCCCTATGCGGCACCGACCGCTCCGCTGCAGGCGCTGCCGCAGACCACCGCCGCCGCACTGGAGGATCATGCCGGGTTCTGGAAGCGGGTGGCGGCCTATATTCTTGACGCGATCATCCTGTACGTCCCGAACATGCTGATCATGAAGGCCATGGGCGGTGACGCAGCACAGGAGACGATGAAGCAGGCGATGCTGGCGGCACCGGGCGACCCGCACGTGATGCTGGCGGCCTACGAACAGTTCTACGCCACGATGGGCACGGCCATGATCATCACCACGGTGCTGGCCTGGCTGTACTTCGCCCTACTCGAAAGCTCGCCGTGGCAAGCCACGCTGGGCAAGCTGGCACTCGGCATCCGGGTCACCGATCTGCTCGGTCACCGGATCAGCTTGCCGCGTGCGCTGGGACGCTACCCGGCCAAGTTCCTCAGCGCGATCATCGTGGGCATCGGTTTTCTGATGGTGGCCTGGACCCAGCGCAAGCAGGGCTTGCACGACATGATTGTTGGCACCCTGGTATTGAACGGCCGCGCCAGCGAATTCAAGCCGAACCCGGCGGCGAGCGACAAGGGCAACTCGTTCAGCGCCTGATTCGGCGTAGCTCCGGAACGGCGTCGCGAATCGCTTCGCGGCGCCGTTTTCATGTCCAGCCGCCGCGCGGGCGCAGCCACGTGCTTGGTATCATTGACGCCTTGATCCGCCTACCTGGCGCGCGAAGGTGTAACTGCAGGAAATCCAAAGGCCACCATGCTAAGCATCGAACAACGTATCGCTCATGACATCGCCGCAAAAACCGAACAGGTGCGGGCGGCCGTCGAGCTGCTCGACGGCGGCGCCACCGTGCCGTTCATCGCGCGCTACCGCAAGGAGGCCACCGGTGGCCTCGACGACACCCAACTGCGCCTTCTGGAAGAGCGCCTGCGCTATCTGCGCGAACTCGAAGAACGACGCGCGGCGATCCTGGCCAGCGTCGAGGAACAGGGCAAACTGAGCGATGCACTCAAGGCCGACCTGCTTGGCGCCGACACCAAGGCGCGGCTGGAAGACCTGTACCTGCCGTACAAGCCCAAGCGTCGCACCAAGGCCCAGATCGCCCGCGAAGCGGGGCTGGAGCCGCTGGCGCTGGGTCTGCGTGGGGACCCGACGCTGACGCCCGAAGCGTTTGCCGAATCGTTTGTCAACGCGGACAAGGGCGTCGTCGACGTGCGCGCTGCGCTGGATGGCGCCCGCGCGATCCTGATGGAATCGATCGCCGAGGATGCGCACCTGGTCGGTGAGCTGCGCGACTGGCTGTGGACGCGGGGACAGATCCGCGCCAAGGTCGTGCCCGGCAAGCAAAGCGAAGGCGCGAAGTTCCGCGACTATTTCGACCACGTCGAGGCCATCGGCAAGATTCCCTCGCACCGTCTGCTGGCCTTGATGCGCGCGCGCAACGAGGGCGTGATCGAACTGGAACTTGCGCCTGCCGCCGACAGCGAACAAGGCCATGCCGAAGGCGAAGGCCGGGTCGCTGCGCAAGCCGGCATCCTTGATCGAGGACGTGCAGCCGACGCGTGGCTGCGCGAAACCGTGCGCCTGACCTGGCGCGTGAAGCTGCACCTGCATCTCACGCTGGATCTGTTTGGCCGTGTGCGCGAGGGCGCCGAGGACGAGGCAATCCGCGTCTTCGGCGACAACCTGAAAGACCTGATGCTGGCCGCCCCTGCGGGCGCAAAGACCGTAATGGGGCTGGACCCTGGCATCCGCACCGGTTGCAAGGTCGCCGTGGTCGACGCCACCGGCAAGGTGCTGGCGACGGATACCATTTATCCGCTGGAACCGAAGCGGCAGTGGAACGAGTCGCTGGCATCCCTGGCGCGGCTGTGCAAACAGCACCACGTCGACCTGATCTCGATCGGCAACGGCACCGGCTCGCGCGAGACCGACAAACTGGCCGGCGAACTGATCAAGGGGCTGGCCAAGGCGGATGCGTCGCATACGATGGCCAAGATCGTGGTCAGCGAAGCGGGCGCCTCGGTGTATTCGGCCTCCGAAACGGCCGCCAGGGAATTCCCGAATCTCGACGTGACCCTGCGTGGTGCGGTCTCGATCGCGCGCCGCCTGCAGGATCCGCTGGCCGAACTGGTCAAGATCGAGCCCAAGGCGATCGGTGTCGGCCAGTACCAGCACGACGTCAACCAGATCAAGCTGGCGCGCGCGCTCGACGCCCGCGTCGAGGACTGCGTCAATGCGGTGGGGGTGGACGTCAACACCGCCTCCGCGGCGCTGCTGTCGCGCGTCGCCGGCTTGAGTCCCAGTGTGGCCGAGAACGTGGTCAAGCACCGCGACGCCAATGGCCCGTTCGCCAACCGCAAGGCCCTGCTGAAAGTGCCGCGGCTGGGCGACAAGGCATTCGAACAGTGCGCCGGCTTCCTGCGCGTCCGCGCGGGCGACAACCCGCTGGACGCCAGCTCGGTGCACCCGGAAGCCTATCCGGTGGTCGAGCGGATCATCGCCCTGTGCGGACGCGAGGTGCGCAACATCATCGGCGACAGCGGCTTCCTGCGCGGACTCAAGGCGGAGCAGTTCACCGACGAAAAATTTGGCGTGCCGACCGTGCGCGACATTCTCAAGGAATTGGAAAAGCCCGGACGCGATCCGCGCCCGGCGTTCGTCGCGCCCACCTTTGCCGAGGGGGTAGAGGACGTCAAGGACCTCAAGCCAGGCATGATCCTGGAAGGTCGCGTCACCAACGTGGCGGCCTTCGGTGCCTTCGTCGACATCGGTGTGCACCAGGACGGACTGGTGCACGTGTCGGCCCTGTCGCACGGCTTCGTCAAGGATCCACGCGACGCCGTCAAGGCCGGCGACATCGTCAAGGTCAAGGTGATGGAAATCGACCTGCCTCGGCAGCGTATCGGCTTGTCGATGCGGCTCGACGACGAGCCTGGCCAGAGCCGCGTCCGCCCGTCTTCAGGCTCCAGCGAGCCGCGCCGCGGCGGCGGTGGGGCTCGGCCCACAGCGCCGGTCAAGCCAGCGCCTGCCCCGGGCAACAGTGCCTTCGCCGACGCATTGCTGCGGGCCAGGACTCGCTAGCCAATCCGTTGTGCCGCAACGTAAATAGTCGCGATGCAGCGCAGCATGCGCAACGGTATGGAGTGGGCTACCGTAGCGCGGTGACGATCAGACCTGTCCACCTTTGGAGTTCGACATAGCCATGTACCGCAAACGTTTTCTCGCCGGCGCCATCGCCGCCACGCTGCTGGCCAGCACCGCTGCCAGCGCGTCCCAGTTCAGCAAGGTCGTCATCATTGGCGACAGCCTCAGCGATGGCGGCAATCTTTCCCTGGCGCTGTACCCGCTGATCCAGCCTCCGCAGCGATTCACCACCAACCCTGGCCTCACCGCGCCGGAAATGATCGCCGCCGGTCTCGGCTTGCCGGTCACCCCATCACTTCTGGGTGGCACCGACTACGCGTTTGGCGGCGCCGGTCTGGTAAACAACTCCTCCGCCGGCCCGATCCCGACGCTGCCGCAGCAGTTGCAGATGTACCTGGCAGCCAATGGCGGCGCAGCGGATTCCCACGCGCTTTACCAGGTGTGGGGCGGCGCCAACGACATCTTCTACCTGACCGCCACCTCGACCGATCCCAACGTGCTTTCTGCCGGCACGCTGGCCGCAGCCCAGACCGAACTCGGCTTGCTTGGCTCGCTGCAGGCAGCCGGCGCCAGGTATGCGGTGGTTTACAACCTGCCCGATATCGGCAAGACCCCCTCTGGCATGGCCGGTGGCGCCGCCGCTTCGGCCGGCGCCACCCAGCTGTCGGCGTTGTACAACGGCCAGCTGAACATAGGACTGAGCCAGCTCAGCGCCAAGGGCATGAATATCATCCCGGTCAATGCGTTCGCCCTGATCAGCGAGGTGATCGCCAACCCAGCGGCGTACGGCTTCAGCAACGTCACCACGCCGGCTTGCGGCGCGACGGCCACCTCGCTGCTGTGCGGGCCTGCGGGTTCCGGTTTGCCCTTCACCTACGCCGCCGGCACGGACCAGACCTATCTGTTCGCCGATGGCGTCCACCCCACCCAAGGGGCGGACCGCCTGCTCGCCCAAGCGGTGTTGTCGGAAATCGCCGCGCCGGGCCAGACCTCCCTGCTCAGCCAGGCGCCACTGACCTCGATCACCACGCAGACGCGGACCGTGCGCCAGGAAATGCTCAGTGACGGCTCCGGCAGCGGCACCCGGATGTTCGCCCATGCCAACTACAGCCAGCAGAGCTTCGACGCGTCCGACACTTCGCCGAAGACCAACAGCAACAACTTCAATCTGACCCTTGGCGGCGACCTGCGCTACAGCGACAACATCTCGATGGGTGCTGCGCTGGGCCTGGGCCACAGCAATGCCGGCGTGGTCGGCGGCGGCGGCTACGTGATGCAGGACATCTCCGCGCTGGCTTATATCACCTACCACTCCGGTGGCGCCTACGCCGGTGCGTACGGCGAAGCCGGCCACGCCCACTTCACCGATGTCGACCGCACCATCCAGATGGGCCCGATGACCCGCACCGAAAGCGGCAACACCGGCGGTTCCCACGGCGGCGTTGGCGTCACCGGCGGCTGGTGGTTCGGCCAGGACAAGCTGCAATACGGCCCGTTTGCCAACGTCGAGTGGCACAGTATCGGCGTCAGCGGTTACCAGGAAAGCGGCAGCGACGGTACCGCGATGTGGTTCGCCAACCAGCACCGCAATGCGCTCATCAGCAGCCTGGGCGCGCGCGTGCAGGGCGAATTCCAGATCTCGAACGCGGTCCTGAAGCCTTTTGTCGAACTGTCCTGGAACCACGACAGCAAGGCTGACCCGAGCGACGTTACTGCCGGGCTGACCAGCATGGCCGGTTCGTTCACGCTCACCGGCTATGTACCGGACAAAACCTGGGGCATGGTCAACGTAGGCCTGACCACCCAACTTACCCCGAGCGTGTCGAGCTGGGTCGGCTATAGCGGACATTTCAGCGACAGCAGCCAGCGTTACAACAACATCAACATGGGCTTCAAGATCCTGCTCTGAGAGCCCAGTCGCCGAGGGGCGATCCGGGACGGTTTTCCGCCGCAACAAAAAAGGCCGCTCGGGATCACCGGCGGCCTTTTTGTTGCGGCGTCGATCGCCAGTGTTTACTTGTTCTTGCCCTTGGTGGCAATGCCGAGGATATCCATCGCTTCCTGCTTCAGCTTGTCCGCCGCGTCAGCGTCAAGCGGCGTCACATCGCTGCCGACCTGGTGCTGTTTCACCACCAGGGTGCCATCGTCGCTCCAGCCGGCGCGGTCAATGGACGTGGGCTGGCCGTCACGGCTGGGTTTGTGCTGCTGCATGACGAACCAGGGCTTGCCATCCTTGTAGGCGTAATCGGTGCTGGTGAAGCCATTCTTGGTGTATTCGACCAGCTCACGGATGAAATGGACCTGGCCGTCCTGGCGGAACAATTGCCAGCCGCGCGAGGCATCCGTCTCGAGCTTGGTGCCGTGGCTGGCCTTCATCGCGCCGAGCTGTGCCTGTTCGGCCTTGAAGTCAGCCAGCAACTTCTCGCCTGGCGTCTGCTCGGCTAGCAGCTGAATCGACACGCTGTCGTTCTTGCTGCCCTTGGCCAGCACCGGTGCCTGGATCGGCATCGTGTAATGGCGATCGCCGTCAGTGAGGTTCGCCTGTACCACGTAAAGGTCGTTCGGCTTCACGTCGGCCGGGTTGAAGGTCAACTTGAACGGCTGAGGAAAGGTGCCGGCAGGGGAGGTCTGCGTGGCCAGCGGCGCGGTGCCGGCAGCGCTGGACGAGACGTCGACCAGATTCAGCACCAGGGTCGCCTTGTCTGACGGCTGCGGGGTACCCTCACGCAGCGAAATGGTTCCACTGACTGCGCTGGGAATCTGGGCGGTCGCCGCGCTCGCCGCAGGCGCCGGACTGCCGTTCCCGGCCTGGTCCGATGAAGGGGAACCGTGGCAACCAGCCAGAGCCAGTGCCGCAACTGATACCAGCGACAAAACCGTCGTGCGCATGCGAAAACCTCGTCAACGTGAAGGCTGCACGTAGTCGCTGAGGCGTTGCAGCGCCACGACATCTACGCGGGGGAGCCTGCAAGCATATAGCAAAGATGGCGGCACGGAAAAGTGAACGGACGCCCCGATCACCATGCGCCAGCGTACGCACGTCAGTGCCGGTGCAGTGCCCGGTGCGCGATATCCCGGCGATGAAACGCGCCGTCATAGTGGACACGCGCAACGGCGGCATACGCGCGCTCACGTGCCGCGGCGAGTTCGTCCCCCAGGGCACACACTGTCAGCACCCGGCCACCCGCGGTCACCACGCGTCCGTCCACGTCGAGCGCGGTGCTCGCGTGAAAGATCTTCACGTCGTCCGTCTGGGTGGCATCCAGCCCTTCGATCGCGTCGCCTCGACGCACACGCGACGGATAACCTGCCGCCGCCATCACCACGGCGATCGCCGGGCGCGCGTCCCAGCGCGCACGCGTACTTTCCAGCCGGCCATCGAGGGCCGCGTCGATCAACTCGACCAGGTCCGACTTCAGCCGAAGCATGATTGGCTGGGTCTCGGGATCACCGAAACGCACGTTGAACTCGATTACCTTCGGCGCGCCTTGCTTGTCGATCATCAGGCCCGCGTACAGAAAGCCGATGAACGGCGCGCCTTCCGCCGCCATGCCGCGCAAGGTGGGCTCGATCACTTCCTTCAGGATGCGCTGTTCGACTTCAGGCGTGACCACAGGGGCCGGCGAATAAGCACCCATGCCGCCGGTATTGGGACCCAGATCGCCTTCATCGCGACGCTTGTGGTCCTGGCTCGATGCCATCGGCAACGCGTGGCTGCCGTCGCTCATCACGATATAGCTGGCCTCCTCGCCATCGAGGAATTCCTCGATCACCACCCGTGTCGAGGCATCACCGAAGCTGTGGGCACCCAGCATGTCGTGCAGCGCCAGCTCGGCATCCGCCAGGGTCAACGCCACCACCACGCCTTTGCCCGCGGCGAGGCCATCGGCCTTGATCACGATCGGTGCGCCGCTGCTCTGGTGAGCCTGTTCGCGCACGTAGGCCAGTGCAGGATTCAGTTCGGCGAACACCGCATAGTGCGCGGTGGGGATGTTGTGGCGCTGCAGGAAGTCCTTGGCAAACGCCTTGGAGCCTTCCAGCTGCGCGGCTATGGCGCGCGGCCCGAAGATACGCTGGCCTGCCGCACGAAACTTGTCCACGACGCCGGCGACAAGAGGCACCTCCGGGCCCACTACGGTGAGCCCGACCTTCTCGTTTTTCGCCAGCTGCAACAAGCCCTCGAGGTCATGGACGGCGACGTCGGCGTTGCGCACCCCGGGCTCGCGCGCAGTGCCGGCATTGCCGGGCGCCACGATCACCTCGTCCACTTGCGGGGACTGCTTTAGCTTCCAGGCCAGCGCATGTTCACGCCCGCCGCCGCCGATCACCAGAACCTTCATGCATGCACTCCAGCACGTCACATGACGCAGCAGCGCATTGTAGCGGTTGCGCGGGCGGACCCGATCAGTCGTGCCGGTGCAGCAAATCCAGCAAGGCGGCACGCGGCAATTTGCCGGTCTCATTGCGCGGCAAAACAGCCACCCGTTTCAGCGGGCGCGGCAGGAACAACGGATCGATGGCCTGCCGCAGCGCATCGAGGATGGTGTGCTCATCCAGTGCGGGCGCCACCACCAGGGCAGCGATGCGGTGGACGTCCAGCGCGTCGCCGCCGTCGAGCTGGAAAACCACGCCGTCGTGCACGCCGGGTATCGCCAGCAGGCGCCGGTTCAAGTCGCTCAGGGAAGCGCGCTTGCCGGCGATTTCCAGCAGATCGGCGTGCCTTCCGCGCAGTCGGAAGCGACGACCATCGGGCGACAGGCTCACGATGTCGGCCAAGATCGCCGTCTGGTTCAGCTGCGGCGCCTCGATCGCCGTGCCAGCGGGTTGCGGGTGCAGGACGACGTCGTCGTACAGCGTCCAATCCTCGCTGCAGGTCGGGCGGCGGCTGGCAAACACGCAGGTTTCGGTGGAGCCGAAGACTTCCAGCAAGGGTGCACTGAAGCGCTGCTCGGCGGCCTGCGCCAGTGCAACCGGCAGCAGCGCCGTGGCGGAGAGCATGGCCGCCATCGGTGGCAGCGATACCCCCGATTCCACCAAGGCACGCAGATGCACCGGCGTGGTCACGAGGAGGCGCGGCGCCGGCACTTCCGCCAGCGCGGCCGCGACGTCAGCGGGAAAGAATGGCCGCCCCGCATGCACGCCGACGTCACCGAGCAGCGGTAGCAGCACCGACATCTCCAGGCCGTACATATGCTGCGGCGGTACCGTGGCGACCACCTCGAAGCGGTCGCCCACGAACGCGTGCAACATCGACAGGTTGCCGGCATTGCTGGCGCAGAAACTCGCCCAGGTTTTCGCGTTGGCGCTGGGTTTGCCGGTGGAGCCGGAGGTGTAACCCATGACCACCACCTGGTTGGCGGGGATCGCGGGCCACGCCTGGCCGGTCGCGGACAAGTCGGCCTCATCCAGAGGCGGCAACCGCCGATAGCCCTGCGGAGCCGGATGCAACGCCTGCTCGCCCAATGCGTAGCAGCCTGGCGAGGCCTCCATTACCTCATCCACCGCGCGGGGTGCACGCGAGGAAGGCAGCAGGTTGGTCTGGCCACGCAACAGGATGGCGCAGAAGGCGACCAGGAATGCGTAGCGATCCTCGCACAGGTTCACGGCGGCGGGCGCGTCCGGCAGCGTGGCCGCCGCGGCGTGCACGTGGGCCAGAAAACGTCGTGCGCGGACGGGCTCGCCGTGGCGCCATGCCACGATGCGTGCCGGATCCGTCGAGTCCAGCAATGGCAGCAGCACTTCGCTCTGGCAAGTGTCCTGGACGATGGACAAACTTCAATCTCCCTGATTTCCACGGATCATGCGTCAACGCATGTCGCCAAGCGATGAAGCGCAACGCAGGTGAAGCCCAAAAGTCGCCATGTCGCCGACCCACGCTGCCGCGCGCTCCCCGCATCAAGCGCGCCGCTCAGGCGCGAATGATAGCGCCCGACAGCGCGTCTCGAATGACCGTGGGGCTGCGCTGCCCGCCCAGCGGCGCGTCCAGCAATCCATCGAGCGTGTCACCGAAGTACTCCGCCACCGTCTGTGGCGCGCGCGCGGGTGGCTGCCCGTGCGGGTTGGCGCTGGTCGATACCAGCGCACCGCCATAAGCGCGGCACAACGCGGCGGCCGGCTCGTGCGCGGTGACGCGCAACGCGATGCCGGCATGGCTACCGGCGACCCAGCCAGGCACACTGGCCGAGCGAGGAAAGATCCAGGTATGCGGTCCAGGCCAGCTCGCATACACCTGTTGCAGCACGTTGCCTGGCACGGCGGCAAGGTCGATGTAGCGCTCGACCTGGCCAAAATCCGCGGCGATCAGCAGCACGCCCTGGGTCGACGGGCGTTGCTTCAACGCAAACAGGCGCTCGAACGCTGCCTGGTCGCACGGATCGCAACCGAGGCCGAAAACCGCCTCGGTCGGGTAAGCGAGCACCCCGCCCCCACGCAGCAGCGTGGCCGCAGCATCGAGCTCGACGACGGTGAAACGCTTGAACACTCAGGCCTCGGCGTTGCCGGCGTCGGCCTTTTGCGAGGCGGCTTTCTTGCTGACGGACTTCTTCACCGTCGTTTTTCTTGCGGCGGCCTTCTTCGCCGCTGGCTTCCTGGTCGCGGCCTTCTTGCTCGCAGCTTTTTTCACCGCAGTCTTCTTTGCCGGAGTCGCCTGCTTTGCGCTGGTCTTCTTCGTCGCGGTCTTCTTGCCGAAGCGTCCCTTGCGTATCGGGGCGGCGGCGAGCAACTCCTGGCACTGCGCCTCGGTCAGCTCCTTCGGTTCCTGTTCTTTCGGGATGCGTGCATTCTTTTCGCCGTCGGTGATGTAGGCGCCGTAGCGGCCGTTGAGCACCTGCACGCCATTGCCGAAGTCGCGGATCACCCGGTTCGCCAGCATCTCCAGCTTGTCCGACACCAGTTGAAGCGCCCGCGGCAGTTCGATGGTGTACGGGTCATCCTCGGGCTTGAGCGAGGCGTAGGTGCTGCCCTGCTTCACGAACGCGCCAAAGCGGCCGACGCCCACGCTGACCTCGTCGCCATTCTCTGCCTGGCCCAGTTTGCGCGGCAGCTTGAACAGCTCCAGCGCGTCCGCCAGCTCGATCGTGTGCATGCTCTGACCCGGACGCAGCGAGGCAAACTGCAGCTTTTCGTCGCTGTCCTTGTCGCCGATCGCGGCGTAGGGCCCGAACCGCCCCAGACGCACGAATACCGGTTTGCCGGTTTTCGGATCAGCGCCCAATTCCCGTGCACCAGTCGCCTCACTGCGATCGACCGACTCGGCCTTCTCGTCCACCTGCCGTTTGAAGGGAATCCAGAAACGCTCCATCAACGGCACCCAGGCCTCTTCGCCACGACTGACCGCATCGAGCTCGTCTTCGAGCTTGGCGGTGAAGTCGTAATCCACATACTGGGCGAAATGCTGGGTGAGGAAGTTGCTGACCGCGCGACCCACATCGCTGGGCTTGAAGCGGCGACTGTCGAGGTACACGTACTCGCGGTTCTGCAGCACCTGGATGATGCTGGCATAGGTGGACGGACGGCCGATGCCATGTTCTTCCAGCGCCTTGACCAGGCTGGCTTCGGAATAGCGCGGCGGCGGCTCGGTGAAATGCTGGTCGGCGGCGATCTGCTGCAGCGGCACCGCTTCGCCCTTCTCCAGGCGCGGCAGGCGGCGACCTTCATCGTCATCGTCGGCGTTCTTCTGGTCGCTGCCCTCCTCGTAGACGGCGAGAAAGCCGGGGTCGACCACGGTGGTGCCGGTGGCGCGGAAGGAGGCATCGCCACCCACCACGTCGGGCAGGGCGAACTCCACCGATACGGTGTTCAGCGTGGCATGGATCATCTGGCATGCCACCGTGCGCTTCCAGATCAGTTCGTAAAGCTTGCGCTGGTCATCGTTGAGGAAGGCCGCCACGGATTTGGGCGTGTGCATGGCCGAGGTCGGACGGATCGCCTCATGCGCCTCCTGCGCGTTCTTCGACTTTGTCTTGTAGACCTGCGGCGCATCGGGCAACGCCTTGCCGCCGAAGTCGCGGGCGATCAGCTCGCGCAGCTCGGCCAGCGCATCTTCGCCGAGCATGGTCGAATCGGTACGCATGTAGGTGATCAAACCCACATTGCCTTCACTGCCCAGCGCGACGCCTTCGTACAAGCCCTGGGCCACCTTCATCGTGCGGCTCGTGGTAAAGCCGAGCTTGCGCGCAGCCTCCTGCTGCAGGGTCGAGGTGGTGAACGGAGCAGCCGGACGGCGCTTGCGTTCCTTGGAGGTGACTTCACTGACGGTGAGGCGACCTCGTGCGGCCGCGTTCAACGCCTCGCGCGCCGCATGCGCATCGGTCTCGCTGACGAGGTCGAACTGTTCGAACTTCTTGCCGTTGAGGCGGGACAGGCGTGCCTTGAAATCTCCCTCGGCGTGCTTGAGCTGGGCCTCGATGCTCCAGTACTCGCGTGCCGTGAAGGCCTCGATCTCCTCCTCGCGCTCGACGATCATGCGCAGCGCTGGCGACTGCACGCGGCCGGCCGACAGGCCACGCTGCACTTTGCGCCAGAGCACCGGCGACAGGTTGAAGCCAACCAGGTAGTCAAGCGCGCGGCGCGCTTGCTGGGCATCGACCAGGTCATGCGAAAGCTGGCGCGGTGCAGCCACCGCGGCCTTGATCGCCTTGGGTGTGATCTCGGAGAAGACCACCCGGTGCATCCGCTTGCCCTTGGTCAGGCCACGCTCTTTCAGTATCTCGCTGATGTGCCAGCTGATCGCCTCGCCTTCGCGATCCAGGTCGGTCGCCAGATAGATGTCATCAGCCAGCTTGGCGGCCTTGGCAATCGCCTCGACATGCTTCTGGTTGCGTTCGATCACCTCGTAGGCCATCGCGAAACCGTGCTCGGTATCGACCGCGCCTTCCTTCGGCCGCAGATCACGCACGTGGCCGTAGGAGGCCAGGACCTGGAAATCCGTGCCGAGATATTTGTTGATCGTCTTGGCCTTGGCCGGTGACTCGACGATGAGCAGGTTTTTTGCCATGAAGCTGGATATCCGAAAGTGAACCACCGGCGCTTGTGTGCCGGGCATATATATAGTTGAAACCACGCGGTGGCCGGCGCTGTCAAGCCTGCGTGGTCGCCAGCGAGCGGCGCGAGGCACACCTGCGTCGGCTCAGCCCACCCTTCGCACCGCCGCCAGCAACTGGTAGCAGTTCCCCGGCAAACGCTCGATCCGCGCCTCGAGTTCCAGCATCAGGAGCATCGAGGACAGCGCGGCGGACGACAGTCTCGTGCGCTGTACAAGATCGTCCATCGTCGCCGGCTCATGGCCAAGTTCGTCCAAAAGTCGCCGATAATCAGGATCTGCCAGATGACCGGCGACGACCGGCAAGCTGCCCGGGACAGCATCATCCCGACCACCCAGACGTGCCTCCAGCTCGCCACCGAGCGACCGCGCCAAGGGTGTCAGTACCTCGATGATTTCCGCCGCATTCTCCACCAGTCGCGCACCATCGCGGATCAGGCCGTGGCAACCACGCGCCAGCGGATTATGGATGGAACCGGGCAAGGCGAAAACCTCCCGTCCCTGCTCAGCGGCCAATCGAGCCGTGATCAGCGAACCCGACCGAAGGCCGGCCTCGATCACCAGCGTGCCCAGGGCCAAGCCGGAAATGATCCGGTTGCGACGCGGGAAGTGGTCCGCCCGGGCAGCCGTGCCGGGAGGAAATTCGCTGATCAGGGCGCCGTGGGCGGCGATGCGCCGGGCCAGTTCGTGATGTTTGCGCGGATACACCCGATCCGGCCCGGTGCCGACCACCGCCAGTGTCTTCGCACCGGCCTCCAGGGTTGCCACGTGGGCGGCGCCATCGATGCCGTCGGCCATGCCGCTGATGACGGCGAAGCCCGCGCTGGCCAACTCGCGCGCAAACGCCTGCGCATGGGCCTTGCCACCCGCACTGGCTGCGCGCGCGCCCACGATCGCCACCTGCGGATACAGCAGGAGGCTGGCGTCGCCGACCACGAACAGCGCCGCCGGCGGCTGCGGAATGTGGTCCAGCTGGGGCGGGAAATCCGTCTCGGTACAGCGCAGCAGACCATGACCTGGCTCTCCCAGCCAAGCCAGGTCGGCGGTCAGTCGTGTTTCATCCGGCTGGCTCAACCACAGCCGCGCCGGCTCGCCCAGCGACGATGGATGCGTGCGCAACCGGTGCAGCGCGATGTGGATGTCGCCGTCGGCCGCATCCAGCCGCTCGCGCAGGCCACCAGGCCCGAGGCCCGGCGTGCGCAGCGCGATCAGCCAGGCGCGCAGTCCATCCTTGTCGTCCATGTCCATGACGTGCAGTTTACGCAGTGGATACCAAAGGAAACGGCGCGGCATGGGCCGCGCCGTCCTGTAGGTCAATGCCGTGGCCGTCGCCGACGGCGGTTACTCAGGCAGGATCAGCCGGCCACCGACATGTACCGGGCGCAAGCTGTCCATCACCAAGCCGTAACTGACGCGGTCGAAGGTACGGAACACCATCACGTGGCCCACGTACTCGTCCGGCAGCGTCACCGTCTTGCCGACCCCGCGGTTCCAGCTGTTGCTGGCGACGTCATCATGGATGGTTTGGCCCGGCTCGGAGATCGAGAACGTGGTGCCGTTGTCGACGCCGTCGCGCGAGCCCACGGACAGCAGCACCACCTGGCGCGACCCGGCCGCGTCCAGCGCATCGGCGAAACCGATCACCTTGGCGTCGGCCGGAACCGACTTCGGCGGATGCGGGTAGTAGAACGCGTCGTAGGGCTTGTCGTCGACAGGCATGATGCGGTCACCACTGCGGATTTCCATGGTGGAATCGAGCAGCAGCACGGTGGATGGATCGCCGGTGCGCAAGGTCTCGGCCGTGCCGATCACGCTGACCTCGACGCCCAGATCGTCACCCTTGCCATAATGGCCATCGTTGCGCGAATTCTCGAGCCACGGTGCGTTGACCATTGCCGCGTTGCTGTCCAGGCCATGCGCGACCAGATCAGCATCGGTCTTGCCTTGGTCGAAGCCGCGGAATACGTGGGTGGGACGCACGATCGCCCAGCGCTCGCCCGGGGCACCGTGCAGTCCGCGCACATAGATGTTCTGGCCGACCGCGCCCCGCAAGCGGTTCTCTTCCAGGCCGACCACGTAGGGAGCAGAGCTGACGGCGTTCGAATCCATCACCCGCATGTCCTTGAGGAACATCTTCAGCTGGCCCAGCGGGATCGCCGGCACCGCATCGCCTTCGGGATGCACGCTCGGCTCCAGCCGCAACGTCGCCCCGTTGATGAAGGACAGGTTGAGCACGTCACCCGGATAGATCAGGTGGGGATTGCGCACCTGCGGGTTGGCCTGCCAGATCTCCGGCCACAGCCACGGCTTGGCCAGGAATTTGGCGGAGATGTCCCACAACGTATCGCCCCGGCGTACCGTGTAGCTGTCCGGGTGACTGGCCCTCAGCTGCGCGCCTGCGGCGTATACGGTCAGGGTGACCAGCATGCCGGCCAGCAACACGATTATCTTTCTGATCATTGGTGGGAATCCCCCTTCCCCAGATGCTTGGTCGAGTGTAACCGAATCGTTAACGCGCGCAACAGGCGCAAGTTGGCAAAAATCGTCTGCACTCGTGTGCTTGCCGACGTACAATGATGCACATTCTAGATCGCGTCGGGGTGGTTTTTTACCAAATCGCCCGCAGTTTCGACGTCGAGGTGAGCCATGTCCGTACTTTCCATCCTTGAATTTCCCGATCCGCGCCTGCGCACCCGTGCCCAGCCGGTCACCGTGTTTGATGCGAAGCTGAAGCAGTTCGTGGCCGACCTGTTCGAAACCATGTACACGGCCAACGGCGTCGGCCTGGCCGCCACCCAGGTCGACGTGCACCAGCGCGTGCTGGTGGCTGACATGAGCGAAGGTCGCAACCAGCCATTGGCGCTGATCAATGCGCAGATCCTCGAGAAGGACGGTTCGCAGGTCTACCAGGAAGGCTGCCTGTCGTTCCCTGGCGTGTATGCCGACGTCACGCGCGCGCTGAGCGTCAAGGTGAAGGCGCACGATGTCGCGGGCAAGGAGATCATGGTCGAGGCCGAAGGCCCGCTCGCGGTATGCATCCAGCACGAGATGGATCATCTTGAAGGCAAGGTATTCGTCGACTACCTGTCGTCGCTCAAGCGCAGCCTGCTGTTGAAGCGGCTGGACAAGCAGCGCAAGCAGGCAGCCACTGCTTGAACGATTCCGCCATGTCTGGCCGGGGGCTGCGACTGGTCTTTGCCGGCACCCCGGAGTTCTCCGTCCCCTGTTTCGAGGCATGCCGCGCCAGCGGCATCGAGGTGGTGGCCGCCTACACCCAGCCTGATCGGCCTGCCGGCCGCGGGCGCAAGCTCACGCCCAGCCCGGTCAAGCAGGCTGCGCTGGACGCAGGGGTGGCCATCGAGCAACCCGCATCGTTGAAGTCCGCGGACGCGCAGCAGACGCTGGCCGCCTACCGGCCGGATCTCCTGGTGGTGGTGGCCTACGGTCTGATCCTGCCGCGCAAGGTTCTGGCGATCCCCCGCCTGGGTTGCTGGAACGTGCACGCCAGCTTGCTGCCGCGCTGGCGCGGAGCCGCGCCGATCCAGCGCGCGATTCTGGCCGGCGACGATCAAACCGGAGTCGACCTGATGCAAATGGAGGCGGGCCCGGATACCGGCCCGGTGTTGTTGCAGCGGCGTACCGCGATCCACCGTGACGATACCGCCGGCGCGCTGCATGACCGACTCTCGGCGCTCGGTGCCGAAGTGCTGGCCGAAGGGCTGCGCCGCACCCTGGCCGGCGAGGCGCTACCCGCCACGCCACAATCCGACCAGGGTGTGACCTATGCCCACAAGCTGGACAAGGCCGAGGCGAGGCTGGACTTCAGCCGCGCTGCGATCGCGCTGGAACGGCAGGTGCGTGCCTTCGATCCCTGGCCGGTAGCCGAGGGTGTGATTGCCGGCGAAATCCTGCGGATCCATGCCGCCCACGCGATCGCCCGGGATCATCACGCGAACCCGGGCGAGGTACTGTCCGCGAGTCGCGATGGCATCGAGGTTGCCTGCGGCGAAGGGGCGCTGCGCATTACCACGCTGCAACGCGCCGGCGGCAGGCAGATCGGTGTGGTTGATTACCTCAACGCGCGGCCCGGATTGCGCCTTCCCCGATGAAAGCCGACGCTCGCGCGCTGGCCGCCAGGGGACTGGCCGAAATCGCGCTGCGCGGCGCCTCGTTGCGCGTCGTGATGGAGCGCGCCGCGCCCACGCTGGTCGACCCGCGCGACCGCGCCCTGTTGATGGCCTTGCTCAGCGAAGGCGCGCGTTGGTGGCTGCGCTTCGACGCTGCGATCAACGGCTTGCTGGAGAAGCCGCTGCGGCACAAGGACCCGGCGGTGCACGCCTTGCTGGTGCTGGGGCTCGTACAGCTGGAGGTTCTGCAACTGCAGGACTATGCCGCGGTGGCCGCCACCGTGGAGGCGGTCCGCGCGCTGAAACGCCCGCAGCTGGCGGGTCTGGTCAACGCGGTGTTGCGTCGCTGGCAGCGCGAGCGTGAAACGCTGTTGGCGAAGCTCGACAACACGCCACAGACGCGCCACGCGCATCCCGATTGGCTGGCGCGCGCGTTGCAACGGGACTGGCCGACACACGCTGACGCGGTGATGTGCGCCAACAACCGCGAGCCGCCGCTGATGCTGCGGGTCAACCGGCAGCGCAGCGAACGTGGCAAGCTGATCGAGCAACTGCATGCCGCCGGCTACGCCGCCGCCGCGCATCCATGGCTCGTCGATGCGATGGTGCTTCCGCATAGCAGCGACGTCACCCGCATGCCGGGTTTCGAAGACGGCTGCTTCGCGGTGCAGGACGGCGCGGCGCAGGTCGCCGCGGACTTGGCCGACCTGCACGATGGCCTGCGCGTGCTGGATGCCTGCGCCGCTCCGGGCGGCAAGGCCTGCCACCTGCTCGAGCGAGCGGACATCGACCTCACCGCGCTGGAATTCGAGCCAGCGCGCGCCGAACGGATCCGCCAGAACCTGATGCGATTGCGCCTGAACGCAAAAATCGTGATCGCTGATGCCGGCACGCCAGGAAGCTGGTGGAAGGGCAAATTGTTCGACCGGATCCTGATCGACGCCCCGTGTTCGGCAAGCGGAGTACTTCGCCGGCGACCGGACGTGCGCCTGCACCGCCGCGAGAGCGACATCACCGCAATGCAGGCGCAGCAGCGCCGCATCCTGGCCGCGTTGTGGCCGCTGCTGGCGCCGGGTGGCCGGCTGGTCTACATCACCTGCTCGGTGCTGCGTGCGGAGAACGAGGTGATCGTCGGCGAACTGCTGGCCGCGCAAGCCGATGCGCAGGCCGTGGCGTTCACGCTGCCAGACGGCCAGCCTGCGGCTGTCGGCTGGCAGATCCTTCCCGGCGACGGCGATCTCGACGGCATGTATTACGCGGTCCTGCGGAAACAGGCCTGAGGGCCTGACCGCACATCGCAGTTCGTGCCAGCCAGCTATGCTTGGCTACCCCGACCCACCCTTGACGGAATCCCGCACGTCGTGAAGCCGCTGCTGCCCCTGTCCCGCGCCCGGCCGCTGTGGCTGCGCGATGCCCGCCGGGAGCTGCTGTGGTTCGGGATATTCGCCCTGCTGCTGCTCGGGCTCGGCATCGGCCTGCGCGATCCATGGCCTTCCGACGAGCCACGATTTGCGTTGGTCGCGCACTGGATGGTCGAACACGGCCAGTGGCTGTTCCCGCATCGCGGCCACGAGCTTTACCCGGACAAGCCGCCGGTGTTCATGTGGCTGCAGGCACTGTCCTACCTGCTGACTCGCAGCTGGCGTGTGGCGTTCCTGATGCCTTCGCTGCTGGCCGGGCTCGGCGCGCTGGCGCTGGTCTACGACCTGGCGCGGCGGTTGTGGAACCATCGCAGTGCCCTGCTGGCGACAGCCACCCTGCTGGTCACGATCCACTTCACCTACCAGATGCGCAACGCGCAGATCGACCCGCTGCTGCTGGGCTGGATCACCCTGGCCAACTACGGTCTGCTGCGCCACTTGTTGCTGGGGCCAGCGTGGCGCTGGTTCGCCGTCGGCTGTTTCTTCGCGGGGGTCGGGGTCGTCACCAAGGGGGTCGGCGTGCTGGCCTTGCTGATGCTGATCCCCTACCTGGTGGCGCGGCGCGGTCGCTGGCGACACATGGCATGGCCCACCGGCGGCTGGCGGTGGGCCAGCGGCGTGGCCTTGTTCCTGCTGCCGATTCTGGCGTGGCTGCTGCCCATGGTGCTCATCGCGCGTGCCGATGGCGACCCGCAACATGCCGCCTATGTGCAGAACATCCTGTTCGGGCAAACCGTGCATCGCTATGCCACGCCAACCGGACATCTCCATTCGCCGTTCTATTTCCTTGGCATCGTCCTGGTCGACTGGCTGCCTTTGTCGCTGTTGGTGCCATGGGCGCTGCCCGCATGGTGGCGGCGCCTGCGCCGGCGTGATGCGCGATTCCTGCTGCCGCTGGGCTGGATCGTGCTGATCTTGCTGTTCTTCTCGATCAGTCCGGGCAAGCGCGATGTCTATATCCTGCCGGCACTGCCGATGGCGGCGCTAACGCTGGCGCCATTGTTGCCCGGCTTGTTGCGGCGGCGCGGCGTACGTCTGGCGATCCTCGCGTTGACTGCCTGCCTGAGCTCGGTGCTGGTGCTCGGCGCGGTGCTGGCCCTGGTTCGCCATCCGGCGTGGGCGCTGAAGATCGAGCAGAGCCTGGACCCGAAGATCTGGTGGTTGGGACTGGTCATCGGCTGCGCCGGCCTGGTGATCGCCGCGCTCACTCGCGTGCGCCGCGCGCCGCTGGGCTGGCTGCTGTTCGCCGGCGTGTTGTGGGGGGTGTACGGCCTGTGGGGCTATCCCATGCTAAACGGCGACCGATCGGCGCGCGATGTCATGGCAAGGGCGCGGACCATTGCCGGGTCGCAGGACACGATCGGCCTGGTCGCCTGGAAGGAGCAGAACCTGCTGATGGCCCAGGGACCTGTGATCGAGTTTGGCTTCCTGAAGCCGTGGCCTCGGCAATACGTCGACGCCATCGGCTGGTTGCGGCAGGATCCGGTGCACCGCTGGATCTTCAGCCTGGATGAAGCGATGGGTTCGTGCGTGGATCGCCGACGCGCCATCCATGTCGGGCACGCCAACCGGCGCGAATGGTGGATGTTCAGGATGGACGCGGTATTACCGGGGTGCGTTCCGCGCGCCAATGGCGACGACGAGGAATGAACACCGTGTCAGAACCACCGATCGCAGCAAGCGTCCGCGGGATCGGGCTGCGGCATGCGCCGAAGGTGCAGCAACGCATCGACGATCCGCACGTCGAGCCGACCCACGGGATCGAAGACGGCCGCGCGCAAGCGCCAGCCAATGCCTGGAAGACATGGACGCTGTCGATCCTGGTGGCGCTGATGCCATTGTCTTTCTCGATCGATCTTCGCCTGAAGGCGCTGCCGGCCGCGCTGCTGTTCCTGACCGGGTTGGCACTGCTGATCGGCTGCGCGGACACGCGACGCAGTTTTCGGCGTGCGCGGCTGCCGGTGGTGGCGGTGCTGCTGATGACCGGTTTCGTGATCTTCAACGTGCTGGTCCACCGGCTGGGCTGGCGGCCGCTGGATCGGCCTGGCCATCTCCTGTTGTTCCTCGCGGTGGCGGCCTGCTTTGCCCGGCCGCTGCGCATGCGGCTGGTGTGGGCGGGTTTCAGTTTGACCGCCACTGGATTGGGCGTGGTCGGAATCCTGCAGTACCACGCATGGGGGATCGACCGCGCCTACGGCCTCAATGGAGGCGCCTCCGCGGCGATCGAACTGGCCACGGTGTTGCTGGGGCTGTCCGCGATGGCCCTGGTGCAGTTCCTGGCGCCGCGAACCGGCCGCTGGGAAAAACTGCTGCACCTCGTCGCGATGACGTGCGGCATGTATGCGGCGCTGCTGACCCAGAGCCGGGGTCCGTTGCTGGCCTTCATGCCGATTTTCGTGCTGGTGGTCCTGCTGCATGCACGGCGCACCGGCCATTGGCGATCCAGCTTGGTGCTGGCCGGCGTGGTATGCGTGGTCGCCGCAGCGGCCACGTTCAGCATGCGCCACGAGATGGTCTCGCGCTTCGAGTCGATCGCGCCGGAAATCACCAGCTTCAACCATCGCAGCGACGCCAAGGGTGCGGTGCGCGAGCGGATCGAGATGTGGCGAACCGCCGCGCGCGCTTTTGCTGCCCATCCGGTTCTTGGCATCGGCATCGGCGAGTTCAGCGATTACACCCGCCAGGAGATCGCCGCCGGTCGCACCAACCGGGCCATCAGCCGCTACAACCAGCCGCATAACGAGTATCTGGAAGCCGCAGCCACCGGCGGCATTCCCGGCTTGCTGGTCCTGCTGGCCGTGTTCCTGCTGCCGCTGCGCTTTTTCATGCGCCGCGCGCTCGATCCGCAAGACGCGATTGCGCTGCCGGCGTCGGCCGGGATCGCGCTGATCGGGCTGTACATGCTGTGCGCGCTCACCGACGCGGTGTTTTACCGGGTGATGACCCAATCGTTCTATTTTTTCATGGTGCTCGGGCTCGCCTTGCGAATCGGCTGGCTGAGCCGGCCTGACCAAGGCTGAGTCGACGGGTTTCGTCTCAAGCGGCAGCAGGCTGCGTCGCGACGACGCCGGCCGGGAGTGTCGCTGGCTGCGCCGACGCAGGGGAAGCCACGCTGCGAAGATCCATCGGCGCGCTGGTGAATTCAGCCAGGTGCTGCTCGAGGCCGCGCTCGCAGCGCACAAGGGTGCCTCGCCGGGTTTCGTCAACGATACGATCGTTCGGATTGTCGACGAGGTGCTTGCGCGTGCGGTGGTACAGGTGCATCGCCAGCCCGCCCAGACGCAAGTCGCGACGGAGCATCCCGGCATGAAAGGCGCGCAACGCCAGTTCGGTATCCTCGCGACCCCAGCCGGTCATCGCTTCGTTGAAGCCGTTGACGCGCATCAGGTCGTCGCGCCAGAAGGCCATGTTGCAGCTCTTGATGCCGCGCTGGCGCCTGCTGGGGCGGGCAAAGAGGCGGCCCAGCAGGGGCAAGCGCACCGTATGCCGCCGCCGCTCGATGCCGCGACGGAAGAATTCGGGAAACGGGATCCCGCGCCGCAGCACCTTCTCGACCGAGCGCGCATCCGTCAGCACACGCGACCCCTGGACGAAGCAGCCATGTCGCGCCACCGCGCGATGATCAGCGATGAAGTGGCGCTCGACGACCATGTCGCCGTCCAGCAGGATGACGTAGTCGCCTTCGGCAGCCGCGATCGCGCGATTGCGCGCGCGACTCATCCGCGCGCCGTCGTCCGGCTGCCACAGATGCACCAGACGCACCGGATAATCCTGTGCCATGCGCAGCAGCAGTTCGCGGGTAGCCGGTTGCGATCCATCGTCGGTGACGATGACCTCGTGCGGCAGCTCGGTCTGGCGCGCGAGTGCGCGCAGCACCAGCTCCAGCGCCTCCGGCCAGTTGTAGGTGATCACGGCAACGCTGATGCGCATGGACTGCCCTTCGACAAGCGATTCATCGGATCCGTACCTGGTGCGACATCCGTACCTGGGAGCGCGTGTCCTCGCCCACTCCCGTCGTTTTCCGTCCATACCAGGCATGCGTCCCGGTCGGAGTGTGAGGTGTACCGACGCGGTATCGTCCGGGTCTGCAACACTCCATGCCTGGTTTACTCCAGGTCTTGGTTACGTCAAACCTGCGCTGGAACCGGGCTCGGAAAGGCGAACATCCAGACGCGCCGTCCGCCAAGCAATAAAACCGGAAGATCATCATTCCTGACGATGCTGGCCGTTCGCGCGATCGCATCCCGACGATGGCTGGTGACGGACTGAACGAGCTGCGTCCGCATCATATCGGAAGTTTCCGGTGCTCGTGAAACCGCCTTGCTGTCGCGCCGAGTGGCTCGCTTGCTTCGGCTAGAATGCGGCCATGCCCGTCCTCCCGCTGACCCTCGCCGTCATTACCCACAACGAGGCCGAAGCGATCGGGCGCTGCCTGGACAGTGTCCCGTTCGCCGCCGAGAAGCTGGTGGTTGACTCGGGGAGCGAAGACGACACCGTGGCGATTGCGCAAGCGCATGGCGCGCGGGTCGTGCATCAGGACTGGCTCGGCTTCGGCGCTCAACGCAACTTCGCCAGCACCCAATGCAGCCATGACTGGATCCTGGTGCTTGATGCGGACGAATACCTCAGCCCCGAACTCGTCGACGAATTGCAGCAACGCCTGCCCGCGCTGATGAACGGCGAGGCACCCGCCGCGTGGCTGCGCCGAAGCACGATCTACATGGGCCGGCCGATGCGTTGGTACCGGCCGGCGGTGGGCGAAAAGCTGGCGCGACTCTATCACCGCGATCGTGCGCACTGGAGCGACTCACGCGTGCACGAGTCGCTGCGTTTCGACGGCGCTGCACCCACGCTGCGCGCCTCGTTCAACCATGCCAACAATCCCACCCTGGTGCACAAGCAGTTGAAGGTACTGCGCTATGCCGAACTGAAGTGCCGCGACTGGCTCCAGCGGCGCAAGCCGGTACGAATGTGGCAGGCGCCATTCGTGTACGCGCTGGCTTTTGTCAAGGACTACTTCTTCCGGCTCGCGTTCCTCGATGGCTGGCGCGGCTACATGATCTCGCAGACCGCAGCCAGTTACGCGCTGTACAAACGCATGCGCTACTTCGAGATGGTCAACCATCCCGCGTCGGTCTCGCGTGCCGGGGCCGTGCTCCATCATCACGGCATCGATCGTTGATGAGCAGCCCGAAGCACTATCTCCTGTACGGCTCCGAGCGCTATGCGCTGGCGATCCTGCGCCCCTTGCAGCAGGCAATCCGGGCCCGTGGCGACGAGGCAGCCTGGTTCTTCGATGGTCCCGGTGCCGAGGATATGGTCGAGGGCGAACGCCTGCTGACCGTCTCCGAAGCACGCGCATGGAAGCCGGTCGCCGTATTGACGCCCGGCAACCACCTGCCGCACTTCCTTCCGGGCGTGAAGGTGGAGGTTTTCCATGGCTTCGACGCTGGCAAGCCGCGGCACATCTACGTGCGGGGGTTTTTCGATCTTTATTGCACTACCGGTCCGCGGGATACCGCGCAATTCAAGGCGCTCGCCAACAGGCTCGGCCATTTCGCGGTAACGGAAACCGGCTGGCCCAAGCTCGATCCCTTCATGCGCGAAATCGCCGGCGTGCTTCCGCCAGTGCGCCGCCCACCGGTGATCCTCTACCACTCCACCTTTTCGCCGTCGTGGAGCGCCGCCGAGACGCTGTACGAGGAAGTGAAACGACTTTCGCGCGACGGACGCTGGCGCTGGATCGTGACGTTCCACCCGAAGATGCAGGCGCAGACGCGGGAGCGCTACAAGGCGCTGCAGAACGATTACCTCGAGTTCGCCGAAAACGACAACATCCTCGAACTGTTTCCGCAGGTCGACATGATGTGTTCGGACACCTCGTCCGCGCTCAATGAGTTCCTGCTCACCGGCAAGCCGGTGGTCACCCTCAAGAACCGCCGTCCCGGTCCGCAACTGATCGACATCGACGACCCGGCACATTTCGAAGGCGCCATCGAGCGCGCGTTGGCGCGGCCGTCGGAATTGATGCAGGCGATCGGCGCGTACGCCGATGCGATCCACCCCTGCCGTGACGGTCATTCCAGCGAACGCGTGCTCGGGGCGATCGACGCCTTCATCGCTGCCGGTGCACGCAATCGCCGACGCAAGCCGCTCAACCTGTGGCGCAAGCTGAAATTGCGCCACCGCATCGGCTACTGGGGACCTGGCTGACGACGGGCGGCCGGGCGACCGCTTCAGGCCAGCTAGAATCCTTCCCATTCACCACGAGTCCGGCCGTGCCATCACGCTCATACAACCGTCTGGAACAGCTGCGCGCCGTGTGGCCGTGGCTGCCGCTGTGGATGCTGGTGGCGCTGCTGGCGATCTTTTCGCACGGCCCGATGCCGCTGTACTCCACGCGCACTCTGGCGGTGGCCTGGGACATGTGGA
>JBDTEG010000187.1:0-3925 GCA_039922695.1 Rhodanobacter sp. | reverse complement strand
GGTGCCAGCCGACAGCACCCTGCTCTTGAACAGGGACGTGAAACTGGAGGTGGTTGCCGGGGATCACCACGCCAGCTTCGCCAACCAGAACGACATGGTGGTGCAGACCCTGCAGTCGAAGGCACGGGTGGACTTGAAGCATTCGCCGATCGTCTTTCTCGGCTACGGCGTGGATGCACCGAACTGGCACTGGAACGACTACCGGGGCGTGGACGTGAAGGGCAAGACCGTGATCGTGCTGGTCAATGATCCTGGCTTTGCGACGAGTGACCCCAGGCTCTTCAACGGCCGCGCCATGACCTATTACGGTCGTTGGACCTACAAGTACGCCGAGGCCGCAAGGCAGGGCGCCGCCGCTTGTTTCATCGTACACACCAGCGACGAGGCGGCAGGATATCCATTCAGCGTACTGCAGAACAGCAACAGTGGCCCGCAATTGAGTCTGCCGCCGAGCGTCGATCCCGCACCGCGCCTGGCGGTGGCCGGCTGGCTCACCCGCGCCGCGGCCACGCGTCTGTTTGCCGTCGCCGGCATGGATTTCGACCAGCTTGCCGCGATGGCTGCCAAGCCGGGCTTCCAGCCGGTGCCGCTGAAGGCGACCGCCTCCCTCAGCCTGGACAACAAGATCGGCCACTTCGAGTCGAAGAACGTCGTGGCGATGATTCCCGGCAGCACCAAGCCCGACGAGGTGGTGATCTACACCGCGCACTGGGATCACCTGGGCACCGACAGCTCGCGCAAGGGGCACAAGGTGTACAGCGGCGCGATCGACAACGGCACCGGGCTCAGCATGTTGCTGGAGATTGCCGATGCATTCGCGCAGCAAAAGACCGCACCGCAGCGCAGCGTGCTGTTCTTCATGCCCACGCTGGAGGAGTCCGGTCTGCTTGGCTCACAGTACTATGCCGCGCAGCCAGTGTTCCCGCTGAACGGACCGTGGCTGACATCGCGGTGGATGCGCTGCCGGTCATTGGCCGCGCGCACGACATGACCGTGATCGGCAAGGGCCAGTCGCAGTTGGAGGACATGCTGGCCGACGTGCTGAAAAGTCAGGGCCGGGTGATTTCGCCTGAAACGACACCGGAGAACGGCTTCTACTTCCGTTCGGACCACTTCAACTTCGCCCGCGCCGGGGTGCCGGCCATGCTGGCCAGTTCGGGCCTGGATCTTGTGCAGGGCGGCCAGGCAGCCGGACGGAAGGCGGCCGAGGATTACACAGCACATCGCTATCACACGCCGAACGACGTGTTCAATCCGGACTGGGATTATTCCGGCATTCTGGAAGACACGCAGGCGTTGTATGAGCTGGGTCAGCACCTGGGCCAGGCCGGCGTGTGGCCGACCTGGTATGCCGACAGCCCGTTCAAGGCGAAGCGCGATGCAACAAGGTCCTCCGCACCCGAACACCTGTAGGAGCGCACCCTGTGCGCGATCGCTCTGATGGTGATTGAAACCCGCGGCACTTCGCGCACAGGGTGCGCTCCTACAGTACTTTCGCGTTCCGTGGCGTGGCGACTCCGCGCTTGTTCGGCGTATCCAGCTTGTTGAAATTCACGATCGCGTCGAGTACCAGCGGATAGCTGCCGATGGTTTCGCCACGCCACATCGGGTTGCTGGCGAACAGCAGCACGTGGCCCTTGCCGTAGCGGGCATCGACCACGGCGGCGCGCTCCGCCATCTCGCTGCCGCCCTCAAGCAGGCCCGAAATCAGCAATTTGTCCGCGGCGGCGAAGCGCAGGATCACCCGGGGCCGCTGGTCGACGGGGATCACCCACGGATTGTTTCGCGTCTGCTCGGCGTTGAGCGGCATGGCCTGCCACGGCTTTGCGTCGGGCAGGGCCGGCGGCTGGACGGATGCGCGACCCTCCGGCGTATCCGTGTCGTGCGGGCCGCCGCGGCCGGTGGGCCGCTGGAAATCCTTGGCAGTCGGCAGTCCGCGGTCACCGTTGAGCAGGTTGGAGACCCTGAACGACTGTCCCTCGGCGCTGTAGATGGCCAGGTCGTCGCGACCGTAGCTGGCGGCGATCGGACTGGCGCGGTCGACGAACTTCGCCTCCAGCACGCTGCCGACCACCTTGAGCTTCTCGGTGGGGGTGACGAATACGCCCGGCGCCATGCCCACGTCGATCGCGAATCGCGCGGTGTCCTCGGCCGTGATCAACAGTCCACCGTCGTGCACGAAGCGCTTGAGGGCGGCCACGCCACTTTCGCCCAGGCCGGGACGGATATCCTCGGTGCTGTCGATGTGGCCGATGTTCGGCGTCAACCTGGTGGTCTTCCACGGCATCGGGTTGCCCCACATCGGCATGCCGTCGACGATCCGCTGCGTGCCGGCCCCACCGGCCGGGGCAAACACGATCACGTCGTACTTCGCGCGCAGGTCGCCGAGCCTGGCCACGTCCTGGGTGCTGATGTAGTCGTACTTTACCTGCAACTGGTCCAGCGCCATGCGCCACCAGCCCTCGGTCTGGGTGCTCAGCCACGTATGCATCACGGCGATGCGCGGGAGTTTGCCTGGCGCCACGTCGATGGAGGCCAGCCCGGCGGGAACGTTCACCGGACCGTCGAGCTTGTTCATTGGTGCCTTCAGGATGCTGTCGTCAGTGACCCGCGCCACCTCGACGTCGAACAGGTCGCCCATCGACCACGCCGTGTCGTCGTAGGGATGCTTTTGTGGGTCCTTGGGTGACCAGTACTGACGGTCGAGCAAGGTATCGGCGATACGCGAGTACGGCTGATCCATGCGCACGACGTAGCTGCCGGCCGGGAAAGTTCGCGAGCTGGCTGGCTTCGTCTTGCCGTCGTGATCCTTCGCCGGCGACAGCGCCACCGTGATCGGCGACGTGCCGCGACTGACTTCGACGTGCTGGCGCTGCATGATGCGCAGCAATTGCGCCTGCGAGCCACTTCGCGGATCGCTGGCGGGGAATACGTAAGCGGCAGGGCCGGCATTCTGCGGCTTTTCGATCGAGCGCTTGCTTTTCAGGTAGAAGTTTTTCAGAAACAGCTGGCCGTTGCTGGAAAAATAGTTCAACGCCGTGAGCAGGCCGGTCTGTTCGTAGTTGTTGTTGTCGCGCTGCGACCAGGTGACTACCGGCAAGGGCGGATTCGGCTTGTACCACGTGCGCTGGTATTCACTGGGCTCGAGAATCCGTGTCACCGTGTCGGCGCCGTCATTGCCGAAGGTTTCGTAGAGGCGGCTGATACCGTTGTGCATGGCCGCGATGAACATCAGATAGCCCGGGCTCCAGGTATCAAAATCGCCGTGGGTGAACACCCCCGGCATGCCCAGCTTGGTCAGTTGCTGCACGTTGTCCCAGCCCAGTTGCTGCCACTCGCCGGTGAGGATCGGATCGATCCATGCGTTGTAAGGGCCGTCGCCCACGGTGTTGTCGTACAGGAACGGCACCGACTCGTGCAGGTCGTGCAGCACCTGCGCATGCCAGCCGATGAAGGTATCGGCCACGTTGCGGGTGAGGTTCAGCGTCATCGCCATCGCGTCGCGGTTGTTGTCATGCGCAACGTAATGACCCCAATACATGAGTCGTGGGTAATTCTCCCCCGGATGCGCCAGGTGCCAGTTGTAGCGGTCGACCTGGCGATCGCGACCGTCCACTTCGACGATCGGCGTGATCAGGGTGATCACGTGGGAACGGATGTGCTGGATGTAGGGCGCGTTGTCCACTGCCAGGCGGTAGGCCAGCTCCATCAGCGCGGTGGGCGCGCCGGTCTCGGTCGAATGGATGGTGCCGGTGATGTAATAGACAGGCGTGGATTTGGCAATCAATTGATCGGCGGTGGCGTCGTCCATGCCGATGCTGCGCGGATCGCCCAGCTTGGCCAGGCGCGCCTTGTTGGCATCGAGGTCAGCCAGCAGGCTTTCATCGGCAACCGCCACCGCGACCATCTCGCGGCCTTCCTCGGT
>JBDTEG010000186.1:0-5769 GCA_039922695.1 Rhodanobacter sp. | reverse complement strand
ATGCGGTGATCCTGTCCCGCCACACGGTGGCCGGGCAGTACCTCGAACTGGTGCGTCGCCATGCCCCGCAGGCCAGGCTGATCTTCGACACCGTCGATCTGCATTTCTTGCGCGAGGCGCGCGCGGCGCAACTGACCACAAGCACCTCTCTCGCCCACCAAGCCGAAGCGTCCCGGCGTAGCGAGCTGGTCCTGATCCAGCGCGCTGACGTGACCTTCGTCGTCAGTCCGCACGAAGAAACGTTGCTGGCCGAACTGGCTCCACAAGCCAGTGTGGAAGTGCTGTCCAACATTCATGAGGTGCATGGGCGCGGCCGGCCGCGCGCCCCACGCCGGGATCTGGTCTTCATTGGCGGCTACGGCCACCCGCCCAACAGCGATGCGATGCGCTGGCTGGCGCAGGAAATCCTGCCACGATTGCGCCAGGCGATGCCGGAGATTCAACTGCACGTGCTCGGCGACGTGCCGGATGCCAGGCAACGCGAACTCGCCACGCCCGGCCTGCAGTTCCACGGCCGTGTCCCCGAGCTGGCACCGTGGCTCGATGCCTGCCTCGCCACGCTAGCGCCGCTGCGCTTCGGTGCCGGCGTGAAGGGCAAGATCAATATGGCGATGAGTTACGGCGTGCCGGTGATCGGCACCACCATCGCGGTCGAAGGAATGCAGCTTACGAACGGCGTCGACGTGCTGGTCGCCGATGACGTGGCGGCCTTCGTCGATGCGGTACGACGTCTGACCACGGATGAGGCCTTGTGGCAGCACCTCTCCGACCACGGCCTGGAAAACGTGCGTCACCACTTCTCCGCCGCTGCCGCCGACGCCGTGCTGCACCGGGTGCTGGATTGACCTCGCGCAAGCCAGCGGCGATGCTCCGCCATTCTCATCGATAGACCGCCATGTCACTCCGCGACTTCGCCAGGCGCTGCCTGTTCCACACCCTGCAAACCGGTTTTCGGCTGACGCCGATGCCGGCGACCACGCGCGATCGGTGGCGCCAGCGCTTCCTCGACCGCCACCACGGACTGATCCCGCGCGAGCCGCAAGGGCAGGTGAGCGACGCCGCGCAAGCCGAACGCCGGCCCCGCGTCAGTGCCGCCGGTCGGGCAATCGGTTATCAGGTCCATCGCACCGGCACGCTGCCCCAGCCGCTGCCGGCTACCCTGGTGGCGTTCTACCTGCCCCAGTTCCATCCGATTCCCGAGAACGATGCCTGGTGGGGTGAGGGTTTCACCGAATGGCACAACGTGACGCGCGCGTTGCCGCAATTCGAGGGCCATGAGCAACCGCGCCTGCCGGCCGAACTGGGCTTCTACGACCTGCGCGTCCCGACGGTCATGCGCCAACAGATGCAACTGGCGCGCGAATACGGCATCGGCGCGTTTTGCAGTTATTTCTACTGGTTCGGTGGCAAGACCCTGCTCGAAGCGCCGCTGCAGCAGTGGCTGGCCGATCTGTCGCTCGATCTTCCCTTGTGCCTGTGCTGGGCCAATGAAAACTGGTCGCGGCAATGGGACGGGCGCACCGACGACATCCTGATCGGTCAGCAGCACAGTGCCGAGGACGACGTCGCGTTCATCGAGCATGTGTCTCGCTATCTCGCCGACCCGCGTTACCTGCGTGTGGACGGCAAACCGCTGCTGCTGGTCTATCGCCCGAGCCTTCTGCCGGACGCTCGCGCCACCGCCGGGCGCTGGCGCAAGTGGTGCCACGCCAACGGCATCGGTGATATTCACCTTGTCTATGTGCAGAGTTTTGACCGGGTCGACCCCGGTGCCATTGGCTTCGACATGGCGGTGGAGTTTCCGCCGAACAACACCACGCCCACGCCGGTTACCGCGCAGCAACGGCTTATCAACCCGGGCTACACCGGCAGTGTGTTCGACTGGCGCGAGCTGGCGCAGGCGTCGATGGCCCAGCGCGAACCGGGTTATCCGCGTTACCCGGGTGTCAATCCCGCGTGGGACAACGAGCCGCGCCGCAGTGGCCGCGGCCGGGTGTTCGCGCACGCTTCCCCGCGCGGCTACCGCGACTGGCTGCGCCAGGCGATCGCCACGGCACGGCAGCGTTTCGCCAGCCAGCCGCTGGTATTCATCAACGCGTGGAACGAATGGGCCGAAGGTGCTGTGCTCGAACCCGATGCGCGGCTGGGCCACGCATGGTTGCAGGCCACGCGGGATGCACTGGGCGCGCCACCGGCAGCGGATCGGCGTCCCTGCGCGGTACTCCACGTCTGGTACCTGGACGTGCTCGACGACATGGCCGCCGCGCTGGCCGCGAGCAGCCAGAACTGGCGCGTGCTCATCACCACCCACCACGAGCTTGCCGATGCGGTGGCGGCGCGCTGCTGCAGGCTCAACTTGACCGCGGATATCGAGACGTTCGACAACCTGGGCCGCGACATCCTGCCCTTCCTGCATGTTGCCAATCGTCTGCTGGACGAGGGCGTCGAGGTGGTGCTCAAGCTGCACACGAAGCGATCCACGCATCGGCGCGACGGCGAACAATGGCGCAACGATTTGTTCCAGCGTCTGGCTGCACCGGAGCGCACCACCACCGTGCTCGCCGCCTTCCGTGAGCGGCCAACCCTGGGTATGGCCTACGCCGAGGGCCACCGGCAGCGGCTGGACTATTACTGGGGCGCCAACCGGGACAATGTGTGTGCACTGGCTACCCGTCTGGGCATCCCCGAGCCGCAGCCGGAACACGACAGCTTCGTTGCTGGCAGCATGTTTTGGGTGCGGCTGGCCGCACTGCGCCCGTTGCTGGACGCGCACTTGGACGTGTCGGCATTCGAACCCGAATCCGGCCAGGTGGACGGCACGCTCGCCCATGCCGTCGAAAGGATCTTCCTGCCGTGCATCACCGCGGCGGGCTTCGAGAGTGCCAGCGTGGCCCAGTTGTGTGGGCTGCCCGAAGACGATGCACCGTATCCCTATGCTCGCCGCAGTTGACGACGCCGGGCCCCGGCCGGTAACCGCGCCACAGGATCCGCTTGTCCACTCATTTCGGTCCTGCTGCCCTCGGTCGACCACGCGACGTACCTTCAGCAGCGACTCGCGTCGATTTTCGCGCAGGGGCTGGCCGAGATCGAAGTTTCGGTGATCGACGACGCCTCCGACGACGAATTGGGGGAAGTCCTGCATGCTTTGCGGCAGGTGTTCGACTTCACCGTGATCCCCAACCCGTGCAACTCGGGCGCGCCGTTCGCCGCGTGGGCGCATTCGCAGGATGGCCAGCGGACGGTACTTCATGGATCGGCGAGAGCGACGATTTTGCCGAGCTGCATTACTGCAATTTCTGGGTCGTCGACGAGACACGCAGCCAACGCATCGGGCGGGCTGTCGCGGCTGGCGTATGCGGCGCTGAGCCAGCTAGCTGAACCGCTGGCCATCGACATCCACAGTTCTTCGTCCAGGAAGCCTGCTGGCACCCGGTCTTGCGGGCGATACTCGCGAGCTCGTGGCTGCACAAGGCACGCGGCGGCCTCATGCTCGGCGATACCTTCTCGCGCAAGCCGACCCGGCGCCGACTGATCGCGGCTTTCGCAGCCCATGCGATTAGGTCGATGGTTTGAACCCGGTTAGAATAAAGGCTTTCTCAAAAACGCTAGCGTCCCCTGAAGGAACCCTCACCCATGAAGATTTTCGTCGGCTACAAGCGCGTCGTGGACTACAACGTACGCATCCAGGTCAAACCCGACGGCAGTGGCGTGGTCACCGATGGCGTCAAGCTGTCAGCCAACCCGTTCGACGACATCGCGCTTGAAGAAGCACTGCGTCTGCGCGAGAAGGGCGTGGCCGACGAGGTAATCGTGGTCGGCATTGGTCCGGCCAACCTCACCGCACACCTGCGCAACGGCTTGGCGATGGGTGCGAATCGCGCCATCCACGTCACCACTGAGGACGCAGTGCAACCGCTGACCGCCGCCGGCGTCTTCCTCAAGCTGATCGAGAAGGAACAGCCGGGTCTGGTAATTCTGGGCAAGCAGGCGATCGACGACGACGCCAACCAGACCGGCCAGATGCTCGCCGCACTGTGGGACCGTCCGCAGGCCACCTTTGCCAGCAAGCTGGAAATCGCCGACAACAAGGCCACGGTGACGCGCGAAGTCGACGCCGGCCTGGAAGTGATCGAAGCCGAACTGCCGGCGGTGATCACCACCGACCTGCGCCTCAACGAGCCACGCTTCATCAAGCTGCCCGACATCATGAAGGCGAAATCCAAGCGGATCGATGTCATCGAGTTCGACTCGCTCGGCGTGGCCGCGAACAACCAGTTGAAAGTCACGGCCTATGCCCCGCCGCCGAAGCGCAGCAAGGGCGTGATGGTGAAGGACGCCGCCGAGCTGATCGCGGCGCTGAAGCAGAAAGGCCTGCTATAAACCTTCATTCCCTGTAGGAGCCCACCCTGTGGGTGATGCTCTTTTCCTTGGCATCCAGAAGCATCACCCACAAGGTGGGCTCCTACCAAAAGCGCCGGAGACATACATGAGCAAGATCCTGGTTATTGCTGAACACCTGGGCGGCAAACTCAATCCTTCCACCGCGCGCGCCGTCAGCGCCGCCGTTGCCGTGAACCCCGACGCCATCGACATCCTGGTGCTGTCCGACGCGCCGGATGCCATCGCCGCCGAGGTAGCGAAAATCGCAGGTGTCAGCCGCGTGCTCACCATCTCACGCCACGAAAACGCCCACGCCCTGGCCGCCGTGCTGGCACCGCAAGTCGCCAAGGCGGCCGACGGCTACAGTCACGTGTTCGCACCCTCCACCACCTTCGGCAAGGACTTGGCTCCGCGCGTCGCTGCGTTGCTAGGCGTGGCCCAGATCAGTGACGTGATGAGCGTCGAGGCCACGCACACATTCAAGCGCCCGATCTACGCCGGCAACGCGATCATCACCATCGAGGCAGACCCCGCTCAGACCGTAGTCGCCACCATCCGTACCGCTTCATGGCCTGCCGCCGCCAGCGGCAGCAACAGCGCGCCAGTCGAGGCGCTGACTGTCGACCTTAGCCTGCCAACCCACACCCGCTTCATCGAGCTGCAACAAGGCAGCAGCGATCGCCCCGATCTGCAAAGTGCCCGCAAGGTCGTCTCCGGCGGCCGCGGCGTCGGCTCAAAGGAAAACTTCGACATCATCTACAAGTTCGCCGACAAAATCGGCGCCGCGGTCGGTGCCTCTCGTGCCGCCGTCGACGCCGGCTACTGCCCCAACGAAATGCAGGTCGGCCAGACCGGCAAGATCATTGCTCCGGAGTTGTACATGGCGATCGGCATCTCCGGCGCCATCCAGCACCTCACCGGCATCAAGGATGCCGGCACAATCGTGGCGATCAACAAGGATGGCGAGGCACCGATCTTTGAGGTGGCGGATTTCGGGCTGGTGGGGGATCTGTTCAAGATCATTCCGGAGCTGGAGCAAGCGCTCTAGTGGAAAAGGTGTCCGGCTCCCCGGAAAAAGCGTATCCATCGGTACTAATCAGGACCGCCGTGAAAAAAGCAGTACTAGTCACACAACCCTTCATGCCGCCGCTGGAGGAATTTATCCCTTATCTCTCAGCGCTCTGGGAATCGAAGTGGCTGACGAATGGCGGACAGTTCCATCAGCAACTCGAGAAGGAACTCGCCGAGTATCTCGGCGTGGAGTATCTATCGCTCTTTTCCAACGGCACGATTGCACTCATGGTGGCGTTGCAATGCCTGCGAATCAGCGGTGAAGTCATTACCACACCATATTCTTTCGTAGCCACTGCACACTCATTGATGTGGAAC
>JBDTEG010000185.1:0-7660 GCA_039922695.1 Rhodanobacter sp. | reverse complement strand
CGAGCGCAGGATATCGTCGGCTGCCTGCTGGCCGAATTCGACTTCGATCTGTTCTTCAGCTTTGGCGCGGCCATCGTGCCGTTCATCGAACGGCGGATCGGATTCAACTTCGACCCGCAACAGGCGGACGACCAGGCGCTGATCGCGCGCATCCAGGCGATTGATAGCGAAGCATTGTCGCGCGGTCGCTACCCGGCTGCCAACATGATTGCCTCGTTGCGCCACAAGGGTCGCGCCACGCAGACGCCCATCCATGAGCCGGTCAGCGCGCAGCAACATGTTGTCCTGACTCGTGAACAGCTCGCCAAGGCCGTCGCAGCTCCTGGCGAGCGCCGCCGGGCAAGCGGGTAGAATGGGCGGTGCTGCCCACTCACGGTCGTCACCACGGACATGATCCTCGCCCCCCGACTCATCCTGCTGGCCCTGTTCGCGTTTTTCGCGCTGTGCGTCCTGCTGGTGCACCTGCGCGGGCGCGTGCGGTTGCGTTTTGATCGCCAGCTGGTGGATCACTCGGCGGTATTCGCGCCGTACAACCTGCTGATGTACGCGTTCTCGGCGGTGCCGGCCAAGCCCATTCTCGATCGTCGTGGCTTCCCGGAACTGGATCTGCTGCAGGCGAACTGGCAAACCATCCGGGACGAGGCGCTGCACCTGACCGACCAGGGTCATATCCGTGGCACCACGAAGAACAATGACGCCAGTTTCAACAGCTTCATCAAGCAGGGCTGGAAGCGCTTCTACCTTAAGTGGTACGGCGAGCCGCTGGCTTCGGCCCAGGCGTTGTGCCCGAAGACGGTGGCGCTGCTCAATTCCATCCCCGGCATCAAGGCCGCGATGTTCGCCACGCTGGCGCCGAACAGCAAACTCAACCCGCATCGCGATCCGTTCGCCGGCTCGCTGCGCTACCACCTGGGCCTCATCACGCCAAACTCGCGCGACTGCCGCATCTTCGTCGACGGCGAGGAACACGCCTGGGGCGACGGCAAGGACGTGGTGTTCGACGAGACCTTCGTGCACTGGGTGGAAAACAAGACCGACCAGACCCGCGTGATCCTGTTCGCCGATGTCGAGCGGCCGCTGCGCATGCGCTGGATGAGCGCGGTCAATCATCGCGTCGGCGCGTTCATGGGCAAGATCACAGCCTCGCCGAACGAGGACACCGAGAAAACCGGCTTCGTCAACAAGATGTACGCACTCAGCCAGCGCAAGGGTGCGACGCACCAGTGGAAGAAGGAGTTCAAGCGCCGGCACAAGAAGATCTACAAGGCCGGCAAGTACGTGGGCATCCTGGTGCTGCTGTGGGTTATTTTCCTGGCGCCCTGGCCGTTGCTGCACTGAGCTGTCACATCCGGTGGATGCCGTGCGTCCCTGATAAGTGCGCTTGAACGGAGATCGCATGGATCCGCAAACCGCTCTGTTCCAGCAGCATCGCTCGCGCCTGTTCGGGCTGGCCTACCGCATGCTCGGCACGCCGGGCGACGCCGAAGACGTGCTGCACGATGCGTGGCTGCGCTGGCATGCGCAGGACACTGGCGCGCTGGACAACCCCGAAGCCTGGCTGGTGACCGTCACCACCCGACTGGCGCTTGACCGCCTGCGCCGTGCCAAGACCGAGCGCGAGCATTACCCCGGTCCGTGGCTACCGGAGCCGCTGCTGGCTGAAGCCGAGCAGCCCGAGGCGCAACTGGAGCGCGCCGAAAGCCTCACGCTCAGCTTCCTGTTGCTGCTGGAGCGGCTAAGCGCCGAGGAGCGAGCGGCCTTCCTCCTGCGCGAAGTGTTCGACTACAGCCACGCCGAAACGGCGGCCATGCTCGAGATCGGCGAGGACGCCTGTCGCCAGCGCGTGCATCGCGCGAAGCAGCGTCTGCGCGACGACCGACCACGTCAGACTGCGCCCGACACCGGAAGGCAATACCGTCTGCTTGAGCGTTTCGCCGCAGCGTTGCGGCAACCGGACATGGACACCTTGCGTGCCTTGTTCGCCGAGGACGCGGTGCACATCTCCGACGGCGGCGGCCTGGTCACCGCCACCCTGCACCCGCTGCACGGTGCCGAGCGACTGGCGCGACTGTACCTGCAGATCGCCTTGCATCAGCAAGCCGATGGCGTGCACCACGAGATCCATCGACTCAACGGCACGCCTGCCCTGCTCAGCTGGCACGGTGATGCCCTGATCTCGGCCAGCTGGATCGACGAGGACGGCACGGGTATCAGTGCGATCCACGCGTTGCGGCACCCCGACAAGCTGGCCCGCCTGGCCGCGGTCACAAAATCGCCCGGCTCTGCGTCCTTGCATTGAACGGCCAATCCGGCCGCACTCACCAAGGAGTTCCCCATGTCATCCCGTCATTCCTCGGCTCCCGCGTCGGAAGCCATCAAACCCCTGTTCGCGCTGGGCAAGTATCTCCAGGCGGGCAGTCTTGAACGGCCCCTGGTTGAACTGGTGCTGATGCGTGCCTCCCAGCTCAACGGCTGCGCCTACTGCATGGACATGCACAGCAAGGATGCGCGGGCCGCCGGCGAAGCCGAGCAGCGCCTGTACGTGTTGCCAGCCTGGCGCGAAGCGCCGTTCTACAGCGACCGCGAGCGCGCCGCCCTGGCCTGGTGCGAGGCGGTCACCCGGCTCGACCCGATCCACGGGGTACCCGACGAGGTGTACGAACAGGCACGCGCCCAGTTCAGCGAGAAGGAACTGGGTGACCTCAACATGGCGGTGATCCTGATCAACGCCTGGAACCGCATCGCGATCCCGTTCCAGAGCGTGCCGGGGACGTATCAGCCAGCGAAACGTTGACAGCAACGCCATGAGCAAGCCGCGGCTGAAGGCCGCGGCCTTCCTGCGCTCAACCATGCCGCAACTCAGCCCCGGATGCGCTTCACCAGCGCGTCGGCGAAGCTGCTGGTGCTGCCCTTGCCACCAACGTCCGGCGTCACGCTGTCGCGGTCGTCGGTCATGGTCGCGCGGATCGCCTGGCGCAACTGGTCACCCTTGGCGACCATGTCCAGGTAATCGAGCATGTCGGCCGCCGCCAGCAGCAGCGCGCACGGGTTGGCGATGCCCTTGCCGGCGATGTCAGGCGCCGAGCCGTGCACGGCCTCGAAGATTGCCGCATGCTCGCCAATGTTGTCGCCGGGCGCCAGACCGAGACCGCCGACCAGGCCCGCGCACAGGTCGGACAGGATATCGCCGAACAGGTTGGTGGTGACGATCACGTCGAACTGCTCGGGGCTCATCACCAGCTGCATGCAGGTGTTGTCCACGATCATCTCGTTGAACTCGATCTGCGGGTATTCCCTGGCGATTTCACGCGCCACGTTGAGGAACAGGCCCGAGCTGGTCTTCAGGATGTTCGCCTTGTGCACGGCGGTGACCTTCTTGCGGCCCTTCTTCACCGCCAGCTCGAACGCGTAACGCACGATCCGGCTGCTGCCCTTGCGCGTGTTGCGTGTCACCGACTCGGCGATCTCGCCGTCGGCAGACAAAGTCTGGCCTTCGGAACGATAGGCACCTTCGGTGTTCTCGCGCACCGTGATGATGTCGATGTTCTCGTAGCGCGACCTGGTGCCGGGAAAACTCACTGCCGGGCGCACGTTCGCATACAGGTCGAAGTGCCGGCGCAGGGTGACATTGACCGAGGTGAAGCCACCGCCAATCGGCGTCGTCAGCGGGCCCTTCAGCGCCACCTTGTGCTCGGAAATCTTGTCCAGCGTGGCCTGGGGCAACAGATCGCCGTCCCTCTCCAGCGCGACCATGCCCGCGTCGATGCAGTCGTAGCTCAGACCACAATCCAGGGCGTCGAGCACGCGCAGCGTGGCGGCCATGATCTCCGGGCCGATGCCATCGCCCGGGATCACGGCAATCGTCTTGCTCATGGGAAAACTCCTCGAAACGGGGAAAGCGCAAAGCGGCGCCGCCTCGTGACCGGCCTCGCGCTTAAACCGCCGATTGTCGCCGATCGCGGTTCGCCCGAACAGTGGCCCAGCGTTTCACGGCGTTGGAAAATCTCGCACCCAGCCTCCCAGAAAGCGCAAGCCCGGGTCTGCCGACACGATCCGCGAGACTGCACTCAAGCGTGGTCGTCGCAGTTGGCCGGCTCGTCAGCGGTCCCGGATTCAAGCTGGTCGAGAAGATCCACGGCCCGCCGAAGATGCGGGATCACGATCGACCCGCCGACGACCAATCCCACGCTGAACACCTCGAAGAACTCATTGCGCCGCACCCCGGCCTGCTGGCACTGGGCCACGTGATAACTGATGCAGTCGTCGCAGCGAAGCACCATCGACGCCACCAGACCAAGCATTTCCTTGGTTTTCACGTCGAGCGCGCCGGCCTTGTAGGTCTGCGTATCCAGCGCGAAGAAGCGGCGTACGACCTGGTTGTCCTCGGCCAGGATTCGCTCGTTCATGCGCTGCCGGAAGGCACCGAACTCGGCCAGTTTGTCGCTCATGCGGCAGGTTCCAGCATTTGTTTCAGCTTGCCGCTGCGATCGGCGGCCGCCAGCTCCTCAAAACCACCGACATGCTGGTCGTTGACGAAGATCTGCGGCACCGTGCGAGCACCACCGCTGCGTGCCAGCATGGTCTCGCGCTGCTCCGGATCGGTATCCACGCGCAACTCGGTCCACTCCAGGCCGCGGGCCTTGAGCAGATTCTTGGCAGCCACACAGTACGGACATACCGCCGTGGAATAGACCTCGATCTTGGACATCACGAAACTCCGGAATGCGGTGCAAACAGCTGGATAAGTGGGGGTCATCCAGGCACAACTCAAGCCGAGGAACCGACCCCCTCGCGCGCGGTCACAATGCTATTGTCGCGTACCATGGCCATGACACCACGACGTCCCGCTGCGCGCCTGTTGACGGCGCTGATCACTGCCAGCCTCGCCTGCACCGCGGCGGCGCAGGATGACGTCCGCCTGCCTGACCTGGGCAGCTCGGCCGAAGCACTGATCTCGCCGCAGGAAGCGCAAGACTACGGCGCCTCCATGTTGCGCCAGATGCGCGCGTTGAACATGGTGGTTGACGACCCGCTACTCGACGACTACATCAACGACCTCGGCCATCGGCTCGCGTCCAATTCCGACAAGCCCAAGGATCAGTTCACGTTCTTTATCGCGAAGGACCCGGAGATCAATGCATTCGCCGCCCCCGGCGGCTACATCGCGGTGAATTCGGGCCTGTTCACGATCACTCGCGACGAGAGCGAACTGGCCAGCGTGATCGCCCACGAGATCGGCCATATCACCCAGAACCACCTGCAGCGCGCATTCGAGGATTCGAAAAAGGATGCCCCGCTGATGGCGCTGGTGCTGTTGGGCGCCATCGCTGCCGGTGCCGGCAGCCACAGCGGCGATGCACCGATGGCGGTGCTTGCCGGCGGCCAGGGGCTGATCGCGCAGAAATCGATCAACTTCACGCGCAAGGACGAGATCGAGGCCGATCGCGTCGGCATCCAGACCTTGGCCCGGGCAGGTTTCGATCCCGATGCCATGGCCGAATTCTTCCAGCGCATGCAGGATGTACTGAGTACCGGCGCAGGTGGCCAGGACGTGCCAGCCCTGCTGCAAAGCCACCCGGTGACCACCATGCGCATCAGCGACGCCAAGGCGCGCGCCGGAGCGCTGATCGCCGCTCAGAAAGAGCGCCCTTCGGCCAATCTGGATGTCCGGCAATGGGCCAGGACCACCGCGCCGATCGCCTTCGTGAAAAATCCAGTCGCGCTCATCGCGCCAGCCAAGCCCGGCGCTTCCGACAACACCTACGCACTGATGCGCGAGCGGGTACGGGTACTCGCCGGGGATGCCACCCGGGAGGCGACGTACTACAGCGCCAACCTGCATGACCGCCGCGATTTCGACACGCCTGCCAACCATTATGGCTACGCGCTTGCACTCACCCGCAGTGGCCGTGGCGCGCAGGCGATCGGCCAGTTGCAGCCACTCCTGCGCAGCGCGCCGGACAACCTGATCCTGAAGCTGGCGCTGGCCGACGCCGAGCTGCAAGCCGGCCAACGCGCCTCCGCACTGGGCATCTACCAGGCGCTCAACGCGCAATCACCGCGCGATCGTGCGGTCGCGCTCGCCTATGCCCAGGCACTGACGGCTGGTGCCGACAAGACGCAGGCCAGCCTTGCGGCGAGCTTGCTGCGACCGCTGTTGAACGATGCCAGCGAACCGGAACTCTATAGTGCCTACGCGCGGGCAAGTGATGCGGCCGGCGACAGCGTGCGCGCCGGCGAGGCCTACGCTGACGCGAGCTACTACTCTGGGCGGCCGTTCGATGCGATGGAGCAGCTCAAGCGACTGCTCAAGCGTGACGACCTGGATTACTACGCACGAGCGCGCATCCAGGCCCGCATCACCGAACTCACGCCACTCCTGATGGAGCTGCGCAAGCGCAGGATCCAGACCACGGACAATCCCTCAGGACAGCAGTTGCAATCGAACGTGGAATGCCGCGCGCGCCTGTGTTTCGGCCTCGGTGCAACGCCAACCCAATTCTTGCGAGCCAACCGATAAACCGGAGGTCGCTGAACAGCTCGTGGCGTCTCACCATGTATTTGGTGCACGCCATGCGCCAGAATGAGACATGTCCATAACCTCCCCCTGCATGCCACGCGACGTCGACCTCGATGCTCCGCAGCTGTACCTCAGCCGGGAGCTGGCGGCGCTGGAGTTCAATTTCCGCGTGCTGGCGATGGGCAGCGACACGGGCGTGCCGCTGCTGGAGCGCGTGCGATATCTGAGCATCGTGGCGAACAACCTCGACGAGTTTTTCGAGGTGCGCGTTGCCATGCTGAAGCACCACCACGCCTATGGCTCGGCCGCTCCGGGACCGGACGGTATTCCCTCGGGCGAACTGCTGGGACGGATCCGCAGTCGCGTGCTGGACCTGGTGACCGAGGTCTACGCCGCGTGGCAGGATAAAATCCGTCCGCAGCTCGAGCGGGAGCGCATCCACATTCTTACCCGCCAGCGCTGGAGTACGCGCCAGCAGCGCTGGTTGCAGGGCTATTTCGAGCACGAGGTGCTGCCGGTGCTGTCCCCCCTGGGGCTCGATCCGGCGCATCCATTCCCGCGCATCCTCAACAAGACACTCAACATCGCGGTGGTGCTCAAAGGCCGCGACGCGTTCGGTCACGAAGGTCACATGGCGCTGGTGCGCGCGCCGCGCTCGCTGCCGCGAATCATTCGGGTGCCAGCGGAGGTCAGTGGACGCGGCGATCACTTCGTGTTCCTGGCGGAGCTGCTGCAGGCCTTCGTCGACCTGATGTTTCCGGGTCTCACGGTGGTCGGCTCATACCAGTTCCGGGTCACCCGCAACAGCGAGCTGCTCGTGGAGGAGGCCGAGGTGGAAAACCTCGCGCTGGCGCTCAGCGAGGAACTGGTCGGCCGTGGTTATGCGCGCCCGGTGCGGCTGGAGATCGCCAACGACTGCCCGCAGGCGATCACCGCGATGCTGGTGCAGAATTTCCAGCTCGACGAGGCCGACGTCTACCGCTGCGATGGCCCGGTGAATATCATCCGCGCCGGTCTGATCTATGACTGGCTGGATCGCCCCGAGCTGAAGTTCCCGCGTTTCACTCCGCAACTGCCGCTCGCACTGGATGCCACCCACAGCAAATTCGAGCTGATCAGCCGGCGCGACGTACTGTTGCA
>JBDTEG010000184.1:0-6277 GCA_039922695.1 Rhodanobacter sp. | reverse complement strand
TCTGCATCGTATGTTCGCGGATTTTATAGCCGACTTTCTCGTTGCGCAAATCCGATTGTACCCGGAAACCTTTGTCGACAAGGGTTTGCGTCACTTCGCGGACATAATCGGCCTGCGCGTCGGTGATGTTGAATACCACCGCCTGAACCGGTGCCAGCCAGGCCGGCAACAGGCCGGCATGGTGCTCGATCAGGATGCCGATGAAACGTTCCATCGAGCCCACGATGGCCCGGTGCAGCATTACCGGATGCCGTTTCCGGGAGTGCTCGTCTACATATTCGGCACCCAGGCGCTCGGGCATCATGAAGTCCACCTGCATGGTGCCCACCTGCCAGTCACGACCGATCGAGTCCTTCATGTGGTATTCGATCTTGGGACCATAAAAAGCTCCCTCGCCCGGCAACTCCGTCCAGGTCACTCCTGTGGCCGCCAACGCCCCGCGCAGCGCGGCCTCGGCGCGATCCCAGACGCCGTCGTCGCCGATGCGCTGCTCCGGCCGCAGGGCGAGGGCGACATCGATGTTCTCGAAACCAAAGTGAGCGTAGACCTGCATGGCCTGCCGGTGGAAGGCGGTGACCTCCGCTTCAATCTGGTCGGGCGTGCAGAAGATGTGTCCGTCGTCCTGGGTGAATGCGCGCACACGCATGATGCCGTGCAGCGCACCCGAAGGCTCATTGCGGTGGCAGCCCCCAAACTCGCCGTAGCGCAGTGGCAGGTCGCGATAGCTGCGCAGGCCTTCGTTGAAGATCTGCACGTGGCCGGGGCAGTTCATCGGCCGCAAGGCGAAGGTGTGCTTCTCCGACTCGGTGAAGAACATGTTTTCCTTGTAGTTGTCCCAATGCCCTGACTTTTTCCACAGCGACACATCCAGCACCATCGGGCAGCGCACTTCCTGGTAACCGCTGGTCCGGTACACATGGCGCATGTACTGCTCGACCTGCTGCCAGATCGCCCATCCATTCGGGTGCCAGAACACCATGCCCGGGCTTTCTTCCTGCTGGTGGAACAGATCGAGCTGCTTGCCGATCTTGCGGTGATCGCGCTTCTCGGCTTCTTCCAGCTGATACAGGTACGCCTTCAGATCCTTGTCGTTGAGCCAGGCGGTACCGTAGATGCGGCTGAGCATCGCGTTGTTCGAATCGCCGCGCCAGTAGGCGCCGGCCACCTTCATCAGCTTGAACGAATGCAGCTTGCCGGTATCAGGTACGTGCGGGCCGCGGCACAGGTCGGTGAACTCGCCCTGCGAATACAGAGACAGCTCCTGGTCCGCTGGAATGCGTTCGATGATCTCGGCCTTGTAGTGCTCGCCCAAATCGCGGAAAAAAGTCACCGCCTCATCGCGCGACTTCACGCTGCGCATCACTGGCAGATGTTCGGCCACGATCTTGTGCATCTCGGCTTCGATCTTCGGCAAGTCTTCGGGCGTGAACGGACGCTCGTAGGCGAAGTCGTAATAGAAGCCGTTGTCGATCACCGGGCCGATCGTGACCTGCGCGCCCGGAAATAGCCGCTGCACGGCTTGGCCCATCAGGTGCGCAGTGGAGTGGCGCAGGATCTCCAGCGCCTCGGGACTCTTCTCGGTGACGATCTGCAGGCTGGCGTCGTGCTCAATCGGAAAGCTGGCATCGACCAGCTTGCCGCCAACCTTGCCGGCCAGGGTGGCCTTGGCCAGGCCGGCGCCGATCGAGGCCGCCACATCCTGCACCGTGACAGGGTGGTCAAAAGGCTTCTTGCTGCCGTCGGGGAGAGTGATCTGGATCATGTTCGATTACCGGCACGCCGCTGGGGCGCGAGTTGCTTTAAAGCCTGAGAAGGAGGTTCGATGTTCCCTGCCCGGCCCATGGGCGGACAAGTCGAATCCAATAAAAAAGGGCGCCGCGCGCCCTCGAGTGACTCGGCGCGAAGAATCAGCTTCAGAAAGTCGTAGTGTCCATGTCGCACTCTCGACCGGCAGTTGCCTGCGGGCCACCTTGATCGGTCGCGGATAGCGAAAAGCTAGCCGGGCGCGTCGGCGGTGTCAACGCCACGTCTGTACCCGAACTCAAAACGGTTTGGCAAGCACCAGATAGATCACCGCCAGCAGCAGCAGCACCGGCAGCTCGTTGATCCAACGCAAGGTGCGCGCCGAAGGCAGTGCGCCACCGTTGATGCTGCGCTTGAGCAGACGCCCAGCCCATATGAAATACGCCAGCAAGATGGCAACCAGGGCGAGCTTGGCATCGATCCAGTGCGTACCCGCGGTGATATTGGGCAAGGTCGCGGGGAACACCCGCCAACCCTCCCACAAGGTCAGCCCGAACACGAAGGCGATGCCGAACATGTTGTGCCCGAATTTGTACAAGCGCCGACCCATCAATTGCAGGCGCGCCTGCACCGTCGGCTCTCCCGCGGCCTCTGCCAGGTTCACGAGGATGCGTGGCAGGTAGAAAACCGCCGCCATCCACGCCATCACGAACAGCAGATGCAGCGACTTGATCAACTGATAGGTCATGGCGAATACAGGTTGCCGCTGCAGCCCGCAGCGGTCGGCATGATAACGTGCGCGGCGGGAATCATTCCCGCACCGGACCGACACGTGCGAGCAAGGCTTGCAGCAATCGGTCCTGCCGTTCGACATCGAGCGCCGCATCGTGCCTGTCGGTGAGCTGGAAGAAATCCTCGACACGCTCACCGAAGGTGGCGATGCGCGCATCGTGTACACGCACGTCCTCGCTCAGCATCACCTGCGCCACGGCCGCCAGAAGTCCTGGCCGATCGGTTCCCACCAGCGCCATCTGGGTGCGTCCGCCCGCAGCATGAAAGCTGATTTTCGGGGTCATCTGGAAGTGCTTCTGATGACGCGACATGCTGCGCTTGCTCGGCTGCACGCCGAGCGATTGCGCAAGCGCGCGCTGCAGGCGTTGCTGCAGTTCTTCGGCGCGCGCAGCGCTCGCTGGCTTCTGACTGTCCGCTTCCAGAAGCTGGAATGTATCCAGCGCCATCCCGGTCGGTGAACTGAGAATGCGCGACTCCATCACCGAAAAACGCAGGCGGTCCAGCACGGCCGTCACGGTGGCAAACAAGCCATCACGATCGGACGCATAGACGAACAACTCGGTGCTTCCACGCACCGACAACGGCTGCACCGCCACCAGCGGAAGTTTGCCCTGGGCACGCAGGATCTCCGCCGTGTGCCAGGCGATCTGCTCGGGGCGGTGACGCAGGAAGCTGAGTTGCGGGAATTCGCTCCAGACACGTTCCACCTTCGCCTCTGAAAAGCCCTCATTCACCAGCAAGGCCAGTGCCTGCCCGCTGCATTCGCGAACACGAACGCTGGCGTCGAGCGGCAGTTCCACGTCACTGCGCAGGGCGTAGCGGGTTGTGGTGTAGAGATCGGCCAGCAAGCGATCTTTCCAGCCGTTCCACAGCCGCGGACTGGTGCCTATGATGTCGGCGATGGTCAACAGGTACAGCTGGCTTAGCCGCTCGCGCTCGCCCACCAACTCGGAAAACCGATGCACCACTTCGGCATCGGTGATGTCCTGGCGCTGCGCGGTGGTGCTCATCAGCAGGTGGTGACGCACCAGCCAGGCAACCCGCTCGACGTCGCCCGAAGGCAAGCCCAGACGCGCGCAGAATTCACGCGCGTCCTGCTCGCCCAGAGACGAATGATCCCCGCCGCGGCCCTTGGCAATATCGTGAAACAAGGCCGCCAGCAAGAGTACTTCCGGCTTGGGCAGCTTGGCCCAGATCTCGCTACCCAAGGGAAACTCCGCCCGGGCAGCGGGGTCGGCGAAACGCGCCATGTTGCGCAGTACGCGCAAGGTATGTTCGTCCACCGTATAGACGTGGAACAGGTCGTACTGCATGCGCCCGAACACCTTGCCAAACGCAGGCAGGATCGCGGCCAGCAGGCCGTGCCGGTTCATCCGCCACAGCGCCTCCACGGCCGCCGCGCCGCGCCGCAGAAGGCGCAGGAAAGCCGCCAGCACCTCGTCGTCCCGCGCCAGCAATTCGCCATGGGCATCGGTAGCCTGATGGATGCGCCGCATGGTGTCGGCACTGAAGCCCGCCACTCCAGCCTGATCCAGCCGGGCGATGAAGATCTCCACCAGGGCCGCCGGCCGCCGCATGAACAACTCTGGATCGCGCGCTGCCATGCGCGAGCCGTAGCGCACGAAATCGGTGCCTACCGGTTCTTCTTCAGCGGGCGACTCCAGCATTTCCTCGAAGCGCTCCGCCACCTGCACGCCAAGCCTGTCAATCTGACTGGCTGCCTGGTAATAGCCCTGCATGAACTGCTCAACGCCCAGGTTTCTGGCGTGCTCGTCCTTGAAGCCCAGTCGCGCTGCAAGACCTTGCTGATAATCGAACAGCAATCGCTCTTCGGCCCGACCGGCCTCGAGATGCAGTGCGTAGCGGTAGCGACGCAAGGTCGCCTCGGCCTGCTCCAGCTGAGTTTGCTCGGCAGGATCGAGCAGACCCTCGGCGACCATTTCGGAAAGATCGCCCGCTTGCGCCAACCGCCGCCCCATCCAGCGCAACGAGTCCAGCGTACGCAGACCGCCGGGTCCATCCTTGAGATTCGGTTCGAGGTTGTAGGCGGTGTCGTCGTAGCGGGCGTGTCGCGCATCGCGTTCCGCCAGGCGCGCGGCCAGGTATTCGCGTGGCGGCCAGAGCGCCGGATCGTCGACGATGGCGCGCAGCTTCGCGTCGAACGCCGGGTCGCCAGCCAGCCGACGCGCATCCAGCAAGCTGGTGAACACGCTGGCATCGAGTTGGGCCAGCGCCCGGCATTGTGCCGGCTCGCGCACGGCGTTGCCCACTTTGAGGCCGATATCCCACAAGGTGGCGAAGAACTGCTCCAGCGCACGCAGCCGCGCCGGTTCCGGCGCCGTCACCAGCGCCAGCAGATCCACGTCCGAACACGGAAACAGCAGGCCACGACCGAATCCGCCCACCGCGAACAAGGTGGTTCCGGTCACCTCGCCCAGACAGGCCATCCATACGTGCGCGACAACGGCTGCCACGGAATCGCCTCGTCGCCGCGCCAGAGCGCCGGCATCGGCGCCGTCACGAAACGCGGTGGCCAGGGCTCGATCGACGTCCCCGAGCAATTGGTGCAACGCGCGGCGTGCGTCGGTCGACACGCCCGATCGCGGCACCGCTACCGGCAGATGCAGCAACTTTGGCAGGACCAGGGCGGCGGATGCTGGCGACATGACGTCAGAGGCCTGTGTCGGCAAGAGCGCGCTGCAGATTCACTCAGTCAGGCATCGGGCCAGGGCGTGAGGATCTCGAAACCGTCGTCGGTCACGACCAGGGTGTGCTCCCACTGCGCCGACAGCGAATGATCCTTGGTCACCACGGTCCAGCCATCCGGCAATTGGCGGGTCTGCGGCTTGCCGGCGTTGATCATCGGCTCGACCGTGAAGGTCATGCCTTTCTTCAATTCGATGCCGGTGCCGGGCTTGCCGTAGTGCAGTACCTGCGGCTCGTCGTGGTAGATCTTGCCGATGCCGTGCCCGCAGTACTCGCGCACTACCGAGAAACCGGCTGACTCGGCGTGCTGCTGGACGGCATGACCGACGTCGCCCAGGGTGGCGCCCGGGCGCACCGCGCGGATGCCGCACATCATCGCTTCGAAGGTGGTGTCGACCAGCCGTTTGGCCAGTACCGACGGAGTGCCGGCGGTGTACATGCGGCTGGTGTCGCCATGCCAGCCGTCCTTGATCACGGTCACGTCGATATTGACGATGTCGCCGTCCTTGAGCACCTTGCCCTCGTTCGGGATACCGTGGCAGATGACGTGGTTGACCGAGGTGCACAGGGTCTTGGGGAAGCCGTGGTAGCCGATGTTGGCGGGGATGGCCTTTTGCACGTTGACGATATGCTCGTACGCGCGCCGGTCCAGTTCCTCGGTGGTGACGCCGGGTTTGACGTAGTCCTTGAGCACCGCCAGTACTTCGGCCGCCAGCTTGCCGGCGACGCGCATGCCTTCAAGGTCTTCGGGGGATTTCAGGGTAATGGCCATGGATCTCACTCATATGGCGGCAGAATCCCCTGGAAACCAGTGACTTGCCGCACTGCCGGCGAACCGGCTACAATTTCGGAGTTTTGCTGATCTGATGCGGCTGTGTTGACAGTCACCCAGCGCAAAGCGAACCGGGATTGTAACCCTCAGCGGTACAACACCCCAAACCCATGCCACACACGCGTCGGCACCGCCTTCGGGGTGCTGCGTCTTGCCCACCACCAGCAGTTCATCACTGCGCTGGGCCAGCCGCAGTCGAAGCCG
>JBDTEG010000183.1:0-11902 GCA_039922695.1 Rhodanobacter sp. | reverse complement strand
CCACGTTGGTGGCCAGCACGATACGGCGCGTGTTTGCTTCGGCCGGTGCCAGCGCGGCCTGCTGCTCGGCTAGCGAGAGTTCGCCGTGCAGCGGCAGGATCTCGATTTTTTCTTCCCTCTTCCCTCGGGAGAGGGAGCGAGGGAGAGGGTCCGGCGAAGCAGCAGCAGCTCGCTCCGCCCGCACCCTCTCCCGGCCTTCGGCCACCCTCTCCCGAGGGGAGAGGGTTTCCTCCAGCACGCGCTTCGCCCGCGCAATCTCGCGGCGGCCGGGCAGGAACACCAGCAGGTCGCCGTCGGTTTCCCCAAGCGCCTGGCGCGCGACGCGGGCGAGTTGCTGCTCGAAGCTCTCTTGCGCGCGAACGGGAGGATATTCGATGCGCACGGGGAAGCTGCGGCCTGGGCTGGTGATGCGCGGGGCATCCAGCCAGGCGGCGACGCGCTCGCCGTCCAGCGTGGCGGACATCCACAGCAGCCGCAGTTCGGGGCGCAGCGTGGCCTGCACGTCGAGCGCGAGGGCGGCGCCGAGATCGCCGGCCAGATGTCGTTCGTGGAATTCGTCGAAGATGATGGCGCCGATGCCGGCGAGTTCGGGGTCGGCCTGGATCAGCCGGGTGAGGATGCCTTCGGTGACCACCTCGATCCGCGTCGCCGCACTCACCCTGGACTCGAACCGGATGCGGTAGCCGACGGTTTCGCCCACCTCTTCGCCCAGTTGCTGCGCCATGAACTGGGCGGCCGCGCGCGCCGCGATGCGACGGGGCTCCAGCATCACGATTTTCTGTCCCGCCAGCCATGGCGCATCGCGCAGCGCCAGCGGCACCTGGGTGGTCTTGCCGGCACCGGGCGGCGCCTCCAGTACCAGTCGCGGGTGGGCTGCCAGCGCCGCGCGGATAGCGGTCAGCATTTCGGCGATGGGGAACGTGGGCATGGGGACACTCATGCACGCAGATGATAAGGCCTGCCGACGGATCGACGGGACCGTGCGGGCCCGTCGATGCTGCCCGAGACTATGGCGTCGCCGTGCCCAGGCAAGCCGTCTGCTGCGTACGCGCCTCCTCGACGCTGCCCAGCGTGCTGCGGTGCTTGCGTGCATCCAGCATGACCTGCCAGTTGCGCTCGCACAGCGGGCCGTGGCGCGAGCCCTGTTGCCACGACTGCATCGCCAGGTCCTGCGCCATCGCGTAATCCTCGTGCTGCAGCGCGGACTCGGCGTGCTCCTGCAGTTGCTGCGGCCAGCTCGGTGCTGCCATGGCCGCAGGCGTGCCCGGCGCGCTTGCGCCGGACGCATGGCGCAACGGGGCCAGTGATTCGAATTTTTCCTGGTAGTCGTCGGTGACCCGCTTGGCGTCCTCGCTGTTGCGGATGATGCGCGGCGTGATCAGCACGATCAGCTCGGTGCGGTCGCGGTTGCGGTTGGTCGTGCCGAACAAGCGCCCGACGACGGGAATCCGGTTCAGCCCCGGAATGCCGGTGTCGCTCTTGCCCTCGTTCTGCTGGATCAAGCCGCCCAGCAACACCGTCTGCCCGCTCTGCACCGCCACCTGCGTGCTCAGTTCACGCTGCGAGATGGCCGGGTTGCCGTTGTTGGTCGGCTGCGAGGTGTCGGGCTGGCTGACTTGCTGGCTGACATCCATGTAGACCAGGCCTCCTGGATTGATGCGCGGGCGCACCTTCAGGATGACGCCGGTGGTGAGGTACTGGACCGCGCTGTAACTGGCGGCCGTGCCAATGCCGGTGTTGACCGTGGTCTGGTTGATCGGAATGTTGTCACCCACCTGAATGCTGCCGACCTGGTTGTTCATCACCACCATCGACGGCGCCGACAGCGTCTTGGTGTTGCCGCTGGTTTCCATCGCGCGGACGGCGACCTGCATGTTGTGGTTGAGGAAGGAGTAGAAGAACGGTTCACCGCCAAAGCCCGGGCCGCCGGCGCCGAGTGCGCCGTATTGGGTGGCCGTGGTGGAACCGGGGACGAAGTTGCCGTTGGCATCGACCGTGCTGCCGACCAACCCCTTCAGATACCACTGCACGCCGAACTGGAACTGGCCGGTGAGCTTTACCTCGAGGATGCGCGTTTCAATCTGTACCTGCAGCGGCACGTTGTCGAGCTTGTCGATGGCGCGCTTGATTTCCTCCCATTGCGAGGGCCGCGCGCGCACCAGCAACTGGTTGTTGGCGTCGACCGAGCTGATCCGCACACTGCCGTCGCCGGAGGCGTATTGCTGGCTGTTGGCAGCGTTGCCCCCCTCCTGCGCACTGCTGCCGAAGGTGGACGACATGCCGCCCGCCGTGGTTCCGCCCAACCCCGTGCTGCTGACGCTGCCGTCCCGGCTGTCGCCGATCCCGCTGCCCAGCCCGCTGCCCGAACTGCTGTTCAGTCCGCCTGAACCGACCGAGCCCAGACCCGTGCCGGTGTTGCCGAAGCCTCCCGCGGTGCTGCCCATGCTGGTGGCGTTGGCGTTGTCGGCACTGCCCAGCGTGCCACTGCTGAGACCCGGCCCGACCTTGCCGCCGTTGTCGCTCTCACCCGGGTTGGCGTTGGTGTAGATCTGCGCCAGGTATTTGGCCAGATCCGACGCTTTGAGATTGCGTACGTCATAGACAAACAGCTGCGGCTGGTTGCCGCCGCCGGCGTCGATCTTGCCGATCCACTCGCCCACTTCGCGCAGGTAATCGGGCTGGCTGCTGATCACCACCAGCGCATTGGTGCGCTCGATCGGGATGAAGCGCAGCATGCCGGCCAGCGGCGTGCTGCCGTGTTCGCCGAACAGGCTGTTCAACTTGGGCATCAATTCGCCCACCTTCGCGTACTGCAGGTTGAACACGCCGACCGAGGTGCCGCGCAACCAGTCCACGTCGAAGGTGCGCACCATGCGTTCGTCGTCGGCCAATTCCTGCGGCGTGCCGGCGAGTACCAGCAGATTGCGCGAGGGATCGACCAGCAGGATGGCGTCCTTGCGCACGAACGGCTTGATCAGTTTCTGCATCTCGGTGGCCGAGATGTACTGCAACGGGAACAGGCGCGCCTGCAGACCGCCCGCGGGCGCCACGGCGCCCAGGCTGGGCACCAGATTGCCCGAGACGGCATCCTTTTCCGGCAAGACCACGTAACCGCCGGCACGCCTGACCAGGGCGTTGTGGGTCCAGGCGAGCAGGGTTTCGAGGATCGGCAGCGCCTGTGTCTGCTCCACCGGCTGGGAGGTGGAGAACGAGATGTTTCCTTCCACGCCGGGCACGATCGTGTAGTTCTGTTTCAGCAGGTCGCCGAGGATGGCCTTGACCACCGCCTGGATCGGCTGGTTCTCGAAATTGAAGGTCACCGCGTCCTTGCCGCTGGCTGACTTGTGCGGGGTGGCCAGGGCAGTAGGCCGTACGAAGCGCCCGCTGCCCTCGCTGATGGTGGCCCGGGGCGGCGTTGGCGTGGCCGTCTCCAGATCCCGGTTCAGCGGCAGCGGCGGCGGCACGGGGGCATGCGTGCCGGCCATGGCCTCCCGTTGCAGCGCGCCGTCGTCGCGTGGCTGCGGAAGGCTGGCACAGCCGGCCAGCCATACGAAGCTGGCAAGGGTGACGGTGCGCACGACGTGCGTGGTGAATAGGCGAGCCATGGATCAGTGATCTCCTTCGTGCGACGCAGCAGCACGTTCTGCACGACGTTTCTGGACTGTACGACGAAGTCGTTCGAGAGCGGACTGGGCCGGGCCATCCGGCTGGGTCGGCGTTGCGGGCTGGTCACGACGGGGGACCGAGCTGGTTTCAAACGCCGGCCGCGCCTGGCCACCTTGTTGCACGGTTACCGAGGCCGCACCCGGGACAGGCGCCGGACGATCACGATCCCCGCCGGCGCCACGGAGTTGATCGATCGGTGCGCCTGCCGGCAACTTCAGTTCGGTGCGACCAGCCGACGAATCGAACACGGCCGAGCGCTGATGCACCTCGACCAGGGTCACGCTGCCATCAGGCAGAGCGGCGCCCTCGCGCAACCGGATCTCGTGGTTGCCGTTCTTGTCGTGCAGCAACGCCATGCGCAAGCCGGGGGTGATGATGATGCCGGTCAATTCCAGATCGCCCAGGTTGCTGCCGTCCGCGGCAGCGTGCGCCACCGGCTTGCGATCAGGATTGAACAGCGGCTGCTGCCACACCGCGGCGAACTGTTGCAGCGGCCTGGATTGCGGCAGATCGGCGTTGTTCCCCGGCGGCGGCAGTGCCGGCAAGCTGCGCGGCGCCGACCAGTACACACCGCGCCCGACGCCACTTAGCAGCAGCACGAACAGCACGCCCAGCACCACGGCGATACCGACAAGCACGGGAGTGAGCCGACGTTGATGGGCCGCGTTCATGGCGCGTTCCCCTGGTCGGCGGGCAGACTTGCCGACGGATTCGCCGCGGGGCGCACATAGCCGGACAGGGTGAACTGCACTTCCAGCGGGGCACCCTGGTTGCGCTGGGCGGCCACCGGATTGCGATAGATACTGAGATCATCGACAAAAAGGTAAGGCCTGCCCTGTTCCAGCGCCTGCAGCACCGCCGCCAGCGGCTCGATGTCGCAACTCAGGCTGATGCTGACCGCGGCCTTGCGATACGGCTCGCCGGGCGGTGTCGGCGGAGCCGGCATCGGCATCTTCTGGCTCACCACACAGCGGCCGCCCTGGGTGGTGCGCCCGACCACGTCGACCACCTGCTGCATCAAGTCGGCGGCCGCGTTATTGGGATCGGCCGCGGCAAGGAAGGCATCACTGGCAGCCTGGCCGGCGCCCAGCGAGGCAAGGCGTTGCTGCAACGCCGGCTTCTCCGCGATCGCCGCGGCATAACGGCTGTGGGTGTCGCGCAACTGGGCCATCTCGGCGTCGATCTGTTGGAGCGGCGCCACGAACCACCAGTGGACGAGGACAAAATAAGTCAGGACCACGGCCAGCAGCAGCAGGATGATGGCGGCCATGCGGCTCTCGCGCGGCTTCAGTGCGGCCATCTTCATGGTGAATCTGCCGTACTGGTGGTTGCCGCGCTGTCTGGTGTTGTGCGCACGGTGCCTGGCTGTTTCACCTTGGCAGTCAGATAGAAACGCTCTTTGCCGGTGGCGGGATCAGGCTGGATGCTGCCCTGGAAACCCGCGTCGGTGATCACGTGGGAATCCTTCAACGCATCCAGCAGCTTCGCTGCCTGCTGGCTCTGGCCCTGCATGCCGATCTGGCCGGTGTTGTCGACGCTGAAGCGCTCGAGCCAGGTGCCCTGGGGCAGTCGTGTGGTGGCGTCTTCAAGGATGCTGAGCATGCCGACGGTGTCGTTCTTGCGCTGCGCCAGAAAGCCCGCGGCACCGGCGTTGTCCAGCAGTTGCTGGCGCAGTGCGGCTACTTGCTGCGCATCGCCGCGCATGGCCGACACCTCGGCCTGCATCCGGGCCAGCGCGACCTCGCGGCTGTGCAGCCACTCGCCGGCGACCAGCAACAGCAACAGCACCACCGCCGCGCCCAGGACGAGGTTGAGGCGCCGTCGCGGGTGAGACCGGCGCGGCATCTGTTCCGGAGGCAACAGGTTCACGCCAAGGCGATCGTCGCCCTGCGCCACATCCACCGCGTCGACCGAGATGCCTTGCTTCCGCAGGCGGGCCAGCAGCGGGTCCAGGCTGGCGCGGGTGATCGCCACCAGTTCGACCTGGCAACGCCCGGGCGGCGCCGATGCACCGAGTTCGCGTGCGGCGTAATACACCTGCGTCACGCTGAAGGGCGTCTGCCGGTCCATTTCGAATCCGACCACTTGCTGCAGGTTGTCGCGCGCCGCCAGCGGCAATTGCACCGTACGCCGCAGCACCAGCGCGCCCGGCAGCAGCAGGGCCACGCGCAAGTCCTCGCGATCGACCCGCTGCAGCGCGGCATGGAAGGCCAGCGCCGGCGCGCCTTCGTCGGCTGCTTCGTCCCAGCCGGCCAGTGGCTCGCCATGACCCTGACGGCGCAGGGTCCATCGTTCGCCGCTCACCTGCAGCAGGTACCAGTCGGCGCCCGCGCCAAACCAGCCGCGCCAGCGTGGCGGCAACAGCGCTCGCAGCTCGCCGCCCCACCAGGCCAGAAACGCGGGCGCTGGCGAGGTCCGCCAGCTGCGGCGACCACGCTCCCACCACGGCCGCAGCGACTGCATCGCCGTACTCATTCCTGTTTCCCCTCCTGCCAGCGCAATACGGCGTAAGGCTTCGCGCCGGCCAGCCCCGGCTGCATGCGGATAGTCGCACGCAGCACGGCGCGCGTCCCGTCGGCCAGGGTGGCCCGGGACTCGATACTATGCGTTGTTCCGTTGTTGAGGGCCAGACTCGGATCATCCGCGTTTTTCGCGCGCGCGGCCTGGATCGCGGCCACCTGTTGTGGGGTCAGTCCGGGAATGGCCTGCAGGGCCAGTGGTGGTGCGGTGTTCGGATTGGGGCTGGTGTTGCCGGCCCAGATCGTCAGTACCGGCGCGATCCGTTGGTACAAGGTCGGAGTCATGCCCAGCACCATCTGTGCCTCCTCGATCGTCGCGAACGGACCGTGGCGCGGACCGTAGTCGCGGCCAGCCGAGGCATAGGCCGCACGCTGGCTGTCGACCTCGCTGGCGATGGTCGGTGCGCTGCGCCAGTCGACCACCCGGTCTGCCAGCTCGCTGGCCTTGTCCGGCGGCAAGCCGGCCGCCCGGAACAAGCCCTGCAGCGCCTCGGGCGTATCCGTGTTGAGATCGACCTTGCCGCTCTCGTCAACTGCATGCACTTCCACGGCGGCCCCGTCGTACTTGAAGGCATAGGGCCGTCCATCCCCGATCCAGCGGTCAGTCATGCGCGGATCCTGCAGGCCGTAGATCGCCCGCATCAGGCCTGCCTCCGCCGCGTAGTGCGCCTGGGTCTCGGCGAATTGATAGCGTGCCTGCAGGCCCTCGGTGCGCGCCATCGCGGCATAACCGCCGAGCAGGATCGCCAGCAAGGTGCAGGCCCACAGCACCAGCAGCAGCGCCACCCCGCGCTGGCTGGTAGGTGTCGCCTGCATGTGGCTCCTCATCGCTGCGCCCCGGTGGGCAGGCTCATGCGCAACAAGCCGGCAGCCTGCGCCGGGTTGATCCGCACCGGCACATCAAGCCTCGGCCAGCTGCCGCGCCCCTGCGGTTCCAACTCGATGCGCACCAGCAAAGGCAGCACGCGGCCATCGGTCCATTGCGGCGACCACGGCACGGCACGGCCCTGGGTGTCGACGCCGTTGTAGCTGAAACTGCCCTGCCTGATGTGATCGAACAACACCTGTGGCTCGCCCAAGGGCCTGGCCGGCTGGCCATCCGGCGGCAGCAGTGCCAGTCGCAATTCCAGGCGCTGGCCGCCCTGTCCGTCATCGACCAACTGCAGTTGCTGCAGTTGCGGGCCGAGTTGGCCGAGGTAGCCTGGCAACGGGGCGACATAGCGCATTTCGTGCGCACTGCCCTGAAAATAGACCGGTTCACCGCGATCGGTACGCCCAATCGGTTCAGCCACGCTTTGCGCCAGCTCGCGGCGCAGGAACTGCTGAGCGGAGCGCATCTGGTCCATGCGCTCGATTGCGGCGGTACCCGAGCGCACGCTGCGACTGGCGCTGGCGATGCCCGAATACACACCCACCAGCAGCAACGCCAGCAGCACCAGGGCGGCCAGTATCTCCAGCAGCGTGAATCCGGCGGCGCGTTTCATGGCAAGGCCTGTCCGTCGCCGACAGCGGGTGCCGCCGAAGCCAGCCGCAAGGTACGGAAGTGCGCCGAGTGTGGATGCACCGACGGCCCCCACATCACATCCAGATCCAGCTGGTACAACTGCAGCGGCGTGTTCGGCGGGGCCGAAGGCGGCCGCCACTTCGACACGTCGAGTTGCCAGCGAAAGTGCTCGTCGAACTGTCCAGAGCTCGTGCCCGGCTGAATCGGCTCGGTGGTGAACGCCGTATCCAGCAGGCTGCGCGCCCACAACGCCGCCTCGCTGTGATCACTCGCATTCTGGCTGAGGCGGGTCGAGCCCCCCGCCACGCGCATCAGCACGGTGAAAGCAATCGCCAGCAGCATGATGGCGGCGATCACTTCGAGCAGGGTGAAGCCGTCGGCGAGCTCCCGGGATTTGATCTGAACGGCTCTCATCTGGAAGCCACCGTATCAACCACGCGCACCTGACCGGTCAGCCAGGAAACATTGACGTGCCATTCGCGCTGGCCAGCCTTGAGCGTGATGCGTCCGCCGGTGGAGCTGCCGTCGGGAAAGAAGCGGATGCGTCCGGTGTGGTCGTTGGGTCGGTCCTCCCTGGCGCTGGTGATGCTCAGCTTGAGACCCCTGGGCAAGGCCACGTCGCGGTGTTTCGCGCCGGCGTAAGTGTTGCTGCGGGTATCGACGTCAAAAACCTTTTCCTCGCCGTGCACGATCGCCTGGGCGCGGGTGGCCCGCAGCGCACCAGCCAGTTCGCTGCTGGCCGCGCGCACCCGCGCACTGGCCAGGCCACTGCTGACCGACATCGAGACGGCCACGGCCGCCAGCCCGATCAAGGCGATGACGACCAGCATTTCGAGCAGGGTGAAGCCGTGAGCGCGCTGTGCGCGCCGGGAATGGGGAATGGGGAATCGGGAATCGGAAGAGCTCGCGGAATCCGGGTATCGCCGGAACGCCCGCTCCACCATTCCCGATTTCCCATTCCCGAGTCCCGATGTCATTGCCAGTTACCCGCATCCGCAGCGAGCCCGTCGCCACCGGGCTTGCCGTCCTCACCGTAGAAGATCAGGTCGTACTTGCCGTGCTGGCCGGGATACTGGTAGCCGAAGTCATGGCCATAGGGGTCCTTCAATTGCGACTCCTTGGCATACGGACCCTGCCAATTCGGCGCGTTGACCGGCTTCGCCACGAGATCCTCAAGTTGCTGCGGCGGCGAGCCGTTGTCCAGCATGTAGTTGTCGATGTCCTGGCTCAGCGTGTTGAGCTGGATCTTGCCGGTCTTGTACTTGCCCTTGTCGAAGCTGGGGATGACCTTGGTGATCACCGCGACGGCGACAATCCCGATCAGGGCGATCACTGCGAGCATCTCGAGCAAGGTGAAGCCGGACGCGCGCGTGGGGTGCATGATGTGCAGGGTTACCGGGCGCCTGCGACAGGCCACATGTTCCCCGTTCCCCGCGACCACAGGGAAGTCCCCTTGCGGGATTCCCCGTTCCCATTTGGAAAAACCAATCATCACCTTCACTCCACTAGTTCACTGAATACTGCTGGTCAGGGTGAGCAGCGGCAGCAGAATCGCCGCCATGATGATGCCCACCAGCACGGTCATCACGATGGTGAGCGTCGGCACCAGCGCGGCCAGCAGGCGATCGATCGAGCGGCGGGATTCCAGCTCGAACGTATCGGCCACCTTGAGCAGCATGCCGTCGAGCTGGCCGGCCTCCTCGCCGACCTGCACCATCTGCAACGCCAGGCGCGGGAACAATTTCGACTGCGCCAGCGCCAGGCTCAGCCCGGCACCGCCCTTGACCTGTTCGTGCGCTGCGCTCAGCGCCGCATCCAGCGCGAGGTTGCCGGTGACCTGGCGCGCGATCGTCAGCGAACTCAACAGCGGCACGCCGTTCTTGAGCAGGGTGCCCAGGGTGCGCGCGATGCGTGCGGTCTCCACTTTCAGCAGCAAGGGCCCGACCACGCGCAACCGGAGCAGACGAGTGTGCCAGGCCAGGCGCGCCTGCGGATCGCGCAGGCGTGCACGCCATACCAGAAAGCCGCCGATCGCCAACACGCCGATCAACCACCACCATCTCTGCATGACATTTCCCAGTGCCAACACCGCCTCGGTGATCCACGGGATCGGCACCTGCATGTCTTGGAAGATCGGCACGAACTGCGGCACCACGTAGGCCAGCAGCAGCACCAGCGAGCCGAGCACGCCGACCATCAGGAACGCCGGATAGATCAGTGCATTGACGATGCTGCCGCGCAGCGCCTGCGAGCGCTCCAGATAATCGGCCAGCCGGCGCAGCGTTTCCTCCAGCGAGCCGCCCGCCTCGCCGGCGCGCACCAGGCTGACGTAGAGCTTGGGAAACACCCCGTGCTCCTCGTCCAGCGCCGAGGACAGGGTGTTGCCGCCGCGCACGCGGTCGCGCACGCGCTCGATCAGTTTCTTCGCGCTCTCGCTTTCGGGCAGGTCAAGCAGGATGCCGAGCGCACGATCCAGCGGTTGCCCCGCACCCAGCAGGGTAGCCAGCTGGTGGGTGAACTGGGCCAGCTGGTCGCCGGTGAACGGGCCGCGCTTGAACAGCGCCGCCAGACCGCCACCGCCGGCCACGCCATCGGCCGACTGCGCATCGAGCGGCGTGTGGCCCTGGTCCTGCAGCCGACCGATCACCTCCTCGACGCTGGCGGCCTCCATCTGGCCCTGCAGCATCTCGCCGGCATCGCTGACCGCCTTGTAGCGAAACTGCGCCACCTCAGCTTTCCTGCGTCACGCGCAGGACCTCTTCCAGCGTGGTGACCCCGGCCACCGCCTTGGCGATGCCGTCTTCGTACATGGTGCGCATGCCTTCGACACGCGCCTGTTTCTCGATCTCGCCGGCGTCGGCACGTTGCATCACCAGCCGCCGGAGCGGATCGCTCATGGTGAGGAATTCCATGATCGCGCGGCGGCCGCGATAGCCGCTGGGATTGGCCGCGCTGGTGCCGGGTTTCCACAGCCGGATCGGCCGCTCGTCAGTGTATTTCTCCAGTTCGAACTGCGCGATCACCTCGGGCAACGCCTCGTACGCGGTCGCCGTTTCCGGATCGAGCCGGCGCACCAGCCGCTGCGCCAGGATGCCGTTGATGGTGGAACCAAGCAGGTAATCCTCCACGCCCATGTCGAGCAGCCGCGTGATGCCGCCGGCGGCGCTGTTGGTATGCAGGGTCGACAGCACCAGGTGGCCGGTGAGCGCCGACTGGATCGCGATGCGGCAGGTCTCCAGATCGCGCATCTCGCCGATCATGATCACATCCGGATCCTGCCGCATGATCGAACGCAGGGCGCCGGAGAAATCGAGGCCGATCTGCGGCTTCACCTGAATCTGGTTGATGCCTTCGAGCTGGTACTCGACCGGATCCTCGACGGTGATGATCTTGACGTCGGGCGTATTGATCTGTGACAGCGCGGTGTAAAGCGTGGTGGTCTTGCCCGAGCCGGTCGGGCCGGTCACCAGCAGGATGCCATGCGGCTTTTCCAGCACGTCGACGAAACGTTGCTTGAAGCTGTCGGTGAAACCCAGCGATTCGAAATCGAACACCACCGATTCGCGATCGAGGATGCGCATCACCACCGATTCGCCGAAGCTGGTCGGCACGGTCGACACGCGCAGGTCGAGCTCCTTGCCCTGCACGCGCAACTGGATGCGTCCGTCCTGCGGCAACCGGCGCTCGGCGATGTTCAGTCTCGCCATGATCTTGACGCGCGAGATCACCGCGGCCGTCGAGGACGACGGCGGCGCTTCCACTTCATGCAGCACGCCGTCGATGCGGTAACGCACCTTCAGGTGATTTTCGAACGGTTCGATATGCACGTCCGAGGCGCGCTGCTCGACCGCGCGCTGGAGGATCAGGTTGACCAGCCGGATGACCGGCGCCTCGGAAGCCAGGTCGCGCAGGTGCTCGACATCGTCTTCCTCCGCCGCGGTGCCGTCGAGGTTCTCCACGATGGTGCCCATCGCGGAACGGCCGGTGCCGTAATAGCGCTCGATCAGTCCGTCGATCTCCGAGCGCAGGCCGACGCGCAATGCCACCGGCCGACCGGCGGCCAGCTCGACGGCCTGGCGCGGATAAGGGTCGGCCGGATCGGCCACGATCAGCGCCAGTCCGTGCACCTCGTCGTACACCGGCACCACATGCTGCTGCTTGAGAAAACGCAGCGACAGTTCGAGATCGGCGGGGGGCAGTTCCGGCGCGTCGC
>JBDTEG010000182.1:0-5662 GCA_039922695.1 Rhodanobacter sp. | reverse complement strand
CATGTCGCGGCCGGTATCGCGCATGGTCTTGATCACCTTGTCGAGGCTGACGCGGTGTTTGCCGTCGCTTTTCAATGCCATGCGGCTGGCGTTGATGGCCTTGACCGAGCCCATCGCATTGCGTTCGATGCAGGGAATCTGCACCAGGCCGCCGATCGGGTCGCAGGTGAGGCCGAGGTTGTGTTCCATGCCGATTTCGGCAGCGTTCTCGACCTGCATCACGTTGCCGCCGAGCGCGGCGGTGAGGCCACCGGCGGCCATCGAGCAGGCCACGCCGACTTCGCCCTGGCAGCCGACTTCCGCACCGGAGATCGAGGCGTTTTCCTTGTACAGGATGCCGATGGCGCCGGCGGTGAGCAGGTAGTCGATGATGCCGTTTTCATCTGCCTTGGGGCAGAAGCGCAGGTAGTAATGACCGACTGCGGGCACGATGCCCGCGGCGCCGTTGGTAGGAGCCGTCACCACGCGACCGCCGGCCGCGTTTTCCTCGTTGACCGCCAGCGCGTAGAGGTTGACCCAGTCCAGGATGGTCAGCGGGTCACGCAGTGCCGCTTCGGGCTGGTTGCGCAGCTCCTCCAGCATTGCCGGTGCCCGGCGGGTCACGCGCAGGCCGCCGGGCAGCGTGCCCGGCGAGCGCAGGCCACGTGTCACGCAATCCTGCATGGCCTTCCAGATCGTCAGCAGACCGGCGCGGGTCGCTGCCTCGGGCCGCCATACCGACTCGTTGGCCATCATCAACTGCGCGATCGTCATGTCGTGTTGCTTGCACAGCGCCAGCATCTCGTCGCCGCTGGAATACGGATAGGGCTGCGCCGTGGTGTCGGCGACGATGCGGTCTTCCGCGGCCTCGTCGGTGTTCACCACGAAGCCGCCGCCGACGGAGTAGTAGTCACGCGTCGCCAGTTCGTTGCCGTCGGCGCCGTACGCACTGAAGCGCATGCCGTTGGGGTGGAATGGCAGTTTCTGGCGCTTGTTGAAGATCAGGTCGCGCTTCTCGTCGAACGCGATGTCATGCTTGCCCAGCACATGCAGCTGCTTGCTGCTGCGGATACGCTCAAGCGTTTGCGGGATATTGTCCGGATCGATGGTATCCGGATGCTCGCCTTCGAAGCCAAGCAGCACCGCCTTGTCGGTTCCGTGGCCGCGGCCGGTCAGCGCCAGTGAGCCAAACAGTTCGGCCTGCACCCGCGTCACGCGGTCAAGCACGCCTTTCTCGTCGAGCCAGCGCTCGGCAAAGCGCGCGGCGGCGCGCATTGGTCCCACCGTGTGTGAGGAGGACGGCCCGATGCCGATCTTGAACAGGTCGAATACGCTGACGGCCATGGCTGCTGCTGCGAGGAGGAATGACCGGTTATTCTACGCGGCGTCCTGGCCCATTCGCAGCCGCATGCCTGACCTGATCCTGTACCAGCGCGATTACTGCCATCTTTGCGATCTCGCACTCGCGGTGATGGCCGAGGCGCGGGCACCAGATTTCGAGAGTGCCTGGGTGGACGACTCGGACCAGCTGGAGCAGCTTTATGGCACGCGCCTGCCGGTGCTGCGCGATATCCGTGATGGCCGTGAGCTGGATTGGCCGTTCGACGCCGCCACGGTGCGCGCATTCCTCGCCGCTGCGCCGTAGGAGCGCACCCTGTGCGCGAATGCTTTTGCTCAACCTTGCGAAGAGCATTCGCGCACAGGGTGCGCTCCTACACGAGCCTGATCCCGGAGGGCGCGCCCCGGGTGTTCAGCGGGGGCGGGATTTCAACCGCTTGAGGATTTCCTCGCGTGCCTCGCGCAGGATCGAGTCGCGGTCGAGACTGGCCACGACCTCGGCGACGGCGCGCTTGGCGCCGGCCTCGCCCCAGGATTTGCCGCCGACCAGGTAGCGTTCGGCGGCGCGGCCGATCAGCACGGTGGCATACCAGCCCAGCGCACCTTGCGCGGCGGCGGTGACCAGCACGGACAGACCTGCGCTGAGACCTTTCAGCGCCGAGGCGACCAGCTGGATGCCCCAGATCGCGCCCATCAGCGCGGCCAGTTGGGCCGAGATCACGGCGACCAGCCGACCGGACTCGGTGCGAGTCAGCGGCAGACCATAGACACGCGAGAGCTGCACCACCATGGCGGCATCCAGTCCGGCCGCCGCGAGCAGGTCGGCCACCGGAATCGGGTTGAGCGCCACCGCCAGGCCCTTCGCGATGCAATAGTTGTGGATCAGTTTCGCCGCCACGGCCTTGCGGGTTTCGGCAATGCGCGCGCTGACCTGGTCGGTGAGCCGGCCGGCGTACAGGCCGGCGTTGATCGCCGACAGGCTCTTGCCCTCGCGGGCGGCGATGGCGAGCAGGCGTTCGCGCAGCGCGGCCACGTCCGGCGTGGCGGTCTGCCCGCGTTCCTGCTCGCGGCCGCGAGCATCGACCTCGAGCAGCCGCCGCGGCGCCGGATGGGCGGCTACCGCGAGCACGTTTTCTTCGCGCACCAGGCCGGCCACGCGCTCGCGCAGCTGTGCCAGCAAGTCGGCCAGTTCGTCGGTGCTGTAGCGGTCGGCCTTGTTGAGCGCCAGCAGGAGCGGACGCTGGGTGGCGGCGAGGGTTCGCAGCGCGTCGAGCTCCTCGCGGGTGAGGTCGCCGTCGCAGACGAACACCACCAGGTCGCTGACTTCGGCTACGTCAAAGGCCAGTCTTTCGCGGGCTTCGCCGTCCAGCTCGTTGATACCGGGGGTGTCGATCAGTACCAGGCCATCGTGGCGCGCCTCGTCGAGCGTGGCCTGTTCGGCGTCGGTGGTGGTGCCGTGCAGGACGCCCACCTGGAATGCCTCGCGACCGAGCAAGGCATTGCCGAGTGCGGACTTGCCGGTCGACACGCGGCCGAATACCGCTACATGCAGCTCGCCACGTTCGAGCCGGGCCAGCATGTTCTCGATACGACTGAAGTCGCCGGCCAGTTCGTTGCGCACGGATGCCGGTATGGTCGGATCGTCGAGCAGGCTGCGCAGGCTGTCCGCGACACGGGTAGAGCCGGCGCTAGCGCGTGGCGAGTGCCCGGCCTCGAGGTGGCCTGCATCGGGCCCGAGCCAGCCGCGCAGGCGGCGCCATAGCGTGTCGCGTGCCATCGCGTCGGCTTACTTCGCCGCCAGTTGCAGGTGGGCCTTGATCTTCACGTCGGCGCCGATCACCGACGTATCGGCGTAGTCGCCCGAGCCCACGCCGAAGTTCAGGCGCTTCACCGTGCCGACTACATCCAGCGTGGCACCGCTCGCCTGTGGCTTGAAGGTAATGTCCAGGCTCACGGGCCTGGTCACGCCGCGCAGGGTGAGGTTGCCGTCGACCATCATCTTGTCGCCATCATGGCGGAATCCGGTGCTGACGAAATGCGCCTTGGGAAATCGCGCGGTGTCGAAGAACGCCTCGCCGGGCAGGGCGGAGTCGCGATCGCTGTCACCAGTCTTCACGCTGGCCAGGGTTGCGCTCACATCGAACTTCGATGCTGCAAGATGGGCCGGGTCGTAACTGATCGCCGCCGTCCACTGGGCAAAGTGGCCATCGAATGATTCGCCCTGGAACACCGCGCTGAAGCCAAGCTGGCTGGAGGCCGCTTGCATCGTGTAGTCGGTGCCGGCGGCCAGGCCGGGCAGGGCGAATGCCAGCAGCAGGATGGCGAGGCGTTTCATTGGCGTTCTCCTTCGGAAAGGGGCTTGCGCAGGCGGCCGAACGGCAGCATGCGCCGCAGCACGTTGTCGTTGTCGAACACATGATGTTTCAGTGCGGCGCCGACATGAGCCACCAGTACCAGCAGCAGGAACCAGAACAGGTATTCGTGCACGCCGTGGGCGAAATGGCGTAGTGCATCGTTCTTCGCCCCCAGCGCCGGCAGGTTGAACAGCTTGAACCATTGCAACGGCTTGCCGCTGACCGAATTGAACCACCAACCCGTCAGCGGTATTGCCAGGATCACCACATACAACACACCATGCACGACGCGCGCGGCCAGCATCTGCCATCGCGGCCCGGGTGCTTCGGTGGGCCTGCCGTCGCCCCAGCGCCACAGTATCCGCAGCAGCACCAGCGCCAGCACGGTGAGCCCGATCGACTTGTGCACGGCCAGCCAGTTGACCTTCTGCATCGGCGAGGAGGCCAGGTCCATCAGCAGGCCGAAGGTACCGTTGCAGAGGATCGCCAGCGCGATGAGCCAGTGGAAGAACTTGCTGACCGAACCCCATTGATGGTCATTGCTGCGCACACTCATGGTTGCTCCCTGGACGAGGGGTGCTCGCGGATCGCCTCAAGCTCCAGCCACACGCTGACATGTTCGCCAATTGAAGCGGCGTAGGCATGCATGCCGAAATCGTTGCGGTCCAGCATCGCGGTGGCGGAAAAGCCGGCAATGTCATGCAGCCCGAAGATCGTGGTGCCCGAGCGATTGAAGGTAAAGGGAATGCTCACCGGCCGGGTGACCCCACGCAAACTCAGTTCACCGTGCAGCACGCCGTGCTGTGCGTCGGTGCGCTCGATGCGGGTACTCTTGAAATGGGCGTATCGATGCGCGCTGCAGTCCAGCAGCGCCTTCTTGCACACGGCCTTGTTCCACGCTGCGTCGCCCATGTCCAGGCCTTGCAGGTCGATGTCCAGCTCGGTGGTGGCGTGGCTCCAGTCGTCCGGGTCAAAATGAAGCCAACCGCTGGCGACATGCAATCGGCCAAACGGACGCGAGTAACCGTTGTGGCTGATGCTGAAGACGATCTGGCTGTGGACGGTGTCGTAGCGCCAGGTGGCAGCCTGCGCCGGAGCGAATGGCAGCAAAGTTGCCGCCAGCCAGAAGAGCCAGGTACGGGCGTGGACGTGAAACATCTGGTGGAGTCTGGCCGATTGGCGCCACGGGTGCCAGCTTGCGACGCGTGGACGCGGGGTTCCGCGTGGCGTCGGAGGTCAGCCGTCGGAACCCTCGCTCGACGCGGTTTCTTGATCGGATCCCGATTGAATACCGCAGCAACAGCTGGCGGGCAGTGGCCGCCCTGCGACGCGGGGATGGCAGGGCTGGCACTGCCCGCCAGCTGTTCTGCATGATTGCAGGAGGTGATGCAGCGTCAGCGCCCGACGGAACAGGGCCTCTCGACAGCCGAATTTCGAGGTCAATCGGATTGGCCGCATGAACGATTCAGAACGAGCGCTGCACCGAGTAGTCGGCCAGCGCGACCAACGCATCGCGATAGTGGGATGCAGGCAGCGAGACGAGCGCCTCGCGCGCAGTGCAGGCATGCGCCAGGGCACGCTCGCGCGTTCGCTCGAGGGCGCCCGAGTCGCGGATCGAGGCGATGATGCGGTCCAGCGAATCAAGGCCGCCATGTTCGATGGCGTGGCGCAGCGACTGCGCCTGTTCGGGGCTGGCCCGCTCCAGCGCGTAGATCAGCGGCAGGGTCGGCTTGCCTTCGGCCAGGTCGTCGCCGATGTTCTTGCCCAGCGTACCGGCGTCGCCGGTGTAGTCGAGCAGGTCGTCGGCGATCTGGAAAGCGTAGCCAAGCTCCATGCCATAGCGGCGCAAGTCGGCCACCTGCGCCTGCGGCAGGCCGCCGAGCAGGCCGCCCAGTTCGGTGGCGGCGGCAAACAGCACGGCGGTCTTGCGCTCGATGACCGCCAGGTAGGCCGCTTCGTCGACGTCGGCATTGCCGATGTTGAGCAGCTGC
>JBDTEG010000181.1:0-41195 GCA_039922695.1 Rhodanobacter sp. | reverse complement strand
CGCGAAGGCGTGCAGCGCGACCTGCTGCCGCTGGTGGAAGGCTCCACCGTGTCGACCAAGTACGGCCCGATCAAGACCGACCACATGCTGTTCATCGCCTCCGGCGCATTCTCGCTGGCCAAACCGTCGGACCTGATTCCCGAGTTGCAGGGCCGTCTGCCGATCCGGGTCGAGTTGTCCGCACTGTCGGTGGACGATTTCAAGCGGATCCTGCGCGAGCCCCATAACGCGTTGACCAAACAGTACGTGGCCCTGCTCAGTACCGAGGGTGTCGAGCTGGAATTCAGCGATTCAGGCATCGACCGCCTGGCCGAAGTGGCATTCCAGGTCAACGAGCGCACCGAGAACATCGGAGCACGCCGCCTGCACACCGTCATGGAGCGCCTGCTCGAGAAAATCTCCTTTGAAGCTGCAGACAAGTCCGGCGAAAAGTACTTGATTGACGCCGAAAGCGTAGACAATTCACTCGCCAGCCTGGTACGGAACGAGGATCTCAGCCGCTACATCCTGTAAAGCCGGCAGATCGGCCCGATCTGCTAAAATGAGAGCCGTGAACAACGTTATTGAACTGAAAAGCACCGGCCAGCGCGCGCAGTTGCGCGAAGCACAGCAGAAGCAGACGCTGGTCCGGCTGTGGCGCGAAGATCTCGAGCACGGCAGTTTTTGCGGCTACGTGGGCGGGGTGGGGCGCGAGTTCTTCCTGCTCTGGGTGGTCGGCGACGGGATCACCTACGATGGCATGTACGTGATGCGCCATCGCGATATTTCCGAACTGGAGTCGCCGGACAAGCATCATGTGTTCTTCGAGAAGGCGCTGGCGCTGAAACACATCCTGCCGCGCATGCCGCGCGGCTTTCCGCTGGACGGCATCCGCGACGTGATCCAGGCCGCCGGCGCGCAAGCCCAGGTGATCGGCGTGCACGTGGACAGCGAGGACGAATCCGAGGTCTGCTACATCGGCCGTCTGGCCAGCCTTGAGGAAGACGGTTTCAACATGCAGGAACTCAGTCCGGACGCGGAATGGATGCGCGAAGTGTCCTTCTTCAGCTGGGACGAGGTCTCCACCGTCAGCATCGAGGACAGCTACGCGCAGTCCCTGCTTGCCGTGGCCGGACCCGCCCCCGCGCTGAGCCAGGGCGATACCGGCATCAGTCGAGGCTGAGCCATCACTCCGATGCCGCCGCATCCAGACCCGCCATCCGGCGGGTCTGTGCGTTTCGGCCAGGGTGGGCTCGTCGACTACGGTGGACGCGCGCCACGTCGTCAACGCCAATCGGCGGGGCACGTTGCTGAAGGAGTCCACCTTCCGAGGAGCCTCCCGCCATGCGTCTTTCCGTGTGCCTGACTGTGCTTGCGTTTGCCCTGGGCGTTTGCCCCAGCGGCGCCGTGCTCGCCACCCCACTCCAGGATAGCCCACCCGCCAACAGCAGCCCGGCCATGAAGATGCACAACCCCGACCCGCAGCAGCAGGCCAGGCGGCTCGCACGCAAGCTGCAACTGACACCCGAGCAGGAGACCCGGATCGAATCGATCCTGCAGAAGCGAGCACAGCAGCTCGCACAGACGCGCGGTGACGGCTCGGCCGATGCAGTGTCTCAGCGCAGCCAGCTGCGCTCGATCCGGCAGGACAGCGAGCAGCAACTGCGCGCGGTCCTCAGCGACAATCAGCTGCAGCAATACCAGCAACTGCGCCAGCAGGCGAAGCAACGGCATCTCGAGCGAAACGACGCGCCTGGGGGCAGTGCCAGCAGCGGTCCGTGAGCACCGCCCCACCACGCTGAACGATCCCGACTCATCGCGTATGCTCGACGCCAGGATTTTCTTCCGGGCGAAGATCAGATGATGCGCATCGTGGTGGTCGGCAGCATCAACATGGATCTGGTGACCCAGGCGCCGCGCTTCGTCGGCCCTGGTGAGACCATCCTCGGCGAAGGCTTCGTCACCGTGCCGGGTGGCAAAGGTGCAAACCAGGCGGTGGCTGCCGCCCGGCTCGGCGCCGAGGTGGCGCTGGTGGGCGCGCTCGGCGCTGACGCGTTCGGCCGGCAGCTGCGTCAGGGGCTGGCCAGCGAAGGCATCGATCTGGACCACGTCGCGCAGCTGCGTGACGAGACCAGCGGCACCGCGTCGATCACCATTGCCGGCGGCGAGAACCAGATCATCGTGGTGCCCGGAGCCAACGCGCGCGTCACGCCGGCGCAGGTGGAACGGGCGCAGGAGCTGGTCCGGCGCGCCGATGTTGTGCTGGTACAGATGGAAGTTCCGCTGGACACCGTCGAGGCCACCGTGCGACTTGGCACCCGTCTGAACGTGCCGGTGATCGTCAATCCGGCGCCAGCCCGCCTGCTGCCCGTCGACTGGTTGAAACTGGTTCGCTGCGCCACGCCGAACCAGCACGAGCTGGCGATCCTGCTAGGGACCGATCCCGCCACCGACTTCCGCGAGCTGATGCGCGCGGCGCCGTGCCCGATCGTGCTGACCCGCGGCAGCGAAGGCGCCTGGTTTCGCGAACAGGGCGAGCCGATCCACCAGGACGGCTTTGCGGTCGAGGTGGTCGACAGCACCGGCGCCGGCGACACCTTCAATGCCGCGCTGGCCGTATTCCTTCACGAGGGCCTGGCCAGCGCGGTACGCAAGGCGTGCGCTGCCGCCGCACTGTCGGTCACCCGGCTTGGCGCGCAGGGCGGCATGCCACGCCTGGCCCAACTCGAGGACTGGCTGGCGAAAAGACACGCCTGAGCAGCGCAACGTCCATCTCGGTCAGGACCGTCGAGCAGGCTATTTGCCGATACAGAACGAGCCGAAAATCGCGCCAAGCAGGTCGTCGCTGGTGTAACTGCCCGTGATTTCGCCCAGTGCGTGTTGCGCCTGGCGCAGTTCCTCGGCGGCGAGTTCGCCGGCGCCGCGCGCCAGCTCGTTTGCCGTGCTGTGCAAATGGGCATCTACCTGCTGCAGCGCCTGCACGTGACGGCGGCGGGCGCTGAACGCGCCCTCGCCGCTACCGGCACCGGCAAGGTGCTTCAGGTGGTCGCGCAAGCTGTCGAGGCCTTCGCCTGTCTTGGCGGAGGCCCACACCCAACTCGCCTGGTCGCGCGCTTCACTGTGCGGCGCCAGACCGTCACGGTCGATCTTGTTGATCAGCACCACACGTTCAACGTGCGCCGGCAGGGAAAGGAAAAATGCGAGGTCGGGGGTGGCGTGCTCGACCTCGGTGACCAACAAGGCCACATCCGCGCGCTGCAATTCTCCGTGGGCGCGACGCACGCCTTCGCGTTCGACTTCGTCGTCGGTGTCGCGCAGGCCGGCGGTGTCGGCCAGTTCCAGCGCGATGCCGTCCAGGTCGAGGCTTTCGCGCAGCACGTCGCGGGTGGTGCCGGCGGCGGCGTTGACGATGGCTCGCTCGCTGCCGGTCAGGGCGTTCAGCAGGCTGGACTTGCCGGCATTGGGCCGTCCGATGATGGCCACCCGCAATCCGTCGTTGAGGCGCAGGCCGCGTTGCGCTTCGCGGAGCAGTTGCGCCAGTGCGTCGCGCACGCGGTCAAGCTGGTGCTGGATCGCCGGGTCGGCCAGGAAGTCGATCTCTTCTTCCGGAAAATCGATCGCGGCCTCGATGTGCACCCTCAAGGTGATCAGCTCCTCCAGCGCTGACTGCACCTTGCGCGAGAACACGCCTTCCATCGACCGCAGCGCGGCGCGGGCGCCGGCCTGGGAGCGCGCGGCGATCAGGTCGGCAACCGCTTCGGCCTGGGCCAGGTCGAGTTTGCCGTTGAGGAAGGCGCGCTCGGTGAATTCGCCGGGTCGGGCCAGGCGTGCACCGAGTTCGCAGCAGCGGCGCAGCAACTGGTCCAGCAGCACGGCGCTGGCGTGACCTTGCAGTTCCAGCACGTGTTCACCGGTGTACGAGGCAGGGGCGGGGAAGTGCAGCAGCAGGCCGCGATCGATCAGTTCGCCTGCCTGATCGCGGAACGCGGTGAAGTGCGCGAGGCGGGGCTGCGGCGTGCGCCCCAGCAGGGTCCGCGCCATGGCCGGCACGGCCGGCCCGGACACGCGCACCACGCCAACGCCAGCCGCGCCCGGGGCGCTGGCGATCGCGGCGATCGTGTCGGAGGCATGGTCTGGCATGTCAACGGACTCTAAACGAAAGCCATCGACCCGAACGCGCTCAGTCGGTGGTGAGTGGCGCCGCGCGATCAATGTGATGGGTCACCCACCACTGCTGGCCAAGCCCGACCAGGCCGTTGACGGCGTAGTACAAACACAGGCCGGCGGGGAAGAACGCGAACAGCACCGTGAACAGCAACGGCATCACCTTCATCATCTTGGCCTGGGTCGGGTCCATGCCCGCGGCGGCAGGATTCAGCCACTGCGTGCCGAGCATGACGATGGCGTAGATGATCGGCAGGATGTACAGCGGATCAGGATGGCTCAGGTCGGGAATCCACAGGAAGGCGGCATGCCGCAGTTCCAGGCTGTATTCGAGCACGAAGTACAGTCCGTAAAACACCGGCATGGTGATCAGCACCGGCAGGCAACCGCCCATCGGGTTGACCTTTTCCTTCTTGTACAGCTCCATGGTGGCTTGTTGCATCTTCTGCTTGTCGTCGCCGTAACGCTCCTTCAGCGCCTGGATGCGTGGCGCCAGCTTGCGCATGCGCGCGCTGGAGCGGTACTGCATTGCGGTGAGCTTCCAGGTCAGGCCCTTGATCAGCAGCACCAGCAGGATGATTGCCACGCCCCAGTTCTTCGCGATCGCGTGGAACTGCGACAGCACCCAGTGCATCGGCACGGCGATGGCCTTGAACATGCCGTAATCGATGGTCAGGTCGAGTCCCGGGGCGACGGCGTCCAGCGTTCCCTGCACGTTCGGACCCACGTACAGGCGCGCCTGGCTGGTGAGGCTCTGACCGGGCGCCACGCTCATTGCGGGGCCAACCGCTCGAATCAGATAGCGGGGATGTTCGCTGTCCGGGTTGATTGTCTGGGTGACGTAGTGGTCGGTCTGGTTGGCCGGTGGAATCCAGGCGGTGACGAAGTACAGGCGCAGCATGGCCGCCCAGCCACCCTTGATCTGGCCGTCCAACGCATCTTTCTTCTCGCTGAAGTCCTTGAACTCGAGCTTCTCGAATTTTTCGCCGGTGTACCAGGCGGCGCCCTGAAAACTGCGCGACTCCGGATCGGTGTAGTTGCTGAGCCAGCTGCCCGGCTTGGGCGGCGACACCGCCTGCAGCTGCTGGTAAGCATTGCCCTGCCAGATGCTGGCCGTACCGTTGTCGATGTGCTGGCTGAGCGCGACAACATAGCTGCCGCGCTTGAAGGTGTAGGTCTTGCTGACCTTGAGGCCAGCCGCGTCCTGCCAGGTCAGCTCCACCGGCAGCTCGTTCTGGCCAGGCATCATCACATAGCTGGTTTTCGCACTCTGGAACAGCGCCAGATGATTGGGTTGATCCTGGGGCGAGGAGTCACTGCTGCTGACCAGGCCGTTCTGGGCCACGAAGTAGTGCGTGGGATCGTTGCTGAGCAGGACGGTCGGCGGCGGGTTCGGATGGGCGTGGGTCGGCGCCGCCTTCGGGTAGGCCAGCAGGTCGGCATGCACCAGGCTGCCGCCGCGCGTGTCGATCTGCAGATGCAGGACATCGGTATCGACCGTGACCAGCTGCGAAGACACCTGCCCGGGCCGGGACGAATCGCTGGCGATGCTGCCGGCCCCGGCTCCGGCCGGCGTGGCTGGACGCGCCGTGGAGGCAACGGCAGAAGGCACGCTGCCGTCGACCGAGCTTGCCGTCGCCTCGGTGCTGCTGCTGCTCGGGGCGGCCGCTGGATGGGGCGCGTAATCCTTTTCCCAGGCCATGAACAGCAGGTACGCCACGGCGAGCAGGGCGAACAAGAGGAAGTTGCGCGTTTGGTTCATCGCGTAGCAGATCCGGGTAACGCCACGACTCAAGGGACTCGCCGCGGTGGCTGGAAAAAAAGGTCAACGCTCGATTGTGGAGGTGTCGTCGGCCCGCTTCAATGGTTTGACCTGGTCGGCGCGGCCGGCCTGCAGCTTCATCCACAAGCCGTCGATCTCGCGCAGCAAGTCGGGACCGGGCACCCCGGCGGCCTGCTCGCGCGCCATCACCATCAAGTCGACCGGCGGCAACTGGTGGCGTACACGCCGGAACGATTCGCGCAACAAGCGTTTGATCCGATTGCGCTCGACTGCGCGCTTGGAAACGCGCTTGGATATCGCCAGGCCGAGTCGGGCGTGACCTAGCCCGTTGTCGCGATAACGCATATGAAAACAGCGGCCGCCTGCGCGTCCGCTGCTGGTTCGCAAGGCGGCAAAGTCACCTGGCCGACGCAGGCGCGCGTCGCGCGGCAATCCCGCGGTGGCCACGGCGCCCGTTCCCGGCGCTTGATCGTTGATTACGGGATCAGGCGTTTGCGGCCCTTGGCGCGACGGGCGTTGATGATTTTGCGGCCGTCGGCGGTCGCCATACGTGCACGGAAACCGTGCGTACGCGCGCGCTTGAGCTTGCTGGGCTGGAAGGTCCGCTTCATGGTCTGCTCCGAAAGGGAATGTGGATAAAAAGGTTGGAGAGTATGTCCGGTTCACGTCCGGACTGTCAAATCGGTTCCGTGCGCAGCTTGCGGGTATCCGAAAGGATATTGTGCCCTCGGGGCCATGGGGGCTGCTGCTAGACTAGCCAGTCACCCCGCGCGCAAGCGCCTCCAAGTTGTGGCTGATTGAATTCATGAGTGATCTGTGGCGGCGCTGCCTTGAGCGCCTCGAAGGCGATCTGAGCGCTGAGGACCTGCATACCTGGTTGATGCCATTGCAGGCGCGTGACGACGTCGACGGCCTGCAGCTGTTTGCCCCCAATTCCTACACCCTGGACACGGTACGCCAGCGCTATCTGCCCCATATCGAACAGGTATTGCTGCTGCTGCTGGGCAAGGCGTGGCCGGTTCGCCTTGAGGTGGGTTCCAGTTCGCCGCGCAGCGCGGGCACCAAGTCGTCCGTGGCATCGCATCGTCCCGCGCCTGCGACGGCCGCGTCGGAGCCTTATCAGCACAACCTGGACCCGCACTACACCTTCGAGACCTTCGTGGAAGGCAAGTCCAATCAACTGGGCAAGGCGGCAGCGATGCAGGTGGCGACCAATCCGGGGCGTGCCTACAACCCGCTGTTGCTGTATGGCGGCACGGGCCTGGGCAAGACCCATCTGATGCACGCAGCTGGCAACCTGATGCTGGAACGCAACCCAGGCTGCAAGGTGATGTACCTGCGTTCGGAACAATTCGTGGGCTCGATGATCGAGGCGTTGCGTGCCAAAAGCATGGACGTCTTCAAGCGCCGCTTTCGCTCCGTCGACGCCTTGCTGATCGATGACATCCAGTTCTTCGCCGGCAAGGACACCACCCAGGAAGAGTTCTTCCATACGTTCAATGCGTTGTTCGAATCCAAGCAGCAGATCATCCTCACCTGCGACCGTTATCCAAAGGAGGTCGACAAGCTCGAGCCCAGGCTGAAGTCGCGTCTGGGTTGGGGCCTCAGCGTGGCCATCGAACCGCCGGATTTCGAGACGCGGGCAGCGATCTTGCTGGCCAAGGCACATGAAAAGGGCGTGGCGGTGGACGAGAGCGTGGCAATGCTGCTGGCCAAGCGCATTCGTTCGAACGTGCGTGATCTCGAGGGTGCGCTGAACACGCTGGCGGCGCGGGCCAACTTCTACGGCAAGCCAATCACTACGGATTTTGCCGAGGAGACCTTGCGCGACCTGCTGGCTACCCACGCACAGGCGGTCACCATCGCCAATATCCAGAAAACCACGGCGGAATACTTCAACGTGCGCCTGCAGGACCTGCTCTCCAAGCGACGGGTACGCTCGCTGGCCCGACCACGGCAGATCGCGATGACCTTGTCCAAGGAGCTGACCGAACACAGCTTGCCGGAGATTGGCGAGGCTTTCGGCGGGCGCGACCACACCACGGTGATGCACGCCTGCAAGACGATTCGCAAGTTTGTCGAAACCGATGTACGCATGCGCCAGGATTGGGAACAGTTGATTCGTACCCTGACCGGCTGAAGCAGTCGAACAGATGCGCCACAATGCCAAGGGTAACCAGGGGTTGAAGCTGTGGATAAAAGGTGGATCATTTGGCGTATGGACTTATCCACAAATGATCCACTGCCAGGCAAGCCATTGCCGCACAGGTAAATAATTCATCAAGTTATTGATCTATAACGATAATAAGCCCGAAAACTATTGCTCCACAGCACCTACAGCTACTACTACACTTCTTTTAAGAACAGAACAGCAGGTATAGGGAAGCCCTTATGCAATTCAGCATTCAACGTGAAGCCCTGCTCAAGCCACTGCAGCAAGTGGTTGGGGTGGTTGAACGACGCCAGACGCTTCCGGTCCTGGCCAACCTGCTGGTCAAGGTGGGTGATGGCAAGGTTTCCATGACCGGCACGGATCTGGAGGTGGAGATGGTCGCTACCACCGAGGCCGACAAACTTGTCGACGGCGAGATCACCATTCCGGCAAGAAAACTGTTCGACATCGTGCGAGCCTTGCCTGACGGTGCTCGCATCGAATTGAAGCTCAACGGCGACAGGGTGGCATTGCACGCTGGACGCAGCCGTTTCACGCTCACCACGCTTCCCGCCAGTGAATTCCCTACGGTCGACCAGATTGAACTGGTGGAAAAGGTGAGTCTGCCGGAGGAAGTGTTGCGCGACTTGATGGAGCGCACCGCGTTCGCGATGGCGAATCAGGACGTACGCTATTACCTCAACGGCATGCTGCTGGATCTGCAGGAACACACCTTGCGCTGCGTGGCCACCGACGGTCATCGTCTGGCCATGAAGGAAACGGAACTGCAGAGCTCGGTGAGCACGCGCCGTCAGATCATCATTCCGCGCAAGGGTGTCAACGAACTGATTGGCTTGCTTGAAAGCGGCGATGGCGAGGTGGAGCTGGAGTTTGGGCGCAATCATCTCCGCTTGCGCCGGGGTGGTGTGACATTCACATCCAAGCTGATTGATGGCCGGTTCCCCGATTACGAGGCGGTAATACCCCTGGGTGCCGACAAAACCGCCACGCTGAATCGCGAAATTCTGCGCGGCGCCTTGCAGCGTGCGGCGATTTTGTCGAACGAGAAGTATCGGGGCGTTCGTCTGGAGCTGTCGCCCGGCAAGCTGCGTATCGTGGCGCATAACCCGGAGCAGGAAGAGGCCGTTGAGGAAGTGGAGGCGGACACCCATGTTTCGGATCTTGCCGTAGGCTTCAACGTTGGTTACCTGCTCGACGCGCTGGCTGCGCTGCGCGGCGACCAGGCCAGACTCAGCCTGCGCGACGCGCAATCGAGTTGCCTGGTGCAGGAGCACGACAACGAGCACTCCCGTCACGTGATCATGCCGCTGCGGCTCTGACCGCTGTCGAATGGGCCCGTTCCTGCGGTTTGCCGACGCGAGACGCCGGGGTTTCTTCCAGAAATCCCGGCGTTCGTCTTTGTGCGGAGACCCATCGTGAGGCTGCAGCAACTGCGCATCAGCGGGTTGCGCTGCCTGACTGACACCAGTCTCGCGCTGGATCCAGGGATAAACGTCTTGGTGGGCGCCAACGGTGCCGGCAAAACCAGCGTGCTGGAAGCGGTGTTCCTGTTGTCGCACGCTCGCTCGTTTCGTACTGGAGCGAGGGAGGCGCTGCAGCAGCGAACGATGAATCAGATGTCGGTATTCGCCGAATTGTGCCATGCCGATAGACGCGTCAGCCGGCTTGGGCTAGGCCGCAGCGGCCCGCGCTGGGAGGCCAAGGTCGACGGGATGAGTGTGCCGATTGGTCACTTGGTGCGCGAATGTGCGGTGGTCTGCTTCGAACCGGGCTCGCATGCCTTGATTGCCGGGGCAGCGGAGGAGCGTCGCAGATATCTCGATTGGGGTGTGTTCCACGTGGAACATGACTTCCTTTCCTCTTGGCGGCGATACCAGCGGGCTTTGAAGCAACGCAACAGCTTGCTGCGCCAGGGCAGTAGTTCGGCCGACGAACTGTTTGCGCCGTGGGAAACCGAACTCGCGCAAGCTGCCCGGTTAATTGACACACAACGCAGGACTTACCTGGATCTGCTGCGCCCACGGCTTCAGTCGAGCGTGGCAGGCCTGCTGCCTGAGTTGGGCACCGTTGAGTTGCGATACCGTCGAGGTTGGACGGAGGAACAGGATCTGGCTGCGCAATTGCGCGAGCACCGCACCAGAGATGTCATCAGGGGACATACCACACTAGGCGCCCACCGTGCAGATTGGTCGGTGTCGTTCGAGCATGCACCATTGCGCGAGCATCTTTCTCGCGGGCAGGAAAAGTTGACGGCGCTGGCCTGTCTCATGGCTCAGGCAGGGCTGTATGCGGAGCATCGCGGAGAATGGCCGATCGTGTGCATGGATGACGTATCGTCCGAACTTGATGAGGCTCATCAGGCGTCCGTGGTGGCACAACTGCGAGAGGCTGATGCCCAGGTGTTGTTGACGGGTACCGAGCTCCCGTCGGCCCTGAATGGCCAACCCGTGCGCGTGTTCCACGTGGAACAAGGTGCTGTGACACGCCTGCTATAATAAGAGGGTTGAATCCCTATCAGTCTGCATAACCCTGTCCGGCCTATCACGGCGCCGTGTCGGGCGGGTCGCTGGCGCCAGGAACACGTCACCGCATGAACGAACCGCTCAACGAATCCCACTACGATTCAAGCAACATCAAGGTGCTCAAGGGCCTGGAAGCGGTGCGCAAGCGCCCCGGCATGTACATTGGCGATACCGATGACGGCACCGGCTTGCATCATATGGTGTTCGAGGTCGTCGACAACGCCATTGATGAAGCTTTGGCGGGTTATTGCGACAAGGTCGTGGTCACCATTCTGGAGGATGGATCGGTCAGCGTGAGTGACAACGGCCGCGGTATTCCGGTGGACCTGCACCCGGAGGAGGGCCGCTCCACCGCTGAAGTGGTGATGACCGTGCTCCATGCCGGTGGCAAGTTCGACGCCAACTCCTACAAAGTCTCCGGCGGCCTGCATGGGGTGGGCGTGTCGGTGGTGAATGCCCTCAGCGATCATCTTTGGCTCACGATCTATCGTGATGGCCACGAACACCTGCAGGAATACTCCCTGGGTGAACCTCTGTATCCGCTGAAAACGGTGGGTCCATCCGACCGGCGCGGCACCCTGGTACGTTTCCTGCCCAGCCCGGCCACGTTCACCAGCAATATCGATTTTCACTACGACATCCTGGCCAAGCGTCTGCGCGAACTGGCCTTCCTCAATTCCGGCGTCACGATCGACTTGAAAGACGAACGTGGAGAAGGACGCCACGATACCTTCGCCTACGAAGGTGGCATCCGCTCATTCGTGCAGTACCTGGCGCAGATGAAGACGGCGCTGCACCCGAATGTGATCAGCCTGACGTCAGAGCAGGACGGCATCGTGGTGGAGGTAGCCCTGCAGTGGACAGACTCCTATCAGGAGACGATGTTCTGCTTCACCAACAATATCCCGCAGCGCGATGGTGGCACTCACCTGACTGGCTTTCGCGCCGCGCTGACCCGGTCACTGCAGTCCTACATCGAGAAGGAAGGCCTCGCCAAGCACGCCAAGGTGGCGTTGTCCGGTGACGACATGCGCGAAGGCATGATCGCCGTGCTGTCGGTGAAGGTGCCCGATCCGAAGTTTTCCTCGCAGACCAAGGACAAACTGGTCTCCTCCGAGGTGAAAACCGCGGTGGAGCAGGCGGTCAACGAGAAGCTGGGCGAATTCCTGCTGGAGCACCCGAACGAGGCCAGGGCGATCGCCTCGAAGGTGGTGGACGCTGCACGGGCCCGCGATGCTGCACGCAAGGCGCGCGAGATGACCCGGCGCAAGGGCGCGTTGGATATCGCCGGCCTGCCCGGCAAGCTGGCTGATTGCCAGGAAAAGGATCCGGCCCTGTGCGAGCTTTTCCTGGTCGAGGGTGACTCCGCCGGGGGTTCGGCCAAGCAGGGTCGCAATCGCAAGACCCAGGCCGTGTTGCCTCTCAAAGGCAAGATCCTCAACGTGGAGAAGGCTCGCTTCGACAAGATGTTGTCCTCGGCCGAGGTCGGCACGCTGATTACGGCGCTGGGTACCGGTATCGGCAAGGACGAGTACAACCCTGACAAGCTGCGCTACCACCGCATCATCCTGATGACGGACGCGGACGTCGATGGCTCGCATATCCGGACCTTGCTGCTCACCTTCTTCTACCGCCAGATGCCTGAGCTGATCGAACGTGGCCACATCTATATCGGTCTGCCGCCGCTGTACAAGGTGAAGCAGGGCAAGCAGGAGCTGTATATCAAGGATGACACCGCGCTAAACAACTACCTCATCTCCAGTGCGGTGGACAACGCGGCGCTGACCTACAGCCCGGACGCCCCCCCGATCACCGGCGAGGCGCTGGAGAAACTGCTGCGAGGGTATCAACACGCGCTGGACCAGATCACCAAGCTGGCACACCGCTGTGACGCGGCGGTATTGAACGCCTTGCTCGAACACTCCCCGCTGGAACCGGGCTTGTGGAGTGATGCCACGACCATGCAGGCATGGCTGGATGCTGCCGCGTTGCGACTGGCGGCCAGCGGGCTTGGCAAGCCGCACTACACGCTGCGATTGCGCCAGGCCGGGGTCGCCGAGCAACCGGCGGCGATCGAAGTGATCCGCGAGCAGCACGGACTCAGCCATACCTGGTTGTTGCCGCAGCCGTTCTTCAGCAGTGCCGAGTTCCGCCCGATCCTGGCAGTCAGCCAGCAGGTTGCAGGCATGGTCCAGCCCGACGCGGTGGTGCGTCGCGGAAACGCTTCGCGCGGTGTGCTCAGCTTCATCGAGGCACGCAACTGGTTGCTTGAGGAAGCCAAGAAGGGCCGCAGCATCCAGCGCTTCAAGGGCCTCGGTGAAATGAACCCCGAGCAGTTGTGGGACACCACCGTGAATCCGGACACCCGACGCATGCTTCAGGTCGGGATCGAGGATGCGATTGCCGCCGACCAGATATTTTCGATGCTGATGGGCGAGGCCGTCGAACCGCGGCGCGAATTCATCGAGGCGAACGCGCTGAAGGTAGCCAACCTGGACGTATGAAACGGGGAAGCAACCCCGGGCCGGGCGCCATGCAACCGGGGACACGCAGCCAAGTAGGTACGCCGCAATCGCCTCCCCGACAACGTTATCGACGGGTGGATGCTCTTGGATTCTTACGCTGACTTCACAACTCGTTGATTTATAACAAATTTTTATGCGGCACCGCAACTTGTCATGCATAAGCTGATCGGGTTACGCTCCCAAAGCTGCTCCGCGTATAACGTCATACGCCGACCCTGAGATGAGGATCACCATGAAGCATGTTCGAGGGTTTACCATCCTGGCCTGTGTGGCCTTCGTGCTGGGTCTGGCCAGCACCCCGGTGCTGGCCAAGCATCCTGACCAGACCAAGCAGTCGGCAGAGTACCCCGACAGCACGCGCAAAGCCCCCAAGCTCGACCTGACCAGCGAAAAAGACCAGAAACAGCTTCAGGAAGGTCTGAGCGCCGTCAACAAGGGCGACATGGCCACGGCTGAAACCACCCTGCAAGGCGTGCTCGACAGCAGCAAGAGCAAGTATGCCCAGGCGATGGCGATGCGCGGCCTGGCCCTGATCAAGTACCGCGCCAAAGACTACAAGGGCGCCATCGCGCTGTTGCAGAAGGCCTTGGCGAACGGTGTCTTGCCCAACGACGATTATTTCGACATCGAATACATGCTGGCGGTTGTCCAGCAGGCCGACGGGCAATATCAGGCCTCGCTGGATACGCTCATGAAGTGGCGCGACGAGGGCAAGAAGGAAACCGCCGAGTCGTATGCAATCGAGGGTAACGACCAGTACCGCCTGAAAAAATATCCCGAAGCCATCGCGGCGGTGAAGAAGGCACAGTCGCTCACCGACAAGCCGGATCCGCAGTGGAACCAGATCCTGATGGCCAGCTACTCGGCCTCGGGCCAGGGTGACCAGTTGGTGCAGATGGCGCAGCAGAACCTCGCTGCGCATCCGGATGATCCCGAGGCCATGGACACCGCAATCCAGGCCCTGCAGCAGGCGCACAAGTATCCCGAGGCCATCAAGTTGATGGAGGGCGCACGGGCCAAGGGCCAGCTCACGGGCGAGGCGAACTACGTGCTGCTGGCGTCGCTGTACTACAACCAGGCGCTTTCCAGCGATGATGCCAAGCCGGTCGCGGACAAGGCTGTCGCGACCATCAAGGAGGGTCTCAGCAAAGGCATCATGCAGCCGAGCGCCACCAACGAGGTACTGCTTGGAAAGGCCGAGTATGTCGCCGGCGACATGAAGGCCGCCAGGGAAGCCTTCGACAAGGCGCTGCCGCTGGCGACCGACGGCGAGCCTGCTCTGCAGATTGCGAACCTTGAGCTGACCAATGGCAAGTACAGCCAGTCCAAGGCGATGGTCAACACGGCGATCAGCAAGGGTGTCAAGCAGATGGGCAATGCCTATCTGGTGCTGGCCGAGTCCGAACGCGGGCTGCACAACAAGGCCGCGCAAATCGCTGCACTGAAGAAGGCTGCCCAGCAGCCGGAATCCGCCGCACACGCGAACGAGCTGCTCAAGAAGTTGGGTGCCTCCTGAGCGAGGCTGACGAGCTCCCGCGCACGAAAATGGACGTCCATTTCCACCTCCCGCAGGAGCTATACAAAAGCGATCTCCTGTTGTACCGTTGAAAACCTTTCCCCGCGTCCCCCCAGCAGCGAGCTTGTACCGGATACCTTCCAGTCATCGAGACGGTTCCGGGACATGTGGTGCGGCGACGTGGTATTCCGATTGATCAGCTTCCAGATAGTGACAGATGGCCTCAAGCAACGAAGAAACCGGGCGGTTCAGTTGGAAGCGGACCTGGGCACTGGCAGTGGCCATCGGACTGCATGCATTCGCTTTCCTGCTGATTGTGGCGCCGATGGCACCACCCAACCAGAATCACAAGGAAAAGGAAAAAATCGTCCAGGTGAGCTTCATCGAGCCGCCACCGCCGCCACCGCCGCCACCACCGCCGCCGCCGGAGCCGCCGAAGCAGCCACCGCCGAAGATCATCCAGCAGGTAACTCCGCCGCCGACCCCGCCGCCGCCGACGCCGCCACCACCGGTGAGCGAGGTCTCCGCCAACGCAGTCCAGGCGCCGCCACCAGCGCCACCAGCCCCACCACAGCCACCACCGGATATCGCGGCGGGCTCGGATCTGAGCTATGGCACGCGACCCAGCCCGCCGTATCCTCCGATGGCAGCCAGGCAGCGCCATGAAGGCACCGTCGTACTGCTTATTCTTGTCGGCCTGGACGGAACCCCCAAGTCAGTCGAGGTGGAAAAGTCCAGCGGCTATCGGGAGCTGGACCGGGAAGCCAAGGCGTGGGTAGAGAGCCACTGGAAGTTCAATCCAGAGCAGAAGGGCGGCAAGAAAGTGGAAGGTTATGCCCGTGTTCCCATTACCTTCAATCTCAGTGGCTAAGGTATTCCGACGGCTAGAGCAATTTGACTTCAACCCGCTGTAATCAGATCCAGTCGATTACAGTTACAGTTCACGCTTGACTTTCCTAGGGTAGCGTTATGTTCCTACAGACTCCTGCAGCAACCGGCAACTCCAACGCCGAAGCCATGAAACAAATGGGCTTCGAGAACCTGATGCAGAACTTCGACTGGCTTGGCTGGGTGGTCTTCGTGACCCTGGTCGCGATGTCGTTCCTGTCCTGGTACTTCATCATTGCCAACGGCATCCGCAACGCCACCGTCAAATCCAGAGCCGACAAGGTCATCGATGGATTCTGGGGTAATGGCTCCACCCAGGACGCCATTCGTGAGCTGGAAGCGCAGCCCAAGAGCGAGCCGTTCTCCAAGATCGCGCTGGAGGCTGCGTCGGCAGTGGCGCATCATCAGCAGAGCACCAGTGGTACCTCAGGCCGCCTCGCCGAATCATTGAGCCGCTCGGAGTTCATCGATCGTGCGCTGCGTCAGGCGGTAGCTCGCGAGAGCATGCGTCTGGAGGGCGGCATGACCCTGCTCGCCACGGTCGGGTCCGCCGCACCGTTCGTGGGCCTGCTCGGTACCGTGTGGGGCATCTATCATGCCCTGATCGGCATTGCTGCCACCGGCAACGCCTCGATGAATGCCGTGGCCGGTCCGGTCGGCGAGGCCCTGATCATGACTGCCTTCGGTCTGTTCGCGGCGATTCCGGCGCTGTTTGCGTACAACTTCTTCAACCGTTCGAACCGGATTGTCTACGCCCGCTTCGACGAGTTCGCGAATGACCTGCACGACTTCTTTGCGACCGGTTCGCGCATCGAAAGCGATGTGAGGGGTTGACCCATGTCCGTAAGTCTAGGCGGTGATTCCAGTGGTCCGATGTCGGAGATCAATGTCACGCCGCTGGTCGACGTGATGTTGGTGCTGCTGATCATCTTCATGATCACCGCTCCCCTGATGTCGCACTCCGTCACGATCGATCTGCCCATCGCCAACCCCAAGGCAAAGACCCCGGATCCAAAGACTCCGCCGCTTGACCTGGCGATCAAGCTGGACGGAAACCTGTATTTCGACGATCACCCGGTGACCGATGCAGAGCTGCGTGCAAAGCTGCTGGTCGAGGCACAGAAGGCGCCGCAACCCCAGTTGCAGATCCGCGCCGACCGGGAAGTGCAGTTCATGGTGGTGAAGAAGATCATCAGCGACGCGAAAGCTTCGGGCATGGTGCACGTTGCATTCATGACTACCGACGCGCCGAAGGGATAATTCAAGATGGCGATTTCAACCAAGAGCGGCGGCGGAGCGATGGCGGAGATCAACGTCACGCCGTTGGTCGACGTGTTGCTCGTGCTGCTGATCATCTTCATGATCACCGCGCCGATCCTGGCCCACAAGATCGAGGTGGATCTGCCGCAGCCGAACACGAATGTCGTTCCGCCGTCGAATCCGCCGAACCCGATCAATCTGAAGATTGATCAGGCTGGAGCGTTCTACTGGAATGGTACGCCGGTGGACGAGTTGGGCCTGAAAGCGCAACTGGCGGTTATCGGTCAGATGGCCGCAGCCAGCCAGCCGGAAATCCAGATCGCCGCGGATGACCATGTGGCCTACGAGTACGTCGCACGCGTGCTTGCCGATGCCAAGAGCTACAACCTCGTGAAGATCGGCTTCAACGAAGGCCGCTGAGCCCGGCCGTTCAGAGCGTCATGCAAGACGAGCCCCGCTTTGGCGGGGTTTTTGCGTCATGCGGAAGCAACCCTCAGCGCAGGATCTGCAGATAGTTGCGCACGGTGGGCGCAAGTCCGTCGTACAGGGCTTCTCCAATCAGCGCGTGGCCGATCGAGACCTCGGCCAAGCCCGGAATGGCGGCCTTGAACGTCCCCAGATTGGCCTGACTCAGGTCGTGCCCGGCGTTCACCGCCAGCCCGGCCTGCTGGGCGCGTCGAGCCGTGTCGGCGCACGTTGCCAGCGCCTGCGCGGGAAAGCCGTCGGCGAACGCCTGGGCGTAAGGCCCCGTATAGAGCTCGACGCGCTGTACCCCGATCACCGCAGCCAGATCGAAATCCTGGCTGCCGGTGTCGACGAACAGACTCACACGACAACCCAGATCGCACAGTTCGACCACCAACGGTCGCAGCCCGGCGATGTCCTCACGCAGGTTGAATCCATGATCCGAGGTGAGCTGGCCATCGCCGTCTGGCACCAGGGTGACCTGGGTCGGTCTGACCTGACGTGCCAACTCGATCAGTCCCGGATAATCGCCACGCGCCCCGGCAAACGGGTTCCCCTCGATGTTGTATTCCACGCGTCCGCGCAACAGGGCCGCGAGCGCGTATACGTCGGAAGGCCGCACGTGCCGCTGGTCAGGACGCGGATGCACGGTAATGCCGCCACATCCGGCCTCGATGCAGATCTGTGCCGCACGGCAGAGATCCGGTTCGCTGCCTCCGCGCGAATTGCGCAGCACGGCGATCTTGTTGAGGTTGACGCTGAGCAGGGTCATGACGGGTGGACGCTCGGTGACAACGATTCTGACCGCGACGGGATCTGGGGAAGCTCCGGCGCTCTTGGCCGACCCAAGACAATGCGCCAATCAGCCGTCGCTGACAAGCGCGTCCAGACTGATCGTGCGCGGCGAGCCACGCCACGCCAGTGCAGCAATCAGCTCCGGCGCGACGGCGAGACGCTGCAATTGCCAGGCGTCGATTTCTTCCTCGTCGAATCGCAACAGTCGAAGCTCCGCTCCGGCACTGAGTACCCGCACGCGACTCAAACCGAAGCCGATGCCGCGCCCATGTGCCTTGAGCAAGGCCTCCTTCGCCGTCCACAGATCCAGGAACGCCGCGGCGCGGGCCTCTTCGGGAAGCGCGGTCAGGGCAGTGGCCTCGTCGCTGGCAAAAAACCGACGAGCCAGCAGTAACGCGCGTGGCCGGGGACGGCGGCGTTCGATATCGATTCCGGGTGCGATCCCGCGAGCGATCGCGATCAGTGCGTGGTGGCCGCTGTGCGACCAGTTGAAATCCAGTTCCGAGCCGTGTGCGGGGTCGAGTCGTGGCCGGCCGTGCGCGCCTTCGATCAGGCCAACCTGGTGCGCACCGACGCCCAGATAGGCCGCCAGCGTCTGCAACAGGGGTGCGCGTCCCTGCGCCGGCCGGTAGTGGAGATGCCACACATGAATCGCATCATCATCCAGCCGGGCGGCGGCATCCAACAAGTTTCGGGAGTGCCCGGTGCTCATCCGTGCATGGTGCCGTCGCCGGTGAGGGCGCACAAGCACCGATACCTGACTGGCCAGCGCGCTTATCCAGGCAGGCTCGAGCCGCCCATCAGAAATTCGTCCACGGCCTGGGCGCACTGTCGCCCCTCGCGAATCGCCCAGACCACCAGCGACTGGCCACGCCGCATGTCGCCCGCGGCAAACACCTTGTCCACGCTCGTGCGATACCTGGCACCGCCTGACGTGACGGCACCGGCATTGCCGCGCGCGTCCTTCTGCACCCCGAAGGCATCAAGCATCGTTGCTGAAGGGGACACAAAACCCATGGCCAGCAACACCAGGTCCGCCTGAATCTCGAACTCGCTGCCGGGTAGCTCGCTCATCTTGCCGTCCTTCCATTCAAGTCGCACCGCGGTGAGACTGCGGACCCTGCCCTTGCCGTCGTCGTTGAAGCATCGGGTAGCCACCGCCCAGTCACGCTGGCAGCCTTCTTCGTGCGAACTGGAGCTGCGCAGCCGGATGGGCCAGTAAGGCCAGGTGAGTGGCTTGTCTTCCTGCCTTGGTGGTTGGGGCAACAGCTCGAACTGAGTGACCGCCGCGGCACCCTGACGGTTGGAGGTGCCCACGCAATCGGATCCGGTGTCTCCGCCACCGATCACCACCACCTGCTTGTCACACGCCAGTATTTGCTCCGCCAGGGTGTCACCAGCCACGACACGGTTCTGTTGCGGCAGGAACTCCATCGCGAAATACACTCCCTCCAGTGAGCGACCGGGAACCGGCAGATCGCGCGGAGACTCCGCTCCACCGGCGAGCACCACCGCGTCGAAATCCTGCTGCAACTGGTCGACCGTTACCCGTTCCGTCTCGCGGTCCGGTCCGTCAGGCGCGGGGCCAATCAGGCAGCCTGGGCGAAACTGCACGCCTTCGGCGCGCATCTGCTCGATGCGGCGATCTATGTGGGTCTTCTGCAATTTGAAGTCGGGGATGCCATAGCGCAACAGGCCACCGAGGCGGTCGTTCTTCTCGAACACGGTCACGCCGTGGCCTGCCCGCGCCAGCTGCTGCGCGGCCGCGAGCCCGGCCGGTCCGGAGCCGACGATAGCCACCTTCCAGCCGGTCTGGCGCGCCGGTGGCTGCGGCAAAACCCAGCCCTCCTCCCATGCCTTGTCGATGATCTTGTGTTCGATCGACTTGATGCCCACGGCATCGTCATTGATGTTCAGCGTGCATGCTGCCTCGCAGGGCGCCGGGCAGATGCGGCCAGTGAACTCGGGAAAGTTATTGGTCGAATGCAGCACGTCGATCGCGCGCTTCCAGTCCTGCCGATAGACCAGGTCGTTGAAATCCGGGATCACGTTGTTCACCGGGCAACCGTTCTGACAAAACGGTATGCCGCAGTCCATGCAGCGCGCGGCCTGGGTCTTCGCGCCATCATCCTCCCGCTGCGGCGTGAATTCGCGCCAGTGCTGTTTGCGCTGGTTTGGCGGTTCGCTGGATTCCAGCACACGCGGGTATTCGAGGAAACCGGTGATCTTGCCCATGGTGGAGCTGTCCTCCTGCAGGCTCAGGCCGTGGCCTGTGCGGTGGATGCGCGTGCAGCTTCCCGCGTCGATTCGCCCAGTGCGCGTCTGTACTCGTGCGGCATCACCTTCACGAAGTGCGTGCGGGCATTGATCCAGTCATGCAGGATCGCCTTGGCGCGGAAACTACCGGTGTAGCGGAAATGCGCCTCCAGCAAACGGCGCAGGATCGTCTCGTCGGTTTCGCCGGGCGTGCCGCGCGTCGGTGCATGCCAGAGTTCGCGCGGAACCCGCAGCTCCTGCTCGATACCGGAAAGCAAAGGCTCCAGCGCCACCATCACCAGGTTGCAGCGCGACTGGAACTGTACGTCCGGATCGTAGACATAGGCCACGCCACCGGACATGCCGGCGGCGAAATTGCGACCCGTGTCGCCCAGCACGGCCACGGTGCCACCGGTCATGTACTCGCAGCCATGATCGCCGACACCCTCGACCACGGCCGTGGCGCCGGAATTGCGCACCGCGAAGCGCTCGCCAGCGACGCCATTGAAGTACGCCTCACCCTCGGTGGCGCCGTACAAGACCGTGTTTCCGGCAATGATGTGCTCCGGCCCGAAGCCATGGAAATCATTCGGCGAGCGCAGGATGATGCGTCCGCCGGAGAGGCCCTTGCCGACGTAGTCGTTTGCCTCGCCGACCAGGTCGAAAGTAATGCCGCGTGCCAGGAACGCGCCGAAACTCTGTCCGGCCACGCCATCGAGCTGCACGTGGATGGTGTCGTCCGGCAGGCCGGGGTGGCCGTGAGCCCGTGCCAGCGTGCCGGACAACATGGCGCCGACCGAGCGGTTGACGTTGCGGATGGAGACGATGAAGCTGCAGCGCTCGCCGTGCTCCAGCGCGGCACGCGCCTTTTCGATCAGCACATGGTCGAGCGCCTTGCCGCCCGGGGCCAGACCGTGATCCTGGTTCTCCACGTGTCGTCTGGCCACCTCGGCCGGCACGTCGGGGCGATGGAACACGCGCGCAAAATCGAGTCCCCGCGCCTTCCAGTGCTTGAGGCCCTGGCGCATGTCGAGCAGGTCGGTGCGGCCGATCAGGTCGTCGAAGCGGCGGATACCGAGCTGCGCCATGATCTGCCGTGCTTCTTCGGCAACAAAGAAGAAGAAATTCACCACGTGCTCGGGCTTGCCGCTGAACTTCCGGCGCAGTACCGGATCCTGCGTGGCCACGCCGACCGGACAGGTGTTGAGATGGCATTTGCGCATCATGATGCAGCCTTCCACCACCAGGGGCGCGGTGGCGAAGCCAAACTCGTCCGCGCCCAGCAGGGCGCCGATGACCACGTCGCGGCCGGTCTTCATCTGGCCGTCGGCCTGCACCCGGATGCGCCCGCGCAGGTGGTTCAGCACCAGGGTCTGCTGGGTCTCGGCCAGGCCCAGTTCCCACGGCGTGCCGGCGTGCTTGATCGAGGACCACGGCGAGGCGCCGGTGCCACCGTCATGCCCGGCGATCACAACGTGATCTGCCTTGGACTTGGCCACGCCCGCGGCGACTGTACCCACGCCGACTTCGGAGACCAGTTTCACCGAGATCGAGGCCTCGGGGTTGCAGCTCTTCAGGTCGTGAATCAGTTGGGCCAGGTCCTCGATCGAGTAGATGTCGTGGTGTGGCGGCGGCGAGATCAGACCCACTCCCGGCACCGAGTAGCGTAACTGCGCGATGTACTCGGAGACCTTGTGCCCTGGCAGTTGGCCGCCTTCGCCAGGCTTGGCGCCCTGCGACACCTTGATCTGGATCTGATCGGCCGACACCAGGTAGCCGGCGGTGACGCCAAAGCGGCCGGAGGCGACCTGCTTGATGCGCGAGCGCAGCGAATCCCCGGCCTGTAGCGGCGTGTCGCTCTCGATCCGGCCCGGTCCCAGGATGCTGCCCAGCGTCTCACCCTCGCCGATAGGCACGCCGCGCAGTTCGTTGCGGTAGCGCGCCTCGTCCTCGCCGCCTTCGCCGGTGTTGGACTTGCCGCCAATCCGGTTCATGGCCACCGCCAGCGTGGCGTGCGCCTCGGTCGAGATGGAACCCAGCGACATCGCGCCGGTGGCAAAGCGCTTGACGATTTCCCTGGCCGGTTCCACTTCCTCCAGTGGAATCGCCGTGGAAGCCTCGCTGTGGAATTCAAACAGGCCACGCAAGGTCATGTGCCGGCGGGTCTGGTCGTTGATGAGTTGGGCGTATTCCTTGTAGGTCGCGGCACTGTTGGCGCGGGTGGCGTGCTGCAGCTTGGCGATCGTGTCCGGTGACCACAGATGCGCTTCGCCGCCCACGCGCCAGGCGTACTCGCCGCCATCTTCGAGCGCGTCGGATGACCGGGTCGAATCGCCATACGCGGCCTCGTGCAACCGCAAGGCTTCTGCCGCCACGTCGAACAGGCCGATGCCTTCTATCGTGCTGGTGGTGCCGCTGAAGTAAGTATTGACCAGCTCGCTGTTCAGGCCCACCGCCTCGAAAATCTGGGCGCCGGTATAGGACATGTAGGTCGAGATACCCATCTTCGACAGCACCTTCTGCAGGCCCTTGCCGATCGCCTTGATGTAGTTCCCGATCGCCTTTTCGGTGTTGAGCCCACCCGCTTCCGCACGGCGGACCAGGGTCTCCATCGCCAGGTACGGATGGATTGCCTCGGCCCCATAACCGGCGAGCAGGGCGAAATGGTGTACTTCGCGTGCCGAACCAGTCTCCACCACCAGCCCGCTGCTTGTGCGCAGACCCTTGCTCACCAGGTGCTGGTGGATCGCCGAGGTGGCGAGCAGCGCCGGGATCGCCACGCGCTCGCGGCTGGCCTGCCGGTCCGACACGATCAGGATGTTGTGGCCCTGGCCGATGGCGTCGGTGGCCTGTGCGCACAGCGAGGCCAGCCGCGCCTCGATACCGGCCTTGCCCCAGCTGGCCGGGTAGGTGATGTCCAGTTCGAAGCTGCGGAACTTGCCGCGCGAGGGTCGCTCGATGTCGCGCAGCTTGGCCATGTCGGCAAAATCGAGGACCGGCTGCGACACTTCCAGTCGCAGCGGCGGATTGATGTTGTTGATATCGAGCAGGTTCGGCTTCGGCCCGATGAAAGACACCAGTGACATCACCAGCTGTTCGCGTATCGGGTCGATAGCCGGGTTGGTCACCTGGGCGAACAACTGGCGGAAATACTGGTACAGCGACTTGTCTTGATCCGAGAGTACGGCCAGCGGCGTGTCGTTGCCCATCGAGCCGATCGCCTCCTGCCCGTCCTGCGCCATCGGAAGGAGCTGGAACTTCAGGTCTTCCAGGGTGAAACCGAACGCGCGCTGACGACCGAGCAGATCGTCGTCGCAGGGTGCTTCGGCGCCGACGTCGGGCAAGTCGTCCAGGCGGATACGGATGTGCTCGATCCACTGCTTGTAAGGCCGGGCATTGGCCAGCTGGTCCTTCAGCTCCTTGTCGTCGATGATGCGCCCGGCCTCCATGTCGATGAGCAGCATCTTGCCCGGCTGCAGCCGCCACTTCTTGACGATGCGCGACTCGGCGATCGGCAGCACGCCGGCCTCGGAGGCCAGGATCACCAGGTCGTCGTCCGTGATGATGTAGCGCGCCGGGCGCAGCCCATTGCGATCCAGCGTGGCGCCGACCTGGCGGCCGTCGGTGAACGCGATCGCAGCCGGGCCGTCCCACGGTTCCATCATGGCCGCGTGGTACTCGTAGAACGCGCGGCGGTTGGCGTCCATCAGCGTGTGACGTTCCCAGGCCTCGGGGATCATCATCATCATCGCGTGCGACAGCGGGTAGCCCGCCATCGTCAGCAACTCGAGGCAGTTGTCGAAGGAGGCGGTATCGGACTGGCCCGGATAGATCAACGGCCAGAGCTTGGCCAGGTCCTCGCCGAGCACCGGCGAGGAAATCGCGCCGGTGCGCGCGTTCAGCCAGTTGACGTTGCCCTTGACCGTGTTGATCTCGCCGTTGTGCGCGACCATGCGGTAGGGGTGGGCCAGTTCCCACGCGGGGAAGGTGTTGGTGGAGAAGCGCTGGTGCACCATCGCCAGCGCCGACACCGCCCGGGGATCGGTGAGGTCAGGGTAGTAGGTGCCGACCTGGTCCGCGAGCAGCAGGCCCTTGTAGACCACGGTGCGGGTGGACATCGAGGGCACGAAGTATTCGCGACCGTGCTTGAGATTGAGTGCCCGGATGGCGTGGCTGGACGTCTTGCGGATCACGTAGAGCTTACGCTCCAGCGAATCGGGCACCATGATGTCCGGACCGCGACCGATGAACAGCTGGCGGATCACCGGCTCGCGCGCCTTCACCGCCGGCGACATCGGCATCTCGTCGTCCACCCGCACATCGCGCCAGCCCAGCACCAGCTGGCCTTCGGCGCGTACGGTGCGTTCCAGTTCCTGCTCGCAGGCGCGTCGCGAGGCATGCTCCTTGGGCAGGAAGATCATGCCGACGCCATACTCGCCCGGCGGCGGCAGGTGGATGCCCTGCAGCCCCATTTCCTCGCGGTAGAGCTGGTCAGGTAGCTGGATCAGGATGCCGGCGCCATCGCCCATCAGGGGGTCGGCGCCGACCGCGCCGCGGTGATCCAGATTGCGCAGGATCAGCAGGCCCTGCTCGATGATCTGGTGGCTCTTGCGCCCCTTGATGTGCACCACAAAACCCACGCCACAGGCATCGTGTTCGTACCTTGGGTCGTACAAACCTTGCGCGCGCGGCTGGTCCATGGTCCGGGCTCCCGGAAGAAGGGGGAGTCTCGACTATAGTGCGTCGCAACAAAAAGAAGCAAGCTGAATCATATAGACGTCTATAAGGCCGTATGAATAGTCGCGGGTAGACCGGTACGAGCCAGTGCCACCGCGGACCGCACGGCACCGGACGCATGGCCGACAATCCAGTGGGGTCGGGATGGCAGCCTCTGGCCTCGTCAGCGGCCCGGCGCTCTGCTAGCTTGCAGAATCGGGAGACTCCTGGCGGCGGAGGTCGATGACGTGATCCAGGGCTGGCTGCTGTTGCTGGTATCACTGCTGTATGTCGGCGTGCTGTTCGTGGTGGCCTATGCAGGCGACCGGCGGCCACTGTACCCGCGGCAGCCGCGACTTCGGCCGATTGTCTACAGCCTGGCATTGGCGGTGTACTGCTCGTCGTGGACGTTCTATGGCGCGGTCGGCACAGCCGCGCGCGGCGGGCTGGCCTACCTGCCGATCTACCTGGGCCCGATCCTGCTGTTCGTGTTCGGCTTCGGCTTCCTGCGTCGGCTGTTGCAGGTGGTGCGCCAGCGCAACATCACCTCCATCGCCGACTTCATCGCCGCGCGGTTCGGCAGGTCGCACGGCCTGGCTGCCCTGGTCGCGGTGATCGCGGTGATTGCGGTGGTGCCCTACATCGCACTGCAATTCAAGGCCGTTGCCATGTCTTATGGCGTACTCGGCGGTAGCGTGCCCGACGCGATCCAGACTGGCGGCGTGGACAGCGCGCTATGGTGCGCGGTGCTGCTGGCGGTGTTTGCGATCCTGTTCGGCACGCGCAGCATCGATGCGACCGAGCATCATCATGGCCTGATGCTGGCGATCGCGCTGGAATCGCTGATCAAGTTGCTGGTGTTCGTGGCGATCGCCGCCTACGCAGTGTGGCATGGGCCTGGCCTGCTCGACACGGTGCAGCGTCCCCTGCGCGAATTCGGCCGGGCCGTGCCGCCGGATTTCCTGACCCAGACCATCCTGGCCATGTGTGCCATGTTCTGCCTGCCGCGGCAATTCCAGGTTGGCATGGTCGAATGCGAAGACGCCGGAGATCTCGGGTGTGCACGCTGGCTGTTGCCGCTGTATATGGTCATCGTCAGCCTGGCGGTGCTGCCGATCGTGGCTGCGGGCACACGCCTGCCGCTGGTCAGCGCCGGTACCGCCGACGCCTGGGTACTCTCCCTGCCGCTGGCGCACGGCGATACGGGTGTGGCGCTGCTGGCTTTCATCGGCGGATTCTCGGCCGCTACAGGTATGGTGATCGTGGCCTCGGTGGCGCTCTCGACCATGATCAGCAACGACCTGGTCATGCCAGCCTTGCTGCACATCCGGCGTTTGCGGCTGGAGCAGCAAGGCGACCTTTCGCGCCTGGTACTCATCGTGCGTCGCGTCGCCATTGTCGCGCTGGCGCTGATGGCCTACGTCTACTACCGGATCGCCGCCAACGCGGAGCACCTCGATGCCATCGGCTTGATGGCCTTTGTCGCGGTGGCGCAGTTCGCACCGGCGCTGATCGCCGCGTTGTACTGGCGCGGCGCGAGCCGCCGGGGCGTGGCGACGGGTCTGGTCGGGGGCTTCGCGGTGTGGATTTACACCTTGCTGCTGCCGGCCTTGATTCAACCCGACGGTTGGCTGCAGGAGGGTCCGTTTGGCTGGGCCTGGCTGCGCCCGCAGGGGTTGTTCCACTTGAGCGGGTGGGGTCCGGTGACGCATGGTGCCTTCTGGTCACTGCTGGTGAACGTCGGTTGCCTGGTCTACTTCTCGCTGCGGTTCCGGCCGAGTCTGGAAGAGCGCCTGCACGCAGCGATGTTCGTCGACGCCGACCGGATCAAACGCGGAGGCACGGGCGATTGGCGTGGGCGGGTGGCGGTCGCCGACCTGCAGACCATTGCCGAGCGCATCGTGGGCGCACGCAGGAGCGCGCGCGCCTTCGAGGACTACGCGCGGCAACGTGCTCGACCGCTGCTTCCGGGGGAGGCCGCCGACCACGCCCTGATCCAGCACACCGAGCGGCTGCTCGCCTCGGCGGTGGGCGCCGCCAACGCGCGTCGCATCCTGATCAGCGCACTGTCCGGCAGTGGCCTGGGTCTGGCCGAATCGATGGCCCTGCTGGATGAAACATCGCAGGAGCTGCGCTTCAATCGCGAGCTCTTGTCCACCACCCTGGAGAACGTCTCGCAGGGGATCAGCGTGGTCGACGTTAACATGCATCTGGTAGCGTGGAATCGCCGCTACCTGGAGTTGTTCGATTACCCGGATGGGATGGTGCATGTTGGCGTGCCGGTGAGCGACCTGATTCGCAGGAATGCCGAGCTGGGCGAATGTGGTCCCGGCGAAGTGGACGGCCATGTGGCCAAACGCATCGAGTACATGCGCGCCGGGTCATCGCACCTGTTTCAGCGGGTTCGCCCCGACGGTACGGTGATCGAGATGCGTGGCCGCGCACTTCCGGGAGGTGGCTACGTGACCACGTATACCGACGTGACGGCCTACAAGCACGCCGAGCAGGCGTTGATCGAGGTCAATGAAACGCTGGAACAGCGCGTCGAACAGCGTACCGCCGAGCTTACCGAGGCGCTGTCAGCCACCGCCCTGGCAAGGCGCTCCGCGGAAACGGCGAACATTTCCAAGACGCGTTTCCTTGCCGCCGCGAGCCACGATCTGCTGCAGCCGTTGAATGCCGCACGGCTGTTCACCTCGGCGTTGCGCGCGTACCCGGGACTCGATCCGGAAGCCAGCGCGCTCGCCGAACGCATCGATGCCTCGTTCCACGCCGCGGAGGATCTGCTCGATGCCCTCCTCGACGTTTCGCGACTGGACGCCGGAAGCTACCATCCGGAGGTCGGCAGCTTCGCGCTGACCGACTTGTTTGATTCGCTGCAGGGGCAGTTCGCGGTGGTCGCCGACCAACGCGGCCTGCGCCTGCGCGTGGCGCCGACCACGTTGGCTGCGCGCAGCGACCCGCAATTGCTGCGCCGGATCGTGCAGAACTTCCTGTCCAATGCGTTGCGTTACACCAGCAAGGGTCGCGTCCTGCTCGGTGCGCGCCGGGTCGGCGAAGAGGTGCGCATCGAAGTGTGGGATACCGGCCCGGGCATTGCGATGGAACAGCGCGCGCGCATCTTCGGCGAGTTCCAGCGACTTGCGCAACCCTCGCCGTGGGGCGAAAAGGGTCTGGGCCTGGGCTTGTCCATCTGCGACCGCCTCGCCGGCATCCTGGGTCACCGACTTGACCTGCATTCCCAGGTCAACCACGGCAGCTGTTTCGCGGTGACGGTGCCGCGCAGCGAGCCCGTGCCGGCGCAGCAGCAGCACGTGCAGCTCAGTGGACCGGACAAACAATTGCCGCTGACCGTGTTGTGTCTTGACAACGACACCGACATCCTCGACGGCATGCGCGCCCTGCTCAGCCGCTGGGGTGTGGATTGCCGGGTCGCGCAGGATGTGGCGCAGGCCCGGGCAAGCCTGGAGTCCGGCGCGATCGACCTGATTCTGGCCGACTATCATCTGGTCGACGAGGTCGACGGTTTGCAAGCCATGCAGCAGCTTCACGAGGCTCTGGGTGAGCTGCCGCCGGTGGTGCTGATCACTGCCGATGGCAGCAGCGCGTTGAAACAGCGGGCACGGGCGCTCGGCTATCCGGTGCTGCACAAACCGGTGCGACCGGCGGCACTGCGTGCCTTGATGACGGCGTTGCTGCGCCGCTGAGCTTGCCACATCAGTCGGCTTCCTCCGGCAGGGCGGGCATTCCGTCCGGATCGACTGCAAGCTGGCTGGCGATCAAGGCCACCTGGGTTCGGTTGTTGACGCCGAGCTTGCGCATGATCGCGGTCATGTGTGCCTTCACCGTGGCTTCGGACACACCGAGTTCCCGCGCGATCTGCTTGTTCAGCAAACCCTCGGCGATCATCGACATCACCCGGAACTGCTGTGGCGTCAGCGTGGCAATCTGCACGGCGGCGGCCGCTTCGTCGGGTTTGAGTTCGCCGGCCTGGCCGAGCATGGTCGGTGGCAGCCAGACATCGCCGTCAAGCACGGCGCGGATCGCACTCGCGATGTCGGCACTTCCGCTGGATTTGGGAATATAGGCCGAGGCGCCATGCGCCAGGGCGCGACGCGCCACCTGTGCTTCCTCATGTCCGGACACCACGATCGTCGGCAGCCCGGGATACTGACCACGGATATGCGCGAGCGCGGAGTAGCCGTGCGCACCGGGCATGTGCAGGTCGAGCAGCAGCAGTTCGGCGTCAGGTAGCTGCTCGATCAGGCCGAGCAGCGCATGCACGCTGTCGGCGCTGTGCACGCGCGCGTGCGGCAAGGTGGCCAGTACCGCGCGCTGCAGCGCATCGCGGAAAAGTGGGTGGTCGTCGGCAATCAGGATGTCGGGCATGAGCTTTGACCGCGGGGAACGCGGCACGGGGAACGGGGAACAAACACGGACCGTGCGGCGCCGTTTGCGCTGGAGCGATCCTCCCGTGTTCCCCGTTCCCTGTTGTCCGTTCCCCGGCACTTCATTTGATCAAGCGCTCATCCACCAGGTTCTTGACCACCCCGGGGTCGGCCAGGGTGGTGATGTCGCCGAGCTGGTCGGGCAGGTTCTCGCCGATCTTGCGCAGGATCCGGCGCATGATCTTGCCCGAACGGGTCTTCGGCAGGCCGGGCGCCCACTGCAGGTAATCGGGCGTGGCGATCGGCCCGATCTCCTTGCGCACCCAGGCGATCAGCTCCTTGCGCAGGGCGTCATTGCCGGTTTCGCCGGCGATCAGGGTGACGTAGGCGTAAATGCCCTGGCCCTTGATGTCGTGCGGGCAACCGACCACAGCAGCCTCGGCCACCTTCGGATGTGAGACCAGCGCACTCTCCACCTCGGCGGTACCCAGACGGTGGCCGGAAACGTTGATCACGTCATCGACCCGGCCGGTGATCCAGTAGTAACCGTCTTCGTCGCGACGCGCGCCGTCGCCGGTGAAGTAATTGCCGGGATAGGCGCTGAAGTAGGTTTCGATGAAGCGCTGGTGGTCGCCGTAAATCGTGCGCACCTGACCGGGCCAGGAATCGGAGATCAGCAGGTTGCCCTCGGCCACGCCTTCCTGCACGCGTCCATCGGCATCGACGATGGCTGGCTTGACGCCGAAGAACGGCAGCGTCGCCGAACCGGGCTTGGTCGCGATCGCCCCGGGTAGCGGTGAGATCATGATGCCGCCGGTCTCGGTCTGCCACCAGGTGTCCACGATGGGGCAGCGATTGTCGCCGACCACGCGGTAATACCACTCCCACGCTTCCGGATTGATGGGTTCGCCGACCGAGCCGAGCACGCGCAGGCTTGCGCGCGAGCACTTCTTCACCGGTTCCTCGCCTTCACGCATCAGTGCGCGGATCGCGGTCGGCGCGGTATAGAAGATCGTGACCTTGTGCTTGTCCACCACTTGCCAGAAGCGGCTGTAATCGGGGTAATTCGGCACGCCCTCGAACATGACCGTGGTGGCGCCATTGGCGAGCGGGCCATACACCACGTAGCTGTGGCCGGTAACCCAGCCTACATCGGCGGTGCACCAGTAAACGTCGTCCTCGCGCAGGTCGAACACCAGTTCATGCGTGTAGCTGATGAAGACCAGATAGCCGCCGGTGCTGTGCACGACACCTTTGGGCTTGCCGGTGGAGCCCGAGGTGTACAACACGAACAAGGGATGTTCGGCTTCGACCGGGGTGGCCGGGCAGTCGGTCGACTGGCCTTCCATCAAGGTGTGGTAATAGCGGTCGCGCGGCGACTGCATGTTCACGGCGCCGCCGCTGTGTCGAACGACGATCACGGTCTCCACGCTGTTGGTGTTCGGCCGCTCCAGCGCGGCATCGACATTCACTTTCAGCGGGATGTGCTTGCCCGCACGCAGACCTTCGTCGGCGGTGATCACGATCTTCGCCTGCGAGTCGGCGATGCGCCCGGCCAGCGAATCGGGCGAGAAGCCGCCGAATACCACCGAGTGGATCGCGCCGAGTCGGGCGCAGGCCAGCATCGCCACCGCGGCCTCCGGAATCATCGGCAGATAGATCGCTATGCGGTCGCCCTTGACCACGCCGAGGTTCTTCAGTGTGTTGGCGAACTTGCATACTTCGGCGTGCAACTCGCGATAAGTGATGCTGCGCGAATCCTTCGGATCGTCGCCCTCGAAGATGATCGCGACCTTGTCGCCGCGCTTTTCCAGCTGGCGATCGAGGCAATTCGTGCTCACGTTGAGCTCGCCGTCCTCATACCAGCGGATGTACAGGTCTTTCGGATCGAACGAGACGTTCTTGATCCTGGTCGGTGGCTTGGCCCAGTCGATGCGCTGGCCAATGCGGGCCCAGAACTTGTCCGGGTCGTTGATCGACTCGGTGTACAGGCGGGTGTAGTCGTCCCGGCGCAAGCGCGCCGCGGCAGCGAAATCGGGATCAACGGGGTAGATCCGGGACATGGCGAACTCCTGTGGGCTCATCACGCAATAGTGGCAAGGACAGCATGCGTCGCATCGTCGCGGGGCGAACGCGGGCATGTCCGAGTGTAGCCGCATCGCCTCGAAAGTCCGCACCGTCCATGCTCGACATTGGTCGAAGTTCGACCATGGTCGAATGGCGGCCCGCAATGCAGCATGGGCACACTCGATGCGAGTTCCTGGCGTGGGGAGTCATGTATGAGCATCCAACTTTTTCGCGGACACCGGGCAATTGCACTCGGCGTTTCTTGCGCCCTGACACTGCCGTTTGCGGCCCAGGCACAAGACAGCACGCGCGAGCAGCAGCTTGAGCAGCGGGTGGATCAGCTGCAACAACAGCTGGATGAGTTGAAGCAAGTGGTGCAGGAGCAGAAGGCGGCGGCAGCAAAGGCCGCGCCGCAGAATGTCACCGCCGCGCCCGCCGAGCCGGCCAAACCGGTTTTCACCAGCGCGCCCGGCGTGTCAGTCGCGTTGCACGGATTCGTCAGCGCCACCGCGTTCAGTCAGAACCGCAGCTTCACTTTTGGCAACGGCCAGAACGCCGAATTCCCGGTCCCTGGCTCCAACGGCTCGCTCAGTGGCGTGGACGTGCGCAACACGCGTTTCTGGCTGGACTTCAGTGGCGCCAAGTTTGCCGGCAACTGGACCGGTGGCGGTCGCATCGAAATGGACTTCTTTGGCGGCTTCAACGGTACCGGCGCCTACAGCCAGCAGCAGGCGACACCGCGTCTGCGGCAGGCTTATATGGATCTGGACAATGCCGACACCGGTACCAAGATTCGCATTGGCCAGCAGTGGGAATTGATGTTTCCGATTGATGTTGTGCCCGCGTCGCTATCGCATATCGCGTTTCCATTGGGCTTTGGCACCGGCATGATCGGCTGGCGCTTCCCCGGGGTCGTCGTGATGCAGGATCTCAACCATGGCTCGGCCGGGCCGCAATGGCGTCTGGACCTGGGTGCCTTCGAGGGTAGCTGGAGTGGGCCCGGCGACAATGTCAATTACCTGACCGCCGGCAACGTCGGCTTCCGCCCGCAACTTGAGGCCAGGCTGCATGTACAGGACGGCAAGACCTGGCTGGCCTATCTGGCGGCGCACTACAGTGAGGTCGATCTGCGTGGAGTGGGCGGTACGGTTGCCGCGCCGATCAAGCCAAAAATCAAGAGCGTGGGCTATGAACTTGGCGGCCAGTGGAAGCCGGGCCCGTTGACGTTCAAGGCGGCTATCTACAGCGGCAAGGGGCTGGGTGAGATTTTCGGTGACCTGGCGCAGTTTGGCGACATCCAGGAAAGCGGCGGCTACGCGCAGGCCGGCTACAGCTTCACACCGCACTGGAGCGCCAATCTGTTCTACGGGATCAGCAAGCCCGACGAGAATGATGTGATTGCCTGGCTTGGCCACGGCTCAGCCGGTCGCCTGGAGAGTCGCCAGTCGGCGTTGAACCTGCAATACAGCAGCGGGGCCTATGACCTCGGTGTCGAATGGATGCACGCCAAGCTCGACAGCACCAGCGATGGTGTGGATCGCAAGAGTACCGACGGCAACCAACTGAGCCTGAGCGCGCTGTATCACTTTTGACGCGCGTGGCCGCCGCGGTGATCCGCTTCGACCTGACACGGGACAAGGAAGCAGATGGGCTGCGCGGAAGCGTCGTCGGACTCCCGTGACGCGAGGTCCCCTGCCCGAGGCGGCCGCGCGCCCGCTGCCGATTACTGAGCATGATCGACGACAGCCGCGCGGCGGCAGGGAGTTGACGATGAGTTCGGCATGCGCCGGCGTGCACGTGCATGGCGGCACGAGACAATCGCTCGTGCCATCCCGTGGTTAGTGGAGGAGTTCTGTCATGAAAAAGTGTGTAGTCAGGTGCATCGTCGGTGCGCTGTCGTTGGCGCTGTCGTTGGTCACGCTGGCCGCAGCGACGCCGGGTCTGCAGCCTGCGCCCGAACAGTTTCCGTCCAAGTTCGGGGCCATGACATTCCCGACGAGCTTTCCTGCCGGCACCACGGTCACCATTACCCAGTGGAGCCATTTCGTACCGCGTTACGACAAGTGGTTCGACCAGTACGCGCAGGAATGGGGCAAGAAGAACAACGTCAAGGTCACCGTGCAACACATCAACCTGGCCGATCTTGGCTCGACACTGGCCGCGTCGATTGCTGCCGGCAAGGGCTCGACCTTGTTCGAGACGGTCTCCACGCCGGCGTCCTTCGTCGAAGGCCTGCAGGACCTCAGTGACGTGAACCAGGCGGCGGATCAGGCCTTCGGCAAACAGGAGGACGTCTGTGCCAGTCAGGCCTATCTCCCGATCAAGCACATCTGGTACGGCTATTGCCATGCCTGGGTGCCCGACCCGGGCGACTACCGGGTGTCATTGTGGAAGGATGCCGGCTATCCGAACGGTCCACGCAGCTATGACGATCTCTATACCGGCGGTGTGAAGATCTTCCAGAAGACCGGCATCCCGGTAGGCGTGGGCATGTCGCCCGAGCTGGACTCCGAGTTCTATGCCCGTTCGCTGATCTGGTCTTTTGGCGGTTCGTTGTTCGACAAGTGCGGCGACGTGGCGCTCAACTCGCCGCAGGTGCTCAAGGCCGTCGAGTTCCAGGCAAAGCTTTTCAAGAATGCGCAAACGCCTGAAGTCTTCGCGTGGAACGCGGCCTCCAACAATCAGGCCTTCATCTCCGGCCAGGCGTCCTACATACAAAACTCGATCTCGTTCTACCGCACCGGACAGCGGACCAGTCCGAAGGTCACCGAGGACACGGGATTCAGTCCCGGTCTGAAGGGGCCGGACGGCCAGGTGCACCAGACATCGCATGTGTGGCTGATATACACGCTGCCGAAGTATGTGACAGACAAGCAGCAGGTGCTGGCCGCCAAGAAGTTTCTACTTGACCTCACGGCAAATGCCAGCTGGGGCACCTACGAGAGCGAGCTGTACGACTTCCCGGCCCACAGCAAGGCCGTGCCGCAACTATGGGCCAAGGGCGGCTGGCTGGATCGCGATCCGTTCGGTTCGGTGCCGCCGAACAAGCTCGAGGTGCTGCGCAATGCGGTGGAGTGGACCGCCTGGCCCGGCTATCCCGGCTTTGCCAACCCCGCGGTAAGCGAGGTGTACAACACGCATCTGCTCTCCACGATGATGTCGCAAGCGGCGCGCGGAGAAAAAACCCCGGCGCAGGCGGTACAGGCCACCGCGGCGCAGATCGGCAGCATCGTGGCCAAATGGAAGGCGAAAGGCTACATCGGCTGTCCAGCCCAGTGAAGCCTAGCACCAGGCGGGAGTGATTCATGGCGACGCTTGAGCTGCGCGGGCTGAGAAAGCATTACGGCAACACCCACGCGGTGGATGGCATTGATGCAGCCATTGCGGAAGGCGAGTTTCTGGCCATCCTCGGACCGTCCGGTTGCGGCAAGACCACCACCATGCGCATGATCGCAGGCTTGGAAGCTCCCAGTGCAGGCGAGGTGCTGATCGGCGGCAAGTCGGTCACACACCTCCCGCCACGCGCCCGCAATGTGTCGATGGTTTTCCAGAGCTACGCGCTCTATCCGCATATGTCCGTGCTGGAGAACATCGCCTTCCCGCTGAAGGCGCGCGGCGTACGCCGGACCGAGCGGGATGCCAAGATCAAATGGGCGACCGCCATGCTGGGCATCGAGACGCTGTTGCAGCGCAAACCGGGAAGACTATCCGGCGGAGAGAAGCAGAAGGTCGCGCTGGCCCGTTCACTGGTACGCGATCCCGCGTTGTTCATCTTCGACGAGCCACTCAGCTCTCTGGATGCCCAGGTGCGCACCATGGCGCGCAGTGAACTGCGCCTGTTGCACGATCGCACCGGTGTCACCACGGTGTATGTCACGCACGACCAGATCGAGGCACTGGGCATGGGTGACCGCATCGCGATCATGCAACACGGTCGCGTGCGTCAGCTCGGCACCCCGCAGCAACTGTATGACCAGCCCGCCGACACCTTCGTCGCCGGATTCCTGGGCTCGCCGCCGATGAATCTGCTGCAGCGTGGCGACCGCATCATCGGCATCCGGCCCGAACACCTGTTGCCAGCAACCGGGGGCACCACGGATGAACAGTCCTTCGAATTGCAGGTGCGAATCAAACGACTGGAATTCCTGGGCACGGACTGGCTGATCTACGGGCTGCTCGAAGTCGGAACGCAGGAGCAGAAGGTGCTGTCGAAGGTATCTCCGGGCATCGCTGGGACGCTGCAGCAAGGGGCACTTCAAACATTTCGCGTGCAGCGCACCTGTCTGCGCTACTTCGATCCGGCTACCGGCATGCGAGTCGACGATGGTCCGCGCTGACATCGAGGTGGGTGTCGGCCTGGGCGACCGCGAAGGTCTCCTCGGTACGCTCATGATCGCGCCGGCGTTCATCTATATCGCCGCGTTGGTCGGTATTCCGTTCTTTCTCGCCATTGCGCTCAGCATGAGCAGTGCCACGATCGGCGATCCGCATATTCACGGCTTCGTCGGCCTCGCGAACTTTGCCCAGGTCATGCATGAATCGGCGTTTCCGCTGGCGCTGCGCAACAGCATCATCGTCACCTTCGCCAGCTTGATCCTGACCCTGGTGCTGGCTACCGCCGAGTCCGAATTGCTGGTCCGTGATTTCCGCGGCAAGTGGTTGTGGCAGATCCTGCTGATCCTGCCGTGGGCCATGCCGGTGTCCCTGGCGGCGGTGGATTGGCTGTGGCTGCTTGACTCGGAGTTCAGCCCGGTCGACTGGCTGCTGCGTCAAGCGCACTTGCTGGGTCCGGGCACGCCATGGGGCCCGGCGAATCATTTGTATTACTACGGCAGGGAATGGCTTGGTCTTGGCGCGATCACGATGATCAACGTGTGGCGACTGCTGCCGCTGGCCACGATCATCGTCCTTGCCGGGCGCACCGCGATTCCACGCGAGATCTTCGAGCAAGCCGAAGTTGACGGCGCGGGTTTCTTCCGCGTCCTGTTCCGGATCACCATCCCCGCGTTGCTGCCGCTGCTGGTGGTCGCCGGCATGTTCACGGCGCTGCTGGTGTTTGGTGACATGACCGTGGTCGCCCTGACAACTCGCGGTGGGCCGGGTTATGCCACACAGCTGTTGCCCTACTGGGCTTACCTCAAGGGCATCGAGGGTGGTGCGCTCAGCGAAGGCGCGGCGGTGGCGTTGTTCATGTTTCCGGTCTTGCTGGCCGGTGCCGTGCTGGCGCTGCGCATGGCTTACCGTGCCGACTCGAATTGACCATGGCCTTCATGAAGAAAATCTTGCGCCGCTCGAGCTTCTACCTGGGCTTGCTGCTGTTCACGCTGTTTGCAGTATTCCCGGTGGTCTGGATGGTGATCACCGCGTTCAAGCAGGACGGCGATCTGTACAACGTGGCCAACAACCCGTTCATCTACAACCTGCCGCCGACACTCAAGCACCTCACCTTCCTGTTTACCGACAGCAGCTTTCCGACCTTCCTGCGCAACTCCGCCTTCATCGGTGTGGTCGTGGTCATCATCACGCTGCTGCTTGCGGTCCCCGCGGCGTACAGCCTGGCGCGCCTGGTCGGTCATTGGGGCGAGCGCTCCGGCATCGCGGTGTTCCTGGTCTACCTCATTCCGCCGACCTTGCTGTTCATTCCGCTGTATCAGATCGTCAGCTTCCTGCGGGCCACGAATACCGTATGGGCGCTGATCCTCGTCTACCCCACGATCACGGTGCCGTTTTGTACCTGGCTGCTGCTCGGTTTCTTCAAATCGATGCCGCGTGAACTGGAAGAATCAGCGCTGATTGACGGCTGCAGTCGATGGCAGTCGTTCCTGCGTATCGCCCTGCCGCTGGCCGCGCCGGGTATCGCCACCTGCATCGTGTTCGCCTTCGCGCTGTCGATCAGCGACTACATCTACGCCGCGGTCTTCGTGAGCTCGACGTCGGCACGCACGGTGAGCGCCGGCGTGCCCACCGAGCTGATCCGTGGGGATATCTATTTCTGGCAATCCTTGATGGCGGCGGCAGCGATCGTTTCGATTCCGCTGGCGGTGGCGTACGGGTTGCTGTTCGACCGTCTGGTGAAAGGCTTCCAGAGCTGACCCGGGCAAGGACGCCTCGAATACGCATCGAACCCCCAAACGTGCAACAGCAGATGATCTCAAGGCTTCGTCAGGCGCTTTCACGACTCACGCAACGCACGCCGTATGTCTCACCCCTCGATGCAACACCCACACATACGCTTGATTGGCACTTGCAGGTGTATGCCCACTACAGATGCGCCGAGCATCTTTGACAGGAGAACCTCATGGCAGAAGCACCCAAATTGCAGGCGATGGTTCAGGCACAGGCCAACCCGGCGGCGCTGGGCCTGGTCGGTTTCGGACTCACTACGGTCATGTTGAGCTTGATCAACGCAGGCGTGTTACCCAAGGGCGGTGAGCCGGTGGTGCTGCCGCTCGCGTTTGCCTTTGGAGGGCTGATCCAGATGCTGGCAGGGATGCTTGAAGTAAAGGCCGGCAATACGTTCGGCATGGTGGCGTTTCTGAGTTACGGCGCGTTCTGGTGGTGGTTTGCGTTCCTGGTCCTGCTGGGCAGTCACGGAGTACTGGATTTGTCGCAGGCCGGCAGCACGATTGCCGTGACGCTGATTGGCTGGGGCGTGTTCACGCTGTACATGTGGGTGGCAACGTTCAAGGCAAGCAAGGCGCTGTGGTGGATCTTTCTTACCCTGTGGGTCACGTTCTTCCTGCTCGGTTTCGGCGGTCTGCTCGGCATGCCCGGGCTGACCGTGGCGGGTGGCTGGCTGGGGCTGATCTGCGGCCTGATCGCCATGTACACGAGCTTCGCCATCGTGACCAATATCAGCTTTGACCGGACAGTTATTCCGGTAGGCGCGCCGTTTGTGAATTGAGCAAATGCAGGCGGGCGCGGAGTGGCTTTCCCGGATACGGCAACCGGGACACCCAAGCCAGTTCATGCCGGTAGCACGGTGGTGTCGCCGGCAGATGGCGCCACCGCCGGAAGTGGCGATTCGAGTCAGGAGACAACGACCATGGCATGCACAAGCAACGTCGACGAGCACACCGAGGCCATCGAAGCGCAAATCGCGGTGCACTGCAAGGAAGAGCACTACTTCCAGCCTTCGAAGGCTTTCATTGAACAGGCGAACACGACCGATCCGGATATTCGCCAGAAATTCGGAGTAACGAATTTTCCAGACTGCTTCAAGGAGTATGCGGACATGTTGACCTGGTCAACGCCGTATACCGCCCCGGCAAGCTCATGCGTCGCGTGCTCGCTGCGATCTCGAAAGGGCTCGCTGTCGGCAATGTGACGACCTTGGCGAACTGGAGCGTGGTGGAGGAGATTCGCGTGATGGTGCAGTGACAGCATGCAACGGCCTCCCCTGAAGCCATACCCGAGGACATCGTTCAAGTTCGGCAACATGACTGGCCGGGCAGCCGGGAAGTAGTTGAAAGGCGATCTGACAGCGGCGTCTGTGCGCCGGCCGTCAGCGGTACGCGGTTTGCGACGCACGCGATGCGTGCGTCGCAAGCAAGCCGGGTCCAGCCACCTGCTGCGTTGAACCGACGAGTTTTCGGATCGAACGAGAAGGCGTGAAAGGAGTACTGCGCCGTGTCGCGGAGGCGGTACGCGCTGCGTGCTGGCGTCGGACGGCTATCAGCGAGCGGTCTGACCTGCCTGCCGGTTGGTGCGTGCCTCTTGCGCGCACGCCGCGACGGGAGTGCGGACACACAAAGAAAGCCGCAGCGGTTTGCACCGCTGCGGTTCTCCGGTGGCGGTGACGTCTGGCTACACCCGGCTACACCCGCCGAGACCCGCCGCGGAACAGCCCGATGATGACCAACAGCACGATCGCGCCGATCAGCGCGTAGAGAATGCTGGTGATGATCGGGTTACCAACGGCGAAACTGATGCCCAGCGCGGGCAGCAACCAGCCGGCGAGAAACGCGCCGATGATGCCGATCACGATATTGGCGAGCAGCCCGAAGCCGAAGCCGCGCACGATCAGCCCGGCCAACCAGCCGGCGATGGCGCCTATCAACAGAAAAATGATCAGGGACGTGGCAGTCATCAAGAACTCCTGGTGAGAGTGGAACGGGAGGGAAGTCGCGTGAGGTGCTGCCGCACAAGAGTCCTTGTTTTGCTGTGCAGCGACCGTGACGAACTGGCCCGGCGCTATGCTGGCACTCGGATCGTGGCAGCGACGACGAGGCGTCCTTCGATGACTGCACAAAGACCAAGCTATGTGCACGGCGCCAGCGCGCAGCCGCTGCTCGGCGAAACCATCGGCCGGCTGCTTGACCGCGTGGCGTCCCGGTATCCGGATCGCCCTGCGCTGGTGGTGCGCGCGCAAGGGGTACGCCTGAACTATCGCCAGTTTCATGCCGATGTCGAGCGCGTCGCCGCCGGCCTGCTCGCGCTGGGCCTCGGGCGTGGCGACCGTATTGGCATCTGGGCACCGAATCGCGCCGAGTGGGTGTTGCTGCAGTTTGCGGCGCCCAAGGCCGGTTTGATCCTGGTCAACATCAATCCTGCCTACCGCACGCACGAACTGGAATACTCGTTGAACAAGGTCGGTTGCCAGGCGCTGGTGCTGCCGCGTCGCTTCAAGACCTCGCAGTACCTGGCAATTCTTTCCGAACTGGCGCCGGAACTGGGCGACGCCACGGCCGGCCAGCTGCGTGCGGCCAGACTGCCGTCGCTGCGCGAGGTGATCCTGCTGGACGAACAGGCCGAGCCCGGCGCACGTAGCTGGCAGCAGCTCGCGGCACTGGGCGATACGGCGGCGCTGGCGCAACTGCATGCGCTCGAGCCGATGCTCAGCTTCGATGACGCGGTCAATATCCAGTTCACCTCCGGCACCACCGGCGCACCCAAGGGCGCCACGCTGACCCATCACAACATCGTCAACAACGGCTGGTTCATCGGTGCGGCGATGGGCCTGACCGAGCACGACAAGTTGTGCATACCGGTGCCGTTCTACCACTGCTTCGGCATGGTGCTGGGCAACCTGGCCTGTGTTACCCATGGCGCCTGCATGGTGATCCCCGGCGAGGGCTTCGATGCGCTGGCCACGCTGGAGACCGTGGCCGCGGAAAAATGTACCGGCCTGCATGGCGTGCCCACGATGTTCATCGCCGAGCTGGAGCATCCGCGTTTCGCCGAGTTCGATTTGAGTTCCCTGCGTACCGGCATCATGGCCGGCTCGCCGTGCCCGATCGAGGTGATGCGCCGGGTGGTCCATGAGATGCACATGGACCAGATCACCATCGCCTACGGCATGACCGAGACCAGTCCGGTGAGTTTCCAGACCGTGCCGGACGATCCGCTGGAGCGCCGGGTCGGCAGCGTGGGCCGGATTCATCCGCATCTGGAAGTGAAGCTGGTCAGCGAGGACGGTGCGGTGGTGCCGCGCGGCATGCCGGGAGAGCTTTGCACACGGGGTTATTCGGTGATGCTGGGCTACTGGAACGACGATTTGCGCACGCGTGAAGCGATCGACGCGGCGCGCTGGATGCACACCGGCGATCTCGCCGTCATCGATGCAGACGGCTATTGCAGCATCGTGGGTCGGCTCAAGGACATGATCATCCGCGGCGGCGAGAACGTTTACCCGCGCGAGATCGAGGAATTTCTCTACACCCATCCCAAGATCCAGGACGTGCAGGTGTTCGGCGTGC